>NZ_SMNT01000014.1 GCF_004348265.1 Methylobacterium segetis
CCTCTGGGCCGCCGCGCCGCGGGCGCTGTCCGTGCGCTTCGGCGCCTCGGCCATCGCCTGCGGGGCCGCCTGCCTCTGGCTCGGCGAGCGCGACGGCGGCCTCGCGCGCCGTCTCGAGACCCTGGCGGCCGCAGCGCTCGCGATCGACCTCGCGGGCGATGCCGTCTCGGCCGCCGCGTACCGGCGCGCGGGCGTCGCCCCGGCCCTGTCGGGGCCGGGCGGAACGCTGGAGAAGGTCGTGGGCACCGGCCTCGGCGCGGCGTTGCCGCTCGCCCTCTACGCCGCCTCGCGGCTCGCCGGGAGGTCGCCGCCGCGCCTCGGAACGCTCGCCGCGCTCGCGGTTCTCGGCGGCGGGCTGGCCTTCCGCATCGGAATCCTCAAGGCGGGGGCCGAATCCGCCTCGCGCCCCGACGTCAGCTTCCGCTTCATGCAGCCGGACAACCTCTGAGGGTGGTCTCGATCCAAAACGCCGGGTTCGGCTCTACTTCTCCGTGCAAGGGCCGGGGCAAGGGCCGGGGAGAGACCCTTTGGAGGACGATATGAGCCAGGGCAGACGGGATTTCCTGAAGGCGGCGGCGACGGGGCTGGCCTCCGCCACGGTCGGTGGTACGGCCACCGCCGCGACACGAGCGACGGACAGGCCGGACAGACCCATGAACCCCACGATGCCGCGGGGCCTCACCCTCCTCAACATGCGCCGCGGCCCGGGCTACGGCCTCGGCGTCAAGCTCGAGCGCGGCGTCCTCGACGTGAGCGCGGCCTCCGAGGCCCTCGGGCTGCCGGCCCCCGCCGACATGGACGACCTGCTCCAGAACGGGCGGGGGGCGGAACTCACGTCCCTCGTCGAGGCCGTGGGCAAGGACCGCGAGGCCGTGTTCCTGCTGCGCGAGGAGAAGATCGCCTACGCGCCCCTCGTCACCCGGCCCGAGAAGATCGTGATGATGGGCTTCAACTACCGGCAGCATGCCGAGGAGACCGGCACGCCGATCCCCAAGAACCCGCCGCTCTTCAACAAGTACAACAACGCCCTCAACCACCACGGCGGGACCATCAAGCTGCCGACCGCGGTGGCGCGGGAATTCGACTACGAGACCGAGCTCGTGATCGTGTTCGGCAAGACCTGCCGCGACGTGTCGGAGGAGGAGGCCCTCGACTACGTGGCCGGCTACGCCACCGGCAACGATTTCAGCGCCCGCGACCTGCAGTACCTGACCTCGCAGTTCATGATCGGCAAGACCTCGGACGGCTTCGCCCCGCTCGGCCCCCATCTCGTCTGCGCCGACCTCGTGAAGGACCCGAACAACCTCAAGCTGAAGACCGTGGTCAACGGCGTGACGCGCCAGGACTGGAACACCAACGACATGATCTTCAACTGCCGGCAGCTGATCAGCTTTGCCTCGCGGATCATGACCCTGAAGCCCGGCGACATCTTCTACACGGGCACGCCGCAGGGCGTGATCTTCGGCGAGAAGACGCCCCGCGCCGAGCGCGCCTGGCTGAAGCCCGGGGACGAGGTGGTGAGCAGCCTGGAGGGTCTCGGCGAACTCCGCTTCACCCTGACCTGAGCCGGGCGGTCCCGTCCGGATACGCGCCGGGCGGGGCTATTCCTCGTCGTCCTCGACCTCGTAGGGCCGGTAGGTGCGCAGCGAGCGGCCGTCCGGGAACACCACGGAGCGCTGGCGCAGAACGATGTAGCCCGCCGATTGCGCCTCGCGGATCCGGCGCAGGCGCTCGTCTGCGACGGTGTAGCCGTAGGCGGCCGGGACCGGCCCCGAGGCTGCGTAGGGATAGCGGACGGGGGTCGCTGCGTAGGGAGCGAACCGGGGTGCGCGGGCGACCCGGACCGGCGCGCGGGTCGGGTGCAGCACCCGAACCACGGGCGTCCGCTCGCGGAGCCGCGCCGTCCGGACGGGGCGGTGCGCAGGGGCTCCGACCCGCAGGGCGGCTCGGCTCGGCCCGGCCTTGCGCTGCGCCACGGCCGCCCGGCCCGCGGGCCGGGACGGAGCGGACGGCTCGGCAGCCTTGACCGGATTCTCGGCCTGGGGTGCGGGCGCCGGGGTCGCGGCGCTGCCGCGGGCCGGAGGATCGGTCCAGGGACGGGCCGGCGGCGAGGCCGCCTCCTCGGCCCGGACCGGGAGGATCCCAGCGAGGCCCAGAAGCAGGGCCGCACCGAGTGAGCAACGTGCACCGCGCGGCATGACGACCTCCCGGCTCCCGCGATTCTCGCATCGCGACGCGATCGGGTGCGCCGCACGCAGGGTTCCGCCGCGGCGCAAGGCGAACCTTAGCCAAGCACGGGGGAGCCGTCCACAACCGCGCGTCCCTGCTACCCCGTTTCGCACCGAAACCGCCGATTGCGCGCCCGAGCGACAACAGGACCTGTGCCGCGTCGCGGACAGGCGGCAACTGCACAAATTATCATCTTTTGAAACTGTACAAGTCGAAACACAGAGAGAGAAAGAAGTACTAAGGCGGAAACTCGAATCACTAGTACCATCATATGTTATTGGCGTAGCGGTCCCGCTGCGCCGAAATCCCGCTCGTTAAGGATCGCAAGGTTTCTCGAAAAGGGTGGGGCCGATGGGGCTCGAACAACGAGGATCTGATCCAGGGTAGCCGTGCGTGCTCTGCGGATGCTTGCTAGCATTCCATGCGTGCCTGTGCGTCGAGGGGAGTCGCGACGATGAGCGAGAATTCCATCCGGGTGCGAATCCCCGAATCCAACGCCGCTTTCCTCAACGGTTCGGGGCTCGTCTCGCCCCTCGAGGCCCAGTCGCTCTCGCCCCGGTCCGTGCCCGCAGGTTGCAATCCGCTCCTCGACGGGCTCCTCGCCGAGGCGCCGGTCGGCTGGGCGGACGAGCTGGAGCTCGTTTCCCTGACGCCCGGCGAGACGCTGTTCCCGGCAGGGGCCAGCCCGACCCACATCGTCTTCCCGATGGGCGGCCTGATCTCGCTCCTGGTGCGCAGCGGCCCGGCGGCGAATGCCGAGGTCGAGGTCGCGATGGTCGGCCGTCACGATCTCGTCGGTGCCGCCGCCCTTCTCGGCGCGGAGCCCTCCGCGCACCGGGCCGTCGTCCAGGTCGGGGCGCCGGGCTACCGCGCCTCCGCCGCCTCGGTGCGCCGCCTGATCGAGACGGTGCCGGCGATCCGCTCGCTCCTCCTGCGCTACGTGCGGATGAGCCTGGAGGAGGCCTATCAGCTCGCCGCCTGCAACAGCCGCCACTCGCTGGAGAAGCGCCTGTGCCGCTGGCTGCTCCAGGCCCATCAGCGCCTGGAGAGCGACACGCTGCCCTTCACGCACGATCACATCGCCCAGATGCTCGGGGTGCGCCGGGCGAGCGTCACGGTCGCCCTCCACATCATCGAGGGCGAGCGCCTGATCCGCTCGACCCGCGGCCGGGTCGACCTCCTCGACCGGACGCGCCTGCAGATGGCGGCCTGCGAGTGCTGCGGCGCCATCGCCCAGAACCGCCGCGCCTTCAGCTTCGGCCCCGCGGCCGAGGGGGTGGAGCGGGCCACGCCCGCCTGCGCGACCTGCTGAGGCGGCTCCCGACGCGGACCGGGGGCGCGGTGCCTGCGACCACGCTTCCGCTTGCGCGAAGCGGGACCGCTCCTGACATCGGGCGGGCATGTCCGCCGCCCTCCTCGTCGCCTTCCGCCTCCTCGTCCTCGGCGTCCTCGTCCTGTTCCTGGTCCCGCTCGCGTCCTACGCCCTCTGGTGGACGGCGCGGGGCGGGCGCTCGGCCGACTGGCGGGCGGCGGACTGGTCGAGCAGCGGGCTCCTTCCCTCCGCGCGGAGTTCCCCCGAGGCAATGGTGCGGATCTACGCGGCGCGGGTCGGGCGCTGGCGAGGCATCGTCGCGCACCATTCCTGGATCGTCGTGAAGGAGGCGGGCGCCGGCCGCTACACCCGCTACGACGTCGTCGGCTGGGGCACGCCCCTGCGCACCGACGCCTTCGCCCCGGACGGGCGCTGGTTCGGCAACGCGCCGGAGACGGTGCTGGCCCTCGACGGCGAGGCGGCCGCGCGGGCGATCCCCGCGATCCGCGCCGCGGTCGCCGATTACCCGCACCGCTCGCTCGGCTCCTATCAGGCGTGGCCGGGGCCGAACTCGAACACCTTCGCGGCCCACGTCCTCGCCCGGATCCCGGAAAGCGGCATCACCCTGCCGCCGACCGCGCTCGGGAAGGATTGGACGCCGCCCGGGCGCTACGCCGAACGGACCCCGAGCGGCACCGGCATCCGCCTGAGCCTCGGGGGCTATGCCGGCCTCACCCTGGGCTGGGTCGAGGGCGTCGAGATCAACCTGCTCGGCGCGGTGGCGGGGTTCGATCTGCGCCGCCCGGCCCTGAAGCTGCCGGGCTGGGGGCGTCTCGGCCTGCCCTTCACCCCCTCGTCCTGAGGTGCCGCGAAGCGGTCTCGAAGCGGCCCTTCGTCGGGGTTCCTCCCTCGCTCCGAGGGAATCGGGCGGGAGGGGCGCTGCGGCGCCCCCCCGAGGCCGCCCTCGGACCTGATCCGCGCCTTGCCCCGAGCGGCACCGAATGGCACCTCGCGGGAACCGGGGCCGCGGCCGGAGCTTTCCGCATCCATGCCCGAGACCACTCCCGAACCGGCGCCCGGCCCGACCGCGAGCGCCCTGCGCGTCAGCGTCGACCTCAACCGCTGCCAAGCCTACGCCCAGTGCTGCTACGCGGCGCCGCGCCACTTCCGCATCGAGGGGCGCGAGGCCCTGTACTACGACCCCGCCCCCTCCGCCGCGGACCGGGACGCGATCGAGCAGGCCCGCATCGCCTGCCCGGTCCAGGCGATCCACGTGGAGGACCCGGAGCGGAGCGCGCCATGACGGACGCGGCCTCGTCTGCGCACGCCGTCGTGGTCGGCGCCTCGCTCGCGGGCCTGCGCGGGGCCGAGGCCCTGCGCCGGGCGGGCTTCGCCGGCCGGCTCACCATCGTCGGCGCCGAGCCGCACCCGCCCTACGACCGGCCTCCGCTCTCGAAGCACGTGCTCACCGGCGAGGTGCCGGCCGAGGCGACCCGCCTGCCGGGTCTCCTCGCCCTCGACGCCGAGTGGCGCCTCGGCTGCGCCGCGAGCGGGCTCGACCGGGCAAGCCGCACGCTGCGCCTCGCGGACGGGACCGAGCTTTCCTACGACCGGCTCCTCGTCGCCACCGGAACCCGGGCGCGGCCCTGGCCGAACCCGCACGAGGGGCGGCTCGGCGGCGTCCACACCATCCGCGACCGGGACGACGCGGCTTCGCTCCGCGCCGCCCTCGCGGCCCGGCCGCGCCGGGTCCTCATCATCGGCGGCGGATTCATCGGCTGCGAGGTGGCCTCGGCCTGCCGCAGCCTCGACCTGCCCGTCACCCTGGTCGAGCCCTCGCCGACGCCGCTCGCCCGGGTGCTCGGCACCCATCTCGGCAGCGTGGTGGGCGCGCTGCACGAATCCCGCGGCGTCGACCTGCGCAGCGGCGCCGAGGTCGAGTGGCTGGAGGATGACGGCGCGGGCCGCGTCGCGCGGGCGCATCTCGCGGGCGGCGGCAGCGTCGAGGCGGACATCGTGGTCGTGGCCCTCGGCGCCGTCCGCAACACCGACTGGCTCGCCGGCTCCGGCCTCAGCGCCGATCCGGGCGGCCTCGATTGCGACAAGCGGGGCTACGCCCTCGACGAGGCGGGGCGCCCGGACACGCGCATCGCCGCCGCGGGCGACGTCGCGCGCTTCCCGCACCCGCTCTACGACGGGCGCCGCGTCGCCCTGGAGCATTGGGGCCACGCGGTCGAGCAGGCCGAGCATGCCGGCCGCCTGCTCGCCGGGCACGAGGCGGCGGCGCCCTACGCCGCGCTGCCGACCTTCTGGTCGACGCAAGGGGGCATCAACATCAAGTCGGTCGGGCTGACGCAGGGCGCGGACGGCCTCGCGATCGTGCAGGGCTCCCCCGCCGAGGGCCGCTTCCTCGCGCTCTACGGGCGCGAGGGCCGCTGCATCGCGGCCGTCAGCGTCGATTGCGCCCGCTGGCTCCCGGCCTACGCCGCGATGATCGAGGCCCGCGCGCCCTTCCCGCCGATCCGGCAGGGGACGGACCAGCCCGGTCACCTGCCCGTCCTGCCGCCGGGCTTTCCGGAGAAGCCGCGGCGCTAGGCGCGTCAGGCCGTCCGCAGGAGCAGGGCGATCGCCGCCACCGCCGTCACCCCGAAGGTCGCGATGATGCCGCCGCCGCGGCAGGCGAACTGGCGGGGCGAGTTCTTCGGCGCCAGCATGCCGAACGGGTGCAGCAGGCGCGCGACGAGGAGCACGATGAGGAGGCCGCGCACCAGCGCGAGGCTCCCTCCCGAGGCTTCGAGGAGCGCAATCAGCAGAAGCGCGAAAGGCACGTACTCGGAGAAATTGCCCTGCGAGCGGATGCGCTTCTGCAGCGCGTTGTTGCCCCCGTCGCCGTGCAGCACGTCCGAGCCGAGGCGTCCCGCGACGACCCAGCCGGACAGCCCGACGAAGAGGAGGGCGAGCAGGGCGGCGTAGAAGGCGGTGATGGCCGGGAAGATCACGTCGGGCTCCGGGAAGGCGGTGCGGGAGACGGGCCGAGCGGCCCGCACGCCAACCGGCTCCACCCGCACCGCGTTCCCGCGCCGGCGCCTGACGTGCTCGTGAGGGGGCCGCGCGTCCTCGCCTCGGGCGCAAGCTGCGCCATGTTCAGGTTCGGGCGCGGCGCGGACCGGGCCCGAGCGGGGAATCCTGTCCGATGAACCTCGTGATCTGCCTCGCGGCCCTCGTCTTCCTGATGGCCATCGCCTACCGGGGCTTCAGCGTCATCCTGTTCGCCCCGGTGGCGGCGATGGGGGCGGTGCTCGTCACCGATCCGGCCGCGGTGCCGCCGATCTTCAGCGGCCTCTTCATGGAGAAGATGGTCGGCTTCCTGAAGCTGTACTTCCCCGTCTTCCTGCTCGGCGCCGTGTTCGGCAAGCTCGTGGAGATCTCGGGCTTTGCCCGCTCCATCGTCGGCGCGGTGACGGGGGTGCTCGGCAAGGGCCGCTCGATCATCGCGATCGTCCTCGTGGGCGCGATCCTCACCTATGGCGGCGTCTCGTTGTTCGTCGCGGTCTTCGCGGTCTACCCCTTCGCCGCCGAGCTCTTCCGCCAGAGCCGCATCCCGAAGCGCCTCATCCCCGGCACCATCGCGCTCGGCGCCTTCACCTTCACGATGGACACGCTGCCCGGCACGCCGCAGATCCAGAACATCATCCCCGCCTCCTTCTTCAAGACGGACGCCTACGCCGCCCCCTGGCTCGGGGTGATCGGCGCGATCTTCATCTTCGTGCTCGGCGTCGCCTATCTCGAGTGGCGCCGCCGCGCGGCCGCTGCGGCCGGCGAGGATTACGGCGAGGGCCACGCCAACGAGCCGGAGGCGCGCGACGACACGGCGCCCGTCCATCCGCTGATCGCGCTCCTGCCGCTCCTCATCGTCGGGATCGGCAACCGGCTGCTGCTCTCGGCGATCAACGCCTTCTACGGCGCGGAGGCCAAGGTCGCGCTCTCGCCCGAGATGGCGGCCAATCCGGTCACCGTGCAGGTGAAGACGGTCGCGGCGATCTGGGCGGTCGAGGGCGCGCTGATCCTCGGCATCCTGGCCACCGTCATCCTCGGCTTCCGCAACGTCCGCGCCCGCTTCTCGGAGGGCAGCAAGGCGGCCGTGGCGGGCTCGCTTCTCGCGGGCATGAACACCGCGACCGAGTACGGCTTCGGCGCCGTCATCGCGGCGCTGCCGGGCTTCAAGGCGATCTCGGACGCGCTCTCGGCGATCCCGAACCCGCTCGTCAACGAGGCGGTCACGGTGACGGTGCTGGCCGGCGTCACGGGCTCGGCCTCCGGCGGCCTCTCGATCGCGCTCGGAGCGCTCGCCGACCGCTTCGTTCAGGCCGCTCAAGGCGCCGGCATCCCGCTCGAGGTGCTGCACCGGGTCGCCTCGATGGCGAGCGGGGGCATGGACACGCTGCCCCACAACGGCGCCGTGATCACGCTGCTCGCCGTCACCGGGCTGACGCACCGGCAATCCTACGGCGACATCTTCGCGATCACGCTGATCAAGACCGCTGCGGTGTTCTTCGTGATCGGCGTCTACTACGCCACCGGGATCGTTTGAGGCGGCTCGCCGGTTGACGCCCGCTCCCCGACTTTCCAGACAGGGTCTCGAGACAGGCATGGCCGACCCGACGCTCCTCGACCAGGTGAAGGATCAAAAGAACCGGGCGGACCCCTATCCGCTCTTCGCGCGCCTGCGCGAGAGCCCCGTCTCGCGCCAGCACGACGGCACCTACGTGGCCGCGACCCACGGCGCGATCGCCAGCCTTCTCGGCGACCCGCGCATCAGCTCCGAGACCCTGCCGCCCGCCGACCGGCCGCTGACCGGCAACCCGTTCACCGACTGGCTGGTGAAGCCGATCCGCGACCGCGTGACGGATGCCCACCGGCCCTTCATCTTCCGCGACCCGCCGGACCACGACCGCCTGCGCGGCTGCGTCATGCACCAGTTCAGCTATGAGCGCGTGCAGCGGATGCGCGCCCGCTCGGACAGGCTGGTCGCGGATCTTCTCGACAAGACATGCGGGGCGCGGGAGATCGATATCGTCGACGACCTCGCCTACCCGCTCCCCGTCACGGTGATCTGCGAGCTGTTCGGCATCCCGCGCGAGGACGAGCCGAGATTCCACGGCTGGGCGACGCAGCTCGCCACCGCGCTCGAACCCGACAGCCTGGAGGACGACGAGATCCGGGCGAAGAACAGCCGCTGCTTCGACGAGATCTCCGCCTACATGGCGGACCTGATCAAGGAGAAGCGCCGCCACCCGGGGGACGACATGCTCTCCGGCCTCGCCAACGAGGAGGCGCCGGGCGCGGGGCGGATGAACGATTACGACCTCATCGCCACCTCGATCCTGATGCTGGTGGCGGGCCACGAGACGACGGTGAACCTCATCACCAACGGCACGCTGGCGCTCCTGCGCCACCCCGAGGCGCTGGCGCGGCTCGGAGCCGAGCCGGCCTGGGCGCCCCACGTCGTCGAGGAGATGCTGCGCTACGACCCGCCGGTGCAGTTCCGGACGCGGAAGGCGCTCGCCGACATCGCGATCGCCGGCACCACGATCCCGGAGGGCGCCAACGTCGTCCTGCTGCTCGCCTCCGGCAACCGGGACGAGGCCGTCTTCGCGGATCCGGACCGGTTCGACCCGGACCGCACCGGAACCCGCCATCTCGGCTTCGGCGGCAGCCTGCATTACTGCCTCGGCGCCCCGCTCGCCCGCTTCGAGACGGCGGCCGCGCTGACCGCGCTCGCGCGTCGCCTGAAGAACCCCCGCCTGATCGAGGACCCGCCGCCCTACCGGCCGGGCTCGGCGCTGCGCGGCCCGGAGCACCTCCGGCTGGCGATCGACGGGATCGCCTGAGGGGAGGGGCGCCCCCTCTCCCGTTCGGGAGAGGATCGGGGTTGAGGGATGCCACCACTCCGGAGAGGGCGCACCCCTCGCCCGGTGCGCTGACGCGCTCTCGACCTCTCCCGGACGGGAGAGGTGAGGGCGCTCGTCACTCCGCCGGGACGCGGTGCGGCTCCGGCCCGTGGGCGGCCTCGGCCTCGGGCCGCGTCTCCGCATCGGCCGCCTTGCGCTTGAACAGCCGCATCACGACCACGAAGAAGACGGGCACGAAGAACACCGCGAGCACGGTCGCCGAGATCATGCCGCCCATCACGCCGGTGCCGATCGCCTGCTGGCTCTTCGAGGCGGCGCCCGTCGCGATGGCGAGCGGCACCACGCCGAAGATGAAGGCGAGCGAGGTCATCACGATCGGCCGGAAGCGCAGGGTCGCGGCCTCGATCGTCGCGTCGACGAGGCTCGTGCCGGGCTTCCAGAGATCCTTGGCGAATTCCACGATCAGGATCGCGTTCTTGGCGGACAGGCCGATGATCGTGATCAGCCCGATCTTGAAGTAGACGTCGTTCGGCATGCCGCGCAGGTACACCGCCGCCACCGCGCCGATCACCCCAAGCGGGATCACGAGCAGCACCGAGAACGGGATCGACCAGCTCTCGTAGAGCGCCGCGAGGCACAGGAACACGATCAGGACCGAGAGGGCCAGGAGCAGCGAGGCCTGGCTCCCCGCCTGCTTCTCCTGCAGCGACTGCCCGGTCCAGGTGAAGCCGAACCCCTTCGGCAATTGCGTCGCCAGCCGCTCCATCTCGGCGATCGCCTCGCCCGAGGTGTAGCCCGCCGCCGGCTCGCCCGTGATGCGCACGGACTGGTAGCCGTTGAAGCCGATGATCTGCGCCGGCCCGACGCTCCACTTGAGGTCGGCGAAGGAGGACATCGGCACCATGGTGCCCTGGCTGTTCTTCACCCCGTAATTCAGGAGGTCGGCGGCGTTGAGGCGCTGCAGGTCCTCCGACTGCACGATCACGCGCTGCATCTTGCCCCGGTTCGGGAAGTCGTTGACGTAGACCGAGCCGAGATTGACCTGGATCGTGTCGTTGATGGCGTCGAAGCCGACGCCGAGGGCCGCCGCCTTCTCGCGGTCGATCACGAGCTCGGCCTGCGGCGCGGGCGGCAGGCCCTCGACGTAGACCTTCTGCAGGATGGGGCTCTTCTTCGCGAGCGAGAGGAGCTGCTCCTGCGCCGCCATCAGGGCCGAGTAGCCCTTCTGGGCGCGGTCCTGCAGGCGGAAGGAGAAGCCCGACGCGTTGCCGAGATTGTCGATCGGCGGCGGCTCCAGCGCCTGGATCACCGCGTCCTTGTAGGAGCCCAGCGCCTTGTTGGTGCCCTCGACGAGCTTGGCCGCCGAGCTCTCCGCATTGCGCTCGGCCCAGGGCTTCAGGGTCACGAAGGCCTGGCTCGTCATCTGGCCCTGGCCGGAGAAGGAGAAGCCGTTGACGATCGTCACCGTGGCGACGCCGGGCTGCGCCATCAGGTGCTCCTCGACCGCCTTCACGGCGGCGAGCGTGCGGTTGAAGGACGAGCCCGGCGGCGTCTGGATGTCGACCGTGAAGAAGCCCTGGTCCTCCACCGGCAGGAAGCCCTCGGGCAGGCGCACGAAGGCGTAGGCCACGCCCATCACGAGGGCGAGGTAGACGAGCATCACCCGGCCGGACTTGGCGATGAGGGCGGAGACGCCGCGGCCGTAGCGCGCCGTCTCGCGGTCCACCATCCGGTTGAACCAGCCGAACACGCCGCCCTTGGAATGGCCGTGGCCCTTCTCGATCGGCTTCAGGAGCGTGGCGCAGAGCGCCGGCGTCAGCGAGAGCGCGAGGAAGGCCGAGAAGGCGATCGAGGTTACCATCGCGATCGAGAACTGGCGGTAGATGATGCCGACCGAGCCGGGGAAGAACGCCATCGGGATGAACACGGCGATCAGCACCAGCGTGATGCCGATGATGGCGCCCGTGATCTGGCCCATCGCCTTCCGGGTCGCCTCCTTCGGGGGCAGCCCCTCCTCGTTCATGATGCGCTCGACGTTCTCGACGACGACGATCGCGTCGTCGACGAGGATGCCGATGGCGAGCACCATGCCGAACATGGTGAGCACGTTCACGGAGAAGCCCGCGAGCAGCATCACCGTGCAGGTGCCGAGCAGCGCGATCGGCACCACGATCGTCGGGATCAGCGTGTAGCGGATGTTCTGGAGGAACAGGAACATCACCACGAAGACGAGCACCACCGCCTCGATCAGGGTGTGCAGCACCTTCTCGATCGAGGCCTCGACGGCCGGGGTGATGTCGTAGGGGATGTCCCATTTCAGGTTGTCGGGGAAAAACTGGGACAATTCCTCCATCTTGGCGCGGATCGCCTTGGCCGTCTGGAGCGCGTTGCCGTCGGGCGCGAGCGTCACCGAGATGCCGGCCGCCTCGCCGCCGTTGAGCCGCGTCGTGAACTTGTAATCCTCGCCGCCGAGCTCGATCCGGGCGATGTCGCGCAGCCGCACGTTCGAGCCGTCGGGGTTGGCCCGCAGCACGATCGCGCCGAACGCCTCGGGCTCGGTCATCTGGCCCTTCACGACGATCGGGAAGTTCATCGCGCTCGTGGACGGGCTCGGCTGCGCGCCGACCGCGCCGGAGGCGATCTGCACGTTCTGGTTCTGGATCGCCTTCGTCACGTCGGACGGGTTGAGGGAGAGGCCGCGCAGCTTGTCGGGGTCGATCCAGACGCGAAGGCTGCGCTCGGTCGAGTAGAGGGTGGCCCGGCCGACGCCGGGGATGCGGCGGATCTCGTTGATGACGTTGCGGATCAGGAAGTCGCCGAGGCCGACCTCGTCCATCGAGCCGTCGGTGGAGACGAGCGTGATGATGTTCAGCGTCGCGGCCGAGGCCTCCTCGACCAGGATGCCCTGCTGGCGCACCTCGGCGGGAAGCCGCGCCTCGACGCGCTTCAGGCGGTTCTGCACCTCGACGCCGGCATAGCCCGGATCCGTGCCCGGCTCGAAATTCGCCGTGATCTCGACGACGCCGAAGGAATCGGAGGCCGATTCGAAGCTCTGGATGTTGGCCGCGCCGTTCAGCTCGTCCTCGATGAGGCGCGTCGTGCCCGTGTAGAGATTCTCGACGGACGCGCCCGGATAGGCGGTCGAGAGCGCGATCGAGGGCGGCGCGATGATCGGGTATTGCGCCACCGGCAATTGCGGGATGGCGAGGGCGCCACCCAGGCAGATGAACAGGGCGACGACCCAGGCGAAGATCGGCCGGTCGATGAAGAAGCGAGCCATACGGAATTCTGGACCCTGAGAGGACACGCCGCCGCGCGGGCCATGCGGCCGCGCGGCGGGATGGTGTCGGGCTGCGCGGTCAGCGGACCTGCGCGGCGGGCTGCGCGGGGGCGGCGACGTCCGCCTCGTCGGCGTCGCGGGGCTTCAGCTCGGCCTGGTCGGCGGGCGGGCTGACGTCGACCGGCTTCACCTGCATGCCGGCATTGATCTTCTGGAAGCCGGCGGTCACGACCCGCTCGCCGGGCTTCAGCCCGTCGCGGATCAGCCAGTTCTGGCCGACCACGGGGCCGACCTCGACGGGCTGGAGCATGACCTTGTCCTCGGCCTTCACCACCCAGACCTCGGCCTTGCCGTCGTTGGTGCGCTGGATCGCCTGCTGCGGGACCGCGATCGCGTCCGAGTCGATGCCCTGCTTGATGCGGGCGCGGACATACATGCCGGGGAAGAGCTCGTCGTGCGGGTTCGGGAATTGGACGCGCAGCGTCACCTGGCCGGTGCTCGGGTCGGCGGTCACGTCCGAGAACAGGAGCCGGCCGGCGAGCGGATAGAGGGCGCCGTCGTCCATGATGAGATGGACGTTGGCCGCGTCCTTCTCCAGCCGCGAGAGCTCGCCGCTGGCGAGATCCCGGCGCAGCTTGTTCAATTCGCCCACCGACTGGGTGATGTCGACGTAGATCGGGTCGAGCTGCTGGATCGTGGCGAGCACCCCCGTGGTGCCCTGCTCGATCAGCGTGCCCTCGGTCAGCAGCGCCCGGCCGATCCGTCCCGAGATCGGCGCGCGCACGTCCGTCCAGCTGAGGTTGAGCCGCGCCCGGTCCCGCGTCGCCTTGGCGCCCGCCACCTCGGCCTCGGCCTGCTTCCGGGCGGCGAAGGCGGTGTCGTACTGGGCCTGGCTCGCCGTCTGCTTGGTGAGCAGGGTCTCGAGGCGCTCGGCCTGCTGGATGGTGAGCGTGAGCGCCGCCTCCTGCCGGGCCAGAGCCGCCTCGGCGCTGGCGAGCTCGACCTCGTAGGGCGCGGGGTCGATCTTGTAGAGGATGTCGCCCTCCTTGACCTGGCTGCCCTGCTCGAACAGCCGCTTCACCACGAGGCCGGAGACGCGGGAGCGCACCTCGGCCACCCGCACCGGGGCGACGCGGCCGGGCAGGTCCCGGACGTAGGGGATCGGCTGCGGCGCCACGGTGACGACGCTGACCTCCGGCGGGGGGAGGGGGACGGGAGCGGCCGCCTGCTGCTTCTGGTTGCAAGCGGAGAGGGCGACCAGCACGGCGCCGGCGACGAGCGAGGCCGGCAAGCTCGGCACGGTCCGCGCGCGGCGGACGGGTCGGGGGGAAGACGTCACGATCAACTCGCTCCTGAGACACGGTGCGCGGTCTCGGCCGCGACGGCGCGTTCGCGCTCTGACGGCCGGCACGGCTCGAACGGGCCACGCCCGGACCGCCCGTGGCGACGGGCTGCGTGCGGCGTGGCAAGCGCCGGGCCAGCGGCAGGATGGGACCCGGCGGTGAGGATGCAGGATGGTGCCGCATCGGGCGCGCGGCCGCGCTGAGGGCGGTCCGACTCGCGCCGGAGGCGAGTGTACGCCGGTCGCTCCGGGCGATCCAACGGCGGGCGCTCGCGGGCCGCCCCGTCCGATCTCACGTCCCCGTGAGACCCCGTGGGAGCCCGGACCCGATCAGGCGAATTTCGGAGGCCGATCGAGAAGCGAGGCCGCCGCCGGGGGCAGGGCCGGGGAGGTCCGCGGCGGGTAGGATGCGGCGGGCGACAGGCGCTCCACCACGACCGCGTCCGGAACGAGCCGGCGGTCGTCGCTCGGCGGGTCGTCGGCATCGGCGGAGGAGAGGATCGTGAGGACGTGCCGGTCGGGCGTCCCGACATGGCGCTTGGCGCCGGGGGCTGCCGGCGCCGTGCTGAGCGCGGCGACCGCCTCGGTGCGGGGCATCAGGCCGGCGTAGCGATCGTCGGGCAAGCCGGCCAGGACGACGATGAGCACCGCGAGGAGGGCCGCGAGCAGGCCCATCCGCCCCGACCGGGGGGTGCCGGTCGCGCGGGTGCGGGCCGCCTTCCGGCGCTGCCTGTCGTTCGCGGTTTGAGACATCACGGGGCGGACATAGGGGCAGATGAGGTTGCGCCGCAATCACCTGCGACAACCTGTCAGGCTTAGCCGGGGAACCGTCCGAGCCCGGAAAATCCGTTCTTTTCCCAGGCCCGCCGGAATCTTAACCCTGCTCCCGGCCCAATCGATTCGGCGTGGACTTTCTCCTCCGCGCGCCCTGTCAAGACCGGCGTTGCCCAATTCCCACAGCTTCCGGTCGGTCCGCCCGGCACCGCTTGACCGGCCCCGTCGCCCCGGCCAAGCCTCGCGTGCAGAGTCGGACTGCGCGCAACCGGACCGAGCCGTGCTCCCGCCGGTCACCCCGCGCCGGCCGTCGTCGCAGAAGGACACGACCCATGACGAGGCGCCGCGCCGCCGCTTTCCTCATCGCCAGCGCCCTCGCGGCCGGCGCCGTGACGCTCGCGCCCCGGGGCGCGCAGGCCGGACCGTTCGACAGCGGGCCGCTCGCCGACTTCATGAACATCTTCCGGACGCAGGCGATCCCGCGCGAGACGGTGGCGTGGTCGGGGCCTGAGAAGGCCGGCACGGTCGTGGTCTCCACGAGCCAGCGCCGGCTCTACTACGTGCTCGGGCGCGGCGCGGCGATCCGCTACGGCGTCGGCGTCGGCCGCCAGGGCTTCTCGTGGTCGGGCACCAAGACCGTGACCATGAAGAAGGAATGGCCGGATTGGCGCCCCCCGGCCCAGATGCTCGCCCGCCGGCCGGACCTGCCCCGCTACATGGCCGGCGGCCAGGACAACCCGCTCGGCGCCCGCGCCATGTATCTCGGCTCGTCCCTCTACCGCATCCACGGCTCGAACGAGCCCGAGACGATGGGCGCGGCGGTCTCCTCCGGCTGCATCCGGATGACGAACAAGGACGTCGTCGACCTCTACGACCGCGTGAAGGTCGGCACCAAGGTGATCGTGCGCTGACGAAGCCCCGGCCCGGCGGGGGCGTCCCCGTCCGGGCCGCCCTCACCGTTCGGTCAGCACCACCTCCAGGGCGCGCTCGCCGCGCCAGACCACCGTGCAGGGGCGCGGGGTGAATTCGGGCCCCAGGCCGAGGCTGAACCGGTCGGGGAGGCTTCTGGCGAGCGCGATCGAGATGAAGGCGCGGTCCCGGTTGGTGAGGACGGCCTTGCACCCGAGCGGGCGCGGCCAGAACTTGAGATTGATCCGCGCCTCGATCGGCGGCATCCGCACGATCTCGTCCGTCGATGAAGTCGGGGCGGAAGGCAATTCGGTCGGCCAGTTGGTCGGCAATTCGGTCGGCATGTCGCTCGGCTCGTTTACCTGGGGTTGCGTGAGACTGGCGAGCCGGCGGTAACCCGTTTCCTGCCGGGATCGCTCGAATGCGACGCATCGGCCGGGAAGCATTTTCTCAGGGGCGGAAGGAACCGGGTGGAAGGAACCGGGCGGAAGGAAGCGGGCGCCATCGACGGAGCGACACGGATCTCCGGTCCGCGCGAGGGCGCTTGCCGGATCGAGAATCGGGCGCGTTGCGCGGGGGTGGCGGAGCCTGTCCTAGCGGGCGAGCCCCGGGAATAGCGCCTGCAGGCTCGCCACCATCATCTCCATCGCGACCGCGGCGAGGATCATCCCCATGAGCCGGCGGGTGATGGCGGTGGCATTCGGGGTCAGGTGGCGCCCGACGAAGGGCGCCGAGAGCAGCGCCGCGGTCAGCAGCGCGAGGAACGCCCCGAGGCCCGCCGCGAGTTCGGCGATCCGGCCCTGCGCGCGCGCCGTCTGCGCGAACACGATCAGGGTCGCGATCGTGCCCGGGCCGACGAGGAGCGGCACCGTGAGGGGATAGAGGGCGACGCTCGCCGGATCGAGATCCTCCGCCGTCTCGTGCGGCGTGGCGGCGTGGGCGTGGCTCGCCGTGCCCTGCAGCATCGAGAGCGCGATGAGGAGGACGAGCAGGCCGCCCGCCAGCCGGAAATGATCGACGTCGATCCCGAACAGGTCGAGGATCGGCCGGCCGGCCAGGACCGCGATCAGGCAGCCGGTCGCGGTCCCGATAGCGGCCAGGAGCGCCACCCGCCGCTGCGCCTGCGCCGACGCCCCCTCCGTGAGCGACAGGAACACGGGCACGTTCGCGATCGGGTTCATGATCGCGAAGAGCGCGGCGAAGACCTTGGTCACGAAGGCGAGATCGAACCCCATCGCTGCCCGTCCCCCTGCCGATCGGATCGGCTCCCGCCGCGCTCCGGCGGCGTGCCACGGCAAACCTCGCATGGCGGGCGGTCAGAACGACAGCCTCATCCCGCCGACGACGTTGCGCGGCGCGCCCGCGAACACGGACCCGTTGGTGTTGGCGAGCACGGCGGCGCCGTTCTGCAGGCCGGTCGCGGCGCTGATCGAGTTCGCGAGGTTCTGCGCCGAGGCCACGTAGGTCCGGTCGAAGAGGTTGCGCACCTCGACGAACAGGTTCAGCCGCTTCGCGTAGCCGACGAGATCCGTGGCGTAGTGCAGGTTCAGGTTGACGAGGCTGTAGCCCGGCGCCCGCAGCAGGTTGGCGTTGTCGATGAAGAAATCGTCCTGGAACACCGTCTCGACATAGGCGCCGAGCCCGGCGAGCGGGCCGGTCGTGTGCTCGTAGCCGACCCGGGCGAGGAGCTGGTTGGCCGGCACGCCGGGGATGCGGTTGCCGGCCCGGTCGAAGCGGGCGGTGCGGACGCCCGCGCTCAATTGCTCGACGTAGCGCGTGTAGAGCTGGTCGTCGTAGGTGTAGGCGGCGGTCGCGCTCCAGCCCGGCGCGAAGGCCCAGGTCGCCCCGACCTCGACGCCGCGGTGCTCGGAGGCCGGCGCGTTGAAGGTGAAGTTGAGAAGGCCCGCACCGGGCGACTGGGTGATCAGCTCGTTGCGGAAGAACTCGTAGAACCCCGTCACGCTGAGGCGGAGGGTCTCGGTCGGCGTCCAGTCGACGCCGAGGTCGAAGCCGAGATTCTCCTGCGTCCTCAATTGCAGGTTGCTGCCCGGCACGCCGGCCGGCGTGACGAACAGGTTGGCCGCGGACGGTGTGCTGTAGCCCGTCGCGACCCTTCCCCGGATCTGCCACGCCTCGCTCGGCCGGTAGAGCAGGGCGAGTTCCGGCGCGACGTTGAGGAAGCTCCGGTCCACGTCGGCGATCGCCCGCGTCGAGCCGGCCGCGCTGTAGGTGAAGGTCGTGTTGCGTCCCGTGATGGTCGTGGTCTCGGCGCTGATCCCGGCCACGGCGATGACGCGGTCGCTCAGCTGCACCTCGGCTCGGGCGCGGCCGCCGAGATTGGCCTGCACCGTGTCCTGGTCGGCGATCAGGGCGCCGAGCGCCGGCCCGGCCCCGAGCACCCGGTTGTAGGTCCGGCTGAGACTGTCGAGCGTGTTGTAGGCGAGCGCCACGTAGCCGGTGGCGGGCAGGCCGAACAGGTCGCCCCGGCGGGTCACGTCGGTGAGGAAGTTGAACCCCGGGAAGTCGCCGCGCGTGGACGTGGTGTAGAAGGGCTGGTTGATGTTGCGGTCGTCGAAGACGAGCTGCGTGCGCCAGGTCGTGAAGGCGTCGAGGTCGTGCTCCCAGCGCGCGCCGACGAGGGTGCGGCGATCATCGCGCAGGAAGGCGCCCTGGTCGGCCGTCACCGGCACCGTGGCGCCGAAGCGGCCATTCGCCAGCAGGTTGAAGGTGGTGCAGCCCGGTGCCGCATTGGCCGCCGTGAGGCAGCCGCGCTGGAAGGGGTTGAGGGCGAACTGGTTGAGCGAGGTCCGGCCCGGCAGCAGCGTGAAGAGCGTGTTGTTGATGATCTTCAGGGTGAAGCGGTTGTCGGGCGTCGGCGTGTAGGTGCCGAGGAAGTTCACGGTCTGCGTGTCGAAGGAATTGTGGCTGATGAAGCCGTTGCCGCGCGTGTCGCTGGCGAACAGGCTGTACTCGAACGGGCCGCTCACCCCGCCGATCGTGGTGTAGGTGTTGAGGTAGCCGAAGCTGCCGGCATCGACGCCGGCCTCGATGCCGTTGATCTCGGCGCCCCGCCGCGTGACGAAGTTCAGGGCGCCGCCGGTCGCGAAATTGCCGAAGAAGGGCGATTGCGGCCCGCGGAACACGTCGATGCGGTTGTAGGCGCGCGGGTCGGTCAGGTCGAAGCGCGAGGAGCCGTCCGCCTGCGTGACGGGGAAGCCGTCCTCCAGCACCACCATGTTGCGGGAGACGCCGGTCGCGCGGGCGTTGTTGCCGCGGATCGAGACGACGACGTCGCGGGGGCCGTTGCCCTGGCGCACGGTCACGCCGGGGCTGTTGCGCAGGATGTCGGCCACGGTCGTCGCCGCGCGGTTGTCGATCACGCCCTCGCGCCCGATGCTGGTGACGACCTCGCCCACGGGCCTGTCGAGGGGCGTCGGGGCCGCGGCGAGAAGAGGCGTGCCGGCGGGCTGGCCGGCGGCCGGGCCCGGGCCGCGGCCCTCGCCGGCGACGGAGAGCTCCTCCAGGGTGACGGTCTCGCCGGCCTTCTGGGCCTGGGCCGCGGAGAGGGCGAGGGGGCCGGCGGCGAGGAGGGCCAGCGGGGGGGTGCCGAGGATCCGGCGACGAAGCGAGGGCATCGGGAAGGCTCATCGAGGGAGTGCGGCCGCGCGGGGCTGCAGCGGCCAGGGCTGTCGGGGATCGGCGATCGCGGGCGCGCGGGGACGCGGCCCGCGCGTCAGCCGGCAAGGCGGGCGCGCAGGGCCTGCACGCCGAGGTCGGCGAGGAGCATGGCGAGGATGACGAGCCCCGTGAGCGGGAACAGCGCGCCGAGGCCGAGAACGAGCCCCGTCACGGTCACCGCGACGCGCCGGTCGCGCGGCCAGGGCGGCACGCCGAGGCGCCCGGCCGGGCGGCGCTTCCACCACATCACCGCGGCCGTGACGGCGAGGAGCAGCGTGGCGAGGCAGAAGGCGAGCATCGCGAACTGGTTGGCGCGGCCCCAATGCTCGCCCTTGTGGATGCCGATCCCGTACTGGATCGCCCGCGCGACGCCGCCGAGATCGCCGAACCGCACGTCGACGAGCGGCCGGCCGGTATACTGGTCGAGGGAGATCATCCGCTGGCGGGTGACGTCGTGCGGGTAGGCGGCCGCCGCGAACACGCCCCGGTCGCCCACCGGCAGCGACACCTCGAAGCCGCGCGGCATCCCGAGCTCCCTGAGGATCGCCACGGCCCGGCCGAGGCCGATGGCGGGCGCGGCCGAGGGCTCGGAGGCCGGGACGGGCGCGTCCTGCATCGCCCATCCGGCCGTCGTCAGCATCTCCCGCATCGGCAGGTCCGAGACGGCCTTGTCCGCCCAGAGGGCACGGGGCTGGCCGAGGCCCGCCTCGTTCGACCACGTGCGCAGCTGCTGCCCCCACCAGATCGACCAGGGCAGGCCGGTGGCGGCCAGGAACAGGAGGCCGGCCCCGGCGACGAAGCCCGTGACCGCGTGGAGATCGCGCCACCAGACCCGCCGGCGCGGCGTCTGCCGGAGCGTGACGACCCCCCCGCTCTGCCGGCGCGGCCACCACAGGTAGGTGCCGGTCACGACGAGGATGATGGCGAAGCCCGCCACGACCTCGATCACGCCGTTCGCGACCGGCCCGAAATAGGCGAGGCTGTGCAGCCGGCGCACCACCGTCAGGGCCTCGTCGTCGCGCGGGACGCGGTCGAGCACGTCGCCGGTGTAGGGATCGAGATAGACGAGGGTCTTGCCGGCGCCCTCGGCCATCGTCACCACCGCCGAGCCCGCCGGATCGGCGGGGTCGGTCAGGGCGACCGGCGTCGCGCCCGGCACGGCCTCGGAGGCGTTGAAGAGCAGCCGGTCCGGGCTGAGGGGCGGGGTGGCCCGCGGCGCCACGACCGTCCGGTGGGCGAACAGGGTGGCGTTGATCTCGTCCTTGAACAGGTAGAGCGAGCCGGTGACCGAGAGCAGGATCAGGAACGGCAGGCAGAGCAGCCCGGCGTAGAAGTGCCAGCGCCAGACGGCGCGGTAGACCGCGTCGCCCGACGGGCGCGCGGCGGAGACGGCCTGGAACGCGAGAGCGTCGCCGTCGAGGGAGCGTGACATGGGAGGGGTCCGGGTCTGAGCGATCGGGAGGGCTGATCGGTCAGAGGGTGGGCGGACCTCGCGGGCTGACGGACGGGTCGGGCGGCGCGCGCGCGCGGATCAGGTCGGCGGCGCGCCAGGGGGCCGGGGCCGCAATGCCGGGCGACCACAGCACCGCCGCGAAGGCGGAGGCCCCCGGCGGCAGAAGCTCCGCTGCCTGGGCGAGGGTGCAGCAGGCGTGCGGGTGGCAGAGCGCGGCCCCGCCCTCGGGCGAGCCCGAGCCGTCATGCGCGCAGATCGCATCGGTGAGCGCGGCGGGGGGAAGGGGGGCGAGGCCGCCCAGGAAGGCCTGCAGCAGCAGCGCGTAGAGCGCGATCACCCCGATGATCGCGCGACCCCGAGCCGTCAGAGGCAGGTTCCCACGCATGTCCCGTTCTTAGGGAGCCGGCCTCCGGCCCGTCAACGCGAGGGCGGAAACCGGCATGTCGATAACCGGCCCGCGCCCGGCAAAGGCTTGAGCCTGTTGCACAAAAGCCCGCCCGGATCGGTCCGGTGCCGTACGCGCCCGCCCGCCCGGACCCCGCCGGTCGCGTTGCCGCGCCGCGCTGCGGCGTCGGGCTTCCCGAATCGGGGCCGGGACATCCGGCGACGCGGCGGGAGGCCGCGATCCGGCCGATCCTCATGCGATCCTTATAAGAACGCCCCCCTCTCCCTCTCGAACCCTAACGCGGTTCCCCTCCACTATCCCGGCAGGCCGAGGCCGCCGGCGCGTGGCCCGGTCGACCCGGCGGACCGGACACGGGACGCACCATGCTCGACATCGTCTTCATCGCCGGCGGCCTCGCCTTCTTCGCCCTCGCCGCCGGCTACGCCTCGCTCTGCGAGCGCCTCTGAGGCCCCCTCCATGACCCTCGATCTCGCCCTCGGCGCCCTCGTGACGGCCGGGCTCCTCGTCTACCTCACCTACGCCCTCGTCCGCCCCGAGCGGTTCTGAGCGGCCGGACGGATCTCCCCCATGACCCTCAATGGCTGGATGCAGATCGCGCTCTACGGCGCGCTCGTGCTGGCGCTCGTGAAGCCGCTCGGTCTGTACATGACCCGCGTCTTCAACGGCGAGCGCACCTTGCTCTCGCCCCTGCTCGCCCCCGTCGAGCGCGGGCTCTACCGCGCCTCGGGCATCGACTCCGCCCAGGAGCAGACCTGGCTCGGCTACGCGGGCGCGATGATCGTCTTCAACCTCCTCGGCTTCGTGCTGCTCTACGCCCTCCTGCGCCTGCAGGCGGTGCTGCCGCTCAACCCGGCCGATCAGGCGGCGGTGGCGCCGGACCTCGCCTTCAACACCGCGACGAGCTTCGTCACCAACACCAACTGGCAATCCTACGGCGGCGAGACCACGCTCTCGTACCTGTCGCAGATGCTGGGGCTGACCCACCAGAACTTCGTCTCGGCGGCGTCGGGCATCGCGGTCGCGGTGGCGCTGATCCGCGGCTTCTCGCGCGCCTCGTCGCGCACGCTCGGCTCGTTCTGGGTCGATCTGACCCGCGCGACCCTCTACGTCCTGCTGCCGGCCTGCATGGTCCTCACCCTGGTCCTGGTCTCGCAGGGGATGCCGCAGACGCTCCGGCCGTCCGTCGAGGCGATCACGCTGGAAGGCGCCCGGCAGACCATCGCGGTCGGCCCCGTGGCGAGCCAGGTCGCGATCAAGATGCTCGGCACCAACGGCGGCGGCTTCTTCAACGCCAACGCCGCGCACCCGTTCGAGAACCCGACGGCGCTCTCGAACCTCCTGCAGATGGTCGCGATCTTCGCCATCGGCGCCGCGCTCACCAACGTGTTCGGCCGCATGGTCGGGGACGAGCGCCAGGGCTGGGCGATCCTCGCCGCCATGGGCGTGCTGTTCGTCGCCGGCGTCGCCGTCACCTACTGGGCCGAGGCGAATGCCCACGGCGTCCTCGCGCAGCTCGGCCTGACCGGGGGCAACATGGAGGGCAAGGAGGTCCGCTTCGGGATCGCCGCCTCCGCGCTCTTCGCGGTGATCACCACGGCCGCCTCCTGCGGCGCGGTGAACGCCATGCACGATTCCTTCACGGCGCTCGGCGGCCTCGTGCCGCTCCTCAACATGCAGCTCGGCGAGGTCATCGTCGGCGGCGTCGGCGCCGGCCTCTACGGCATGCTGGTCTTCGTCGTGGTCGCGATCTTCGTCGCCGGCCTGATGGTCGGGCGCACCCCGGAATATCTCGGCAAGAAGATCGAGGCGCGCGAGGTGAAGATGGCCATGCTCGGCATCCTCTGCCTGCCGCTGATGATGCTGGGCTTCACCGCGCTCGCCACCGTGCTGCCGGCGGGCCTCGCCGGGCCCGCGAATGCCGGCCCGCACGGCTTCTCGGAGATCCTCTACGCCTACAGCTCGGCCGCCGCCAACAACGGCTCGGCCTTCGGCGGCCTCACCGCGAACACGCCGTTCTACAACGCCACGCTCGCCGTCGCGATGCTGGTCGGGCGCTTCTTCGTGAAGATCCCGGTGCTCGCCATCGCCGGCTCGCTCGCGCGGAAGCCGACGCTGCCCGCCTCCGCCGGCACCTTCCCGACCCATGGCGGCCTGTTCGTGGGCCTCCTCGTCGGCGTGGTCCTGATCATCGGCGGGCTGACCTTCTTCCCGTCCCTGGCGCTCGGCCCCCTCGTCGAGCATTTCGCGGGCGCGGCGGGCCAGACGTTCGCGGCGGGCGGCTGAGCATGCGCCACGCCGTTCATCCCCGCCGTCACGGGCTGCCGCAGCGACCGCGCCTGCGCGGGGCGCCGCCCGCGCGCCTCTCCGACCTGATCCTGGCCCTCGTCGGCGTGTGGCTCCTCGGCGCCCTCGCCCTGATGGCCGCGGCCGCCGCCCTGACAAGCCGCGCGCCGACGCCCTGACACCCGACGGCCCGGCCCCGGCCCCGGGTCTCCCACCCCACCGGACATCGAACCATGTCGCGTCAGACCCGATCCCTGTTCAGCGCCGCCCTTCTCGGGCCGGCCCTCCTCGGCTCCGTCCGGAAGCTCGATCCGCGCAGCCTGATCCGCAACCCGGTCCTGTTCGTCGTCGAGGTCGTGGCGGCGCTGACCACCGTCCTGTTCGTCCGCGACCTGATCGCGGGCGGGGCCGACCTCGCGTTCTCCGGCCAGATCATCCTCTGGCTCTGGTTCACCCTGCTCTTCGCCAATTTCGCCGAGGCGCTGGCGGAGGGCCGCGGCAAGGCACAGGCGGAGGCGCTGCGCCGCACGCGGACCGAGATGACGGCCAAGCGCCTCACGGGCCGGGATCCGGGCCCTTCCGGCCGCGCCTACGAGACCGTCCCGGGCACGAGCCTGCGGGTCGGCGACGTGGTGCTGGTCGAGGCCGGCGACCTGATCCCCTCCGACGGCGAGGTGATCGCGGGCGTCGCCTCCGTCAACGAGGCGGCCATCACCGGCGAATCCGCCCCCGTCATCCGGGAATCGGGCGGCGACCGCTCGGCCGTGACCGGCGGCACGCAGGTGCTCTCGGACGAGATCCGGGTGCGGATCACGGCCGCCCCCGGCTCGACCTTCGTCGACCGCATGATCGCGCTCGTCGAGGGCGCCTCCCGCCAGAAGACCCCGAACGAGATCGCGCTCAACATCCTGCTCGCCGGGCTCACCCTGGTGTTCGTCTTCGCGGTGGCCTCGATCCCGAGCTTCGCGAGCTACGCCGGCGGGGCGATCCCGGTCATCCTCCTCGTCGCGCTGTTCGTGACGCTCATCCCCACCACGATCGGCGCGCTGCTCTCGGCCATCGGCATCGCCGGCATGGACCGCCTCGTGCGCTTCAACGTGCTCGCGATGTCGGGCCGCGCGGTCGAGGCGGCGGGCGACGTCGACACGCTGCTGCTCGACAAGACGGGCACGATCACGCTCGGCAACCGGCAGGCGACCGAGTTCCGCCCCGTGCGGGGCGTCCCGGAGCTGGACCTCGCCGATGCCGCGCAGCTCGCGTCGCTCGCCGACGAGACGCCGGAGGGCCGCTCCATCGTCGTGCTCGCCAAGGAGGCCTACGGCCTGCGCGCCCGCGACATGGCCGGGCTGAACGCCACCTTCGTGCCCTTCAGCGCCCAGTCGCGGATGTCGGGCGTCGACCTCGACGGGTCCTCGATCCGCAAGGGCGCGGTCGAGGCCGTCATCGCCTCCGTGACGGGCTGGCCCGCCGCCACGCGCGGCTCGGGCGCGGCGCTCGCCTACCGCCCGGCCGCCGAGCCCGAGGCGTCGGGCGAGATCCGGGCCATCGCGGAGGCGATCGCCAGGGCCGGCGGCACGCCGCTGGCGGTGGCCCGGGACGGCCGCCTGCTCGGCGTGGTCCATCTCAAGGACATCGTGAAGGGCGGCATCCGGGAGCGCTTCGCGGAATTGCGCCGCATGGGCATCCGCACCGTCATGATCACGGGCGACAATCCCGTCGCGGCCGCGGCCATCGCGGCGGAGGCGGGCGTCGACGACTTCCTCGCCCAGGCCACCCCGGAGGACAAGCTCGCCCTGATCCGCGGCGAGCAGGCCCAGGGCAAGCTCGTCGCCATGTGCGGCGACGGCACCAACGACGCGCCGGCGCTGGCCCAGGCCGATGTGGGCGTCGCCATGAACACGGGCACCGTGGCCGCGCGCGAGGCCGGCAACATGGTCGACCTCGATTCCGACCCGACGAAGCTCATCGAGATCGTCGGCATCGGCAAGCAGCTCCTGATGACCCGCGGGGCGCTGACGACCTTCTCGATCGCCAACGACGTGGCGAAGTACTTCGCGGTCCTTCCGGCGATGTTCCTGACGCTCTACCCGCAGCTCCAGGCGCTCAACGTCATGGGGCTCGCCTCGCCCCAGAGCGCGATCCTGTCGGCCGTCATCTTCAACGCGCTGATCATCGTGGCGCTGATCCCGCTGGCGCTCCGGGGCGTGGCCTACCGCGCGGTGGGCGCGGCCGCGCTCCTGCGGCGCAACCTCCTGATCTACGGCCTCGGCGGCGTCCTCGCGCCCTTCGCCGGCATCAAGCTCATCGACATGGCCCTCACCGCCCTGCACCTCGCCTGAGACCCGCCCGAGCATCCCCGTCCCGAGCATTCCCGTCATGAGGAGACCCGCCATGCCGAGCCAGTTCCGCCCCGCCCTCGTCCTGCTCGTCGCCCTGACGGCGCTCACGGGCCTCGCCTACCCCCTCGCCATGACCGGCCTCGCCGGGGCGATCTTTCCGGCCCGAGCCGCGGGCAGCCTGATCGAGCGCGACGGCAGGATCGTCGGCTCGCGCCTGATCGGGCAGGCCTTCACGGGCGCCGGCTATTTCCACGGCCGCCCCTCCGCCACGACGGCGCCCGACCCGGCCGATGCGGGCCGGACCGTCCCGTCCCCCTACAACGCGGCGAATTCCGCGGGCTCGAATCTCGGGCCGACGAGCGCGTCCCTCGCCGAGCGGGTGAAGGCGGACCTCGCGGCGCTGGGAGCCGAGACTCCGGGCCGGCCGATCCCTGTCGACCTCGTGACCACGAGCGGCTCGGGGCTCGACCCCGACATCTCGCCGGACGCCGCCCTGTTCCAGGTCCCCCGCGTCGCGCGGGCCCGCAACCTGCCCGAGGACAGGCTCCGCGCGCTGGTGGCCGGTCAGGTCGAGGGCCGCACCCTCGGCCTCCTCGGCGAGCCGCGCGTCAACGTGCTCGCGCTCAATCTCGCCCTCGACGATCTCGCTGGCCGCTGACCGCTTCGGTTAGGATCCGGCATGCCCGAGCCCGGCCGCGACCCGACCCGCCCCTCGCCCGACGCGCTGCTCGAAGCGGCGCGCCGGGAGGAGCGGCGGCGCGGCCGGCTCAAGGTCTTCCTCGGCGCGGCGCCGGGCGTGGGCAAGACCTACGAGATGCTGACGGTCGGCCGCGCCAGGCTGAAGGCCGGCACCGACGTCGTCGTCGGCGTGGTCGAGACGCACGGCCGGGCCGAGACCGAGGCGCTGCTGGAGGGCTTTACGGTGATCCCGAGGGCCTGCGTGCCCTATCACGGCACGGTGCTGGAGGAGATGGACCTCGACGCCCTGCTGGCCCGCCGGCCGCGGCTCGCCCTCGTCGACGAGCTCGCCCACACCAACGCCCCGGGCTCGCGCCACCCCAAGCGCTACCAGGACGTGGAGGAACTGCTCGACGCCGGCATCGACGTGCTGACCACGCTCAACATCCAGCACGTCGAGAGCCTCAACGACGTCGTCGCCTCGATCACCCGGATCCGGGTGCGCGAGACGGTGCCGGACGGGGTCCTCGACCGGGCCGACGACATCGAGGTGGTGGACCTCAACCCCGACGACCTGATCCAGCGCCTGATGGACGGCAAGGTCTACGTGCCCGAGAACGCGGAGCGAGCGCTCAAGCACTACTTCTCCCGCGGCAACCTGACGGCGCTGCGCGAACTCGCCCTGCGCCGCACCGCCGACCGGGTCGACGACGAACTCCTCAGCCACATGCGGGCGAACGCGATCGCCGGCCCCTGGGCGGCCGGCGAGCGGGTGCTCGTCTGCGTCAGCGAGGACCCGCGCGCGGGCGGCCTCGTGCGCTACGCCAAGCGGCTGGCTGACCGCCTGCACGCCCCCTGGACGGCGCTCTCGATCGAGGGCGCGCGCGCCGCCTCCTTCAGCGAGGCGGAGCGCGACCGCCTCGCCGAGGCGCTGCGGCTCGCCGACCGGCTCGGGGGCGACGCCGTCACCCTGCCGGGCGGCCGGCGCATCGCCGACGACATCCTGGCCTATGCCCGCTCGGCCAACGTCAACCACATCGTGGTCGGCAAGGCGACGCGCTCCTGGGCGTTCGAGCTCGTCAACGGCTCGGTGGTGCACGACCTCGTGCGCCGGAGCGGGAGCATCAGCGTCCACGTGGTGGCGGGCGAGGCGGCCCCGGCCGAGAGCCTCCCGCGCCGCGCGGTCGCCACGGCGAGCCCCGCCCCGTTCGCCGCGGGACCCTACGGCCTCGCGCTCATCGCGACCGCGACCGGGCTCGGGGCGGCCCTCCTGGCGGCCCCCTATGCCGGCATCGAGAATGCCGACCTGTTCCTGCTCACCGCCGTCGTGGCGGTCGCGGTCCGCTGGGGCCTCGGGCCCTCGCTCGCCGCGGTCGTGGCCGCCTCGCTCTCCTACAACTTCTTCTTCCTGCCGCCCGTCTACACCTTCACGATCGCCGACCCGACCAACATCGCCGCCTTCCTGCTCTTCACCCTCGTGGCCGTGCTGGTCTCGAACCTCGCCGCCCGCTCGCGGCGGACGGCTCTGATCAGCCAGTCCCGCGCGCGCTCCACCGAGCGGCTCTACGGCTTCTCCCGCAAGCTGTCCGGCTGCGGCTCCCTCGACGACGTGCTCTGGGCGACCTCCGCCCAGGTCGCTGCCATGCTGAAGGTCCGGGTCGTGCTCCTGCTGCCGGAGGGGCCGGCCGTCACGGTGCGGGCCGGCTACCCGCCCGAGGACCGGCTCGACGCGGCCGACCTCGCCGCGGCCCAATGGGCCTTCGACAACGACCGCCCGGCCGGGCGCGGCGCCGACACGCTGCCCGGCGCCAGGCGCCTGGTCCTCCCCCTGCGCACGGGCCGCGGGACGCTCGGCGTGATCGGCCTCGACGCGGACGGGACCGGCCCGATCCTCACCCCCGAGGGGCGGCGCCTGCTCGACGCGCTCTCCGACCAGGGCGCCCTCGCGATCGAGCGGGTCCGCCTCGTGGAGGATCTCGACCGGGCCGAGCGCGCCGCCGAGACCGACCGCCTGGCCCGTGCCCTCCTGACCTCGATCAGCCACGACCTGCGCACGCCGCTGGCCTCGGTGCTCGGCGCGGCCACCACCCTGCGCGACCTCGACGCGGCGCTGCCGCCGGACGCCCAGGCCGAGCTTCTGGCGACCATCATCGCGGAATCGGAGCGGCTGAACCGCTTCATCGCCAACCTCCTCGACATGACCCGCCTGGAGGCCGGGGCGGTGGCGCCGAACCTCGCGCCCCAGGACGTGGCCGAGACGGTCGACACGGCGCTGCGCCGCGTGGAAAGAGTGCTGGCCGGCCACCGCCTCGCCGTCGAGGTCGCACCCGGCCTGCCGACGCTCCGGCTCGATCCCGTCCTGGTCGAGCAGGTCCTCGTCAACCTCCTCGACAACGCCGCCAAATACGCGCCGGAGGGCTCGACCGTGACGGTGCGCGCCCAGGCCGAGGGAGGCCGCGTGCGCATCGAGATCCTGGACGAGGGCGAGGGCCTGCCGGACGAGGATGTCGAGCGGGTCTTCGACAAGTTCTACCGCGCCCGCAAGGGCGACCGCGTCCGGGCCGGGACGGGGCTCGGCCTCGCCATCGCCCGCGGCTTCGTGGAGGCGATGGGCGGGGCCCTGACCGCCGCCAACCGCCGCGACCGGAGCGGCGCCGTCTTCACCGTGAGCCTGCCGGTGCCGGGCCGGACCGCGCCGAGGGACATCGCCGCATGAGACCGTCCATCCTCGTCATCGAGGACGATCCGCCGATCCGCAAGCTCCTGCGGATGGGGCTCGCCACGCAGGGCTACGCCATCCTGGAGGCGCCGGACGGCCGGAGCGCCCTCGACCTCCTGGCGCGGGAGAGCGTGGAACTCGTCATCCTCGATCTCGGCCTGCCGGACATGCGCGGGCACGACCTCCTCCGCGCGATCCGGGCGAGCCATCCGGGACTTCCGGTGGTGGTCCTGTCGAGCCGCGACGACGAGCCCGGCAAGGTCGAGGCGCTCGACCACGGCGCGGACGATTACGTCACCAAGCCCTTCGGCATGGCCGAATTGCTGGCGCGCCTGCGCGCGGCCCTGCGCCACCAGCTCGCCGCGCAGGGGGAGCGCCCGGTCTTCGGGGTCGACCGCCTCAGCGTCGACCTCGTCCGGCGCATCGTGCGGGTCGACGGCGCCGAGGTGAAGCTGACGCCCCGCGAGTACGACTTCCTGCGGGTGCTCGTCCTGAACGCCGGCAAGGTGATGACCCACGCGCAGCTGATGCACGCGGTCTCGACCTCCTCCGACCCGCAATACCTGCGCGTCTACATGCGCCAGCTCCGGCAGAAGCTGGAGGCCGACCCGGAGCGCCCGCGCATCCTGCTCACCGAGACCGGGATCGGCTACCGCCTGCGGGCGCCCGACGACGAGCCGGCGCACGGGCCGCGCGCGTCCGGCGAGGCCGCGCCGCCGCCCGCGGAGAGCGGCGCCTGATGGCGGGCGAGCCACCGGTGCCGTCCGACGCGGCGAGTCTCGGCCGCATCCTCGCGCCGGACGGCGTGCTGCACGGGCTGCGCGCGGCGGGCAAGGCCGCCCTCCTCGGCGACCTCGCGCGGCGCGCCGCGCGGGCCCTCCCGATCGACGGGGCCGAACTCCTCGCCGCCCTCCTGCGGCGCGAGGATCTCGGCTCGACGGGCGTCGGCGACGGGGTGGCGCTGCCCCATGCGCGGCTGGAGGCGCTCGCGCGGCCCTTCGGCATCCTGGCGCGCCTGCGCGAGCCGATCGCCTTCGACGCGATCGACGAGGCTCCGGTCGACCTCGTCTGCCTGCTGCTGCTGCCGGCGGATGCGGGCGGCGAGCACCCGAACGCGCTGGCCTGCATCGCGCGCCGGCTGCGCGAGCCCGGCATCGCCGCCGCCCTGCGCGGCGCGCGCGACGCGGCCACCCTCCGGGCCGCGCTGTGCGGCCGGCCCTGAGCGGGAGCGCGGATCGCCGATCCCCGGCCTCGGCCCCGGTTCGGCCCGCCGGCCGGGCACCCTGGACAGCATTTCGAACGGGCTGGCAGCGCATCGCCGCGGCCGATCCTGCGTATTCCGATCAGATCCGGCCGCCGGGTGCAGTCGGACGCAAGCATTTGGATGCCTGAGACGGTCGATCAACTGGCAGCATTAACGGTTCCCTAGTTCCTCCCCGCGGAAGATCACGGCCGCTCGCGGGTCCGCGGCCGGGAAGACGTTTGAGATGCAGGGAACATCGATCGAAACGGCGGAGCACCCCGCATCCGAGGCGGAGCGTGGCCGCCTCGCCTCGCTGGCGCGCTGCCGGATCGCCGGCACGCCTCCGGAGGCCGCCTTCGACCGCCTCGCCGATCTCGCCGCCGACCTGTTCGGGACGCCGCTCTGCGCGATCTCGTTCCTCGACGCCGAGCACCAATGGGTGAAGGCCGGCATCGGCTTCGGCGGGCTCGCCGACTTTCCCAGGGCGGACGGGCTCTGCGCCACCGCGCTCGCGGGCGAGGGCGTGCTCGTCGTGCCCGACGCCGCCGCCGACCCGCGCTTCCGCGACCTTCCGGCGGTGCGCGGCCCCCTCGGCATCCGCTTCTACGCCGGCGTCCCCCTGGTGACGCGCCGCGGCCACCGCCTCGGCGTGCTCTGCGTCGCCGACCGGGTGCCGCGCCGCGCGCCGAGCGCGAAGGCCCGCGCCCGCCTCGCCCGGATCGGCAGCCTCGTCATGGAGGCGGTGGCCCAGCGTGGCCGGACGATGGCGCGGCGGGACGCGAACGGCTTCGTCGCCGCCACGGCCTGGGCGCTCATCACCACGGACGGGGCCGGGACGATCACCTTCGCCAACGCCGCCTGCGAGCGGCTTCTCGGCTACGGCCCGGGCGAACTCCTCGGGCGGGATGTCGGGATCATCGTGCCGGTGCGCCTGCGCGGCCACCATGCGGCGGGGCTCAAGGGCGTCGCCTCCGGGCGCGCCCCGCGGCTCGACGGCAAGACCGTCGAGGTGACGGCCCTCTGCCGGGACGGGAGCGAGATCCCGGTCGAGCTGTCGCTGACCCTCTGGGGCTCGGGCGACACGCTCGGCGTCGGCGCCGTGCTGCGCGACATCTCCGAGCGCCGCCGCCGCGACGCCCGCCTCCTGCGCCTCGCCCACCAGGACCCGCGCACCGGCCTGCCGAACCGGGCCCGCCTCACCGACGACCTCGCCGCCCACCTCGCCGAGGGCCGCCCGGCCGCCCTGCTCGCCATCGCCGTCGAGGGCCTGCGCGGCATCGGCGACGGGTTCGGCCAAGCGGTCGGCGACGCGCTGGTCGAGGCCCTGGTGGTGCGCCTCACCGGCCGGCTCCCGGCCGAGGCGCTGCTCGCCCGGACCGGCGAGGACGAGCTCGCCGTGCTGCTGCCCGGGCAGGACGACGCGGCCGCCGCGCGCGCGCTCGCCGAGGGCCTGATCCCCGCCGTCACGGACCCGCTCAGCCTCGGCGAGCACGTGCTGCATGTCGGCGCCCGCGTCGCCCTCGCCCACGCCCCCGCCCACGGCACCGACGCGGAGGAGCTGATGGCGAGCCTCGACCTCGCCCTCGACGGGGCGCGGCGGGAGCCGGCCGGCCGCGTCCGCGCCTACGAACCGGCGATGCGCGAGCGGGCCGCCGAGCGGCGCGCCCTCCAGGACGCCCTGCGCGGCGCGCTCCTCGCCGGGGAGATCGTGCTCGCCTACCAGCCGCAGATCGACCTCGCCACGGGCGCGATCCGCGGCGTCGAGGCGCTGATCCGCTGGCAGCACCCGGAGCGGGGCCTGCTGCCGCCCGCCGATTTCCTGCCGGCGATCGAGTCGAGCGCGCTCGCCCTGCGCTTCGGCTGGTGGACCATCGACGAGGCCTGCCGGCAGGCGGCCGCGTGGCGCGCGGCCGGCCTGCCGGACGTCACGGTGGCCGTGAACCTGTTCTCGGAGCAGGTCCGGGCCGGAACCCTGGCCGACGTGGTGCTCGAGGCCCTGGCCCGGCACGGCCTGCCCCCCGCGGCCCTCGAGATCGAGCTGACGGAGGTGATCGCGCTCCTCGACGACGCGGGCACCCGCGCGGCCCTGAGCCGCCTGCACGCGCACGGGGTCGGCATCGCCCTCGACGATTTCGGCACGGGCTACGCCTCGCTCTCGACCCTCAAGCTCTTCCCCCTCACCAAGCTCAAGATCGACCGCGGCTTCGTGCGCGACATCCTGGCCGACCCGCACGACGCGGCGATCGTGCGGGCGGTGCTGGAGATCGGCCGCGGCCTCGACCTCTCCGTCGTCGCCGAGGGGATCGAGACCCCGGAGCAGGAGGCCGCCCTCGTCGGCATGGGCTGCGCCTGCGGGCAGGGCTACCTCTACGGCCGGGCGGTCGGGGCCGAGGAGATCGCCCGCCGCCTCGCCCGGCCCGGCGCCCTCCGCCCGCAGACCCGCGTCGCCTGAGGCCCGCCGCGCCCGAATCCCGTGCGAAGGCGCGCGGATCGCCGCGGGCGCGTTGAGAGATTCCCGCTCCGATTGTATGGGCGGAGCCGGCCCGCCCTCCCGATTCCGGGCCCGGAGGTCGGCCCGCCATGTTCTCACCCCGCTTGTTCTCACCCCGCTTGCCCACACCCTCCTTGCCCGCGCCGCGCGTGCTCGCGAGCACGGACGCCGGTCCGCCTCCCGCGCCAGAAGCCGGCCCGCGCCCCGCCAGGCCGGCCTGACCCCGGGCGGCCGCGCGAGGCACGTCCCGGCAACCCGCCCTTCGACACGAGCCGCCCAGTGCCCATGCCCGGCGACAGGCCAGAGGATCCGCCCCGACCGGGCTCGTTTGTCCCCGGGCGGGCGTGTCCCCAACAGCGGACATTTCTCCAAGAGCGGGCGCCGCCCCGAGGGCGGGCCCGCGCCCTGCGCGCCGGCACGATCCTGGCCGTCATCCTGGCCCTCGCGGGCGCCCGGGCCGACGCATCGCCCGCGCCCGCCGACCTCTCGGGCGCGGTCTCGGCCTATCGGCGCTACGTGCTCGCCCAGGCCGACGAGTTCCTCGCCCGCACGGTGCGCCTCGCGGACGCGGTCAAGGCGGGGCGGCTGGCCGAGGCGCAGGGCCTCTACGCGCCGGCCCGCCAGCCCTACGAGCGGATCGAGCCCGTCGCCCTGATGGTACCCGAGCTCGCCCGCAGCCTGGACATGCGCGCCGACGCCTTCGAGCTGAAGGACCGCGACCCCGCCTTCATCGGCTTCCACCGGCTGGAGCGCGGGCTCTTCCTCGACCGCAGCACCGCCGGCCTGAACCCCGTCGCCGAGCGCCTCGTGGCCGATGCCGCGGAGCTGCGCGAGCGCGTCGCCGACCTCGCGATCCCGCCCGTGCGCATGGTCGGCGGGGCGGCGACGCTGATCGAGGAGATCGCCGCCACCAAGATCAGCGGCGAGGAGGAGCGCTACAGCCGCACCGACCTGTTCGACCTTGCCGGGAACCTGGAGGGCGCGCAGGCCATCTTCGCCCTGCTGCGCCCGCACCTCGCCGGGCGCGACCCCGCCTTCGTCGACCGGGCCGAGCGCGCCTTCAGCCGGATCGCGGGCCAGCTCGCCCGCCACCGGACGCCGGAGGGCGGCTTCGTCAGCTTCGACCGCCTGACCGACCGGGACCGGAACGCGCTCAAGGGTCCGGTGACGGTGCTGGCCGAGGAATTGGCGACCCTGCGCGGGCGCCTGGGGCTCGATTGATGGCGGGCCTGCCCATCCCCGCACCCGTCCGCATCGCGGCAGGCGGAGACGCGCCACCTCTCCCGTCCGGGAGAGGCCGAACCAGGACCGCGCGAACCGGAGACGAGACATGAGCGGGCAGGGAAGGGGCGGGTCCGGCCCGTCGCGGCGCGGGCTCATCGGGGCGCTCGGCGCGGCGGGCGCGCTGGCGCTGCCGGCGCGGGCGAGCGAGGGCCTGCCGCCGCAAGCCCCCCGCGGCGAGACGATGCCGGACGCGCGCAGCGACGGCACCCGCGACGCGCAGGCCTTCTACGGCTCCCATCAGGCCGGCATCGTCACGCCCCAGCCCGCGAGCGTGCTCTACGCCGCCTTCGACGTGCTGGCCGAGAACCGGGGCGAGCTCGCCCGCCTCCTCCAGATCCTCACCGAGCGCCTCGCCTTCCTGACCGAGGGCGGCCCGGTCCCCGAGATCGACCCGCGCCTGCCGGCCCCGGATTCGGGCCTGCTCGGCCCCGTCGTCTTCCCCGACAACCTGACGGCCACGCTCTCGGTCGGCGCCAGCCTGTTCGATTACCGCTTCGGCCTCGCGCGGCTCCGGCCCCGGCGCCTCGGCCAGATGGAGCGCTTCCCCAACGACGCCCTCGACGCCAGCCAGTGCCACGGCGACCTGATGCTGCAGCTCTGCGCCAACACCGCCGAGACCAACATCCACGCCCTGCGCGACGTGCTCAAGCACCTGCCGGGCCTCGCCACGGTGCGCTGGAAGATCGAGGGCTTCCTGCCCCCGCACGTGGTCAAGTCGATGGGCGCCGACACGGTGCGCAACCTGCTCGGCTTCAAGGACGGCACGGCCAACCTCGACGCCCGCAACGCCGAATTGATGGAGCGCTACGTCTGGGTGCGGGCAGGGGGGCCGGAGCCGGCCTGGGCGGCGGGGGGCAGCTACCAGGTGGTGCGGGTGATCCGCACCCTGGTCGAGCGCTGGGACCGCACGCCCTTGCGCGAGCAGGAGACGATCATCGGCCGCCACAAGGCGAGCGGCGCCCCACTGGGCCGCACCGACGAGCGGGCCGCGCCCGATTACGAGGCGGACCCCGACGGCGCCCGCATCGCGCTCGCCGCCCATATCCGCCGGGCGAACCCCCGCAGCGCCGAGACCCGGGCGAGCCTGATCCTGCGGCGCAGCTACAATTATTCCCGCGGCCTCACCCCGGCGGGCCAGCTCGACATGGGCCTCCTCTTCGCCTGCTATCAGGCGGACCTGACCGCGGGCTTCCTCGCGATCCAGACCCGGCTCAGCGGCGAGCAGCTGGAGGAGTACATCCGCCCGATCGGCGGCGGCTACTTCTTCGCGCTGCCCGGCGTGCCGGAACCCGGCGGCTGGCTCGGGCAGGGCCTGCTGGAGGGGGCCTGAGGGGGCCGCCCAAGAGACGCCAGGAATGCCCCGCGGAGGGCGCAGGCCCCCCGCGGGACGGGAGGGCCTACTTCGCCTTCTCGGAGATGCCCTTGAAGCCGGCCTCGTAGATGCCGCCGATGATCTCCTGGGCCTTGGCGTCCGGGGCGCCCTTGGCCTGGAACGAGCCCGTCCAGGTCAGCTTCGAGCCCGAGCCCTCCGGGGCGACGCTGAGCGTCGACCGGTAGCCGGAGACGGGCAGGGGGCTCTCCACGATGGTGTAGGTGTAGGCCATGCCCGTGTCGTCGCGGGACTGCTCCTCCTCGACGATGGTGCCGCCGCCCTTCAGGCTGAGGGTGCGCACCTTCTTGCCGCCCGTCTCGGAGAGGGCGCATTTCTCCACCGCCGGGTGCCAGTCGCCGATGCCGCAGAACTGGCCGATCGTCTTCCAGACGGTGGCGGGCGGCGCGGCGACGGTCGCGGTCTTGGTCACGTCGAGCGCCAGGGCCGGCGTGGCGGACAGGGCCGCGACGGCAACCGTCGCGAGCAGGAACTTCCTCGTCATCGTGTTTCCTCTCCTCTGGCGGACCCTTGCGTCAGGTCTCGCTCGCTGCGCACGAGGCCGGGCCGGTGGATCATCATGCCGTGAGCGGATGACCCGGCCGGTTGACAGCGTCGTTCACGCGTGGATCGTTAATGTCTGAAGGGAATGCCGGTCAATGGCGACGTCGATCAAGCACGGGATATTGAGGCTGGACGACCAGCTCTGCTTCGCCCTCTACGCCGCGACGAACGCGGTGGTGCGCGCCTACCGGCCGCTGCTCGCCGAAGTCGGGCTCACCTACCCGCAATATCTCGTGATGCTGGCCCTCTGGCAGGACGGCGTGACCCCGGTCCACGAGCTCGCCGCGCGGCTTCAGCTCGGGCCGAGCGCGATCACGCCGCTGGTCGACCGACTCGAGGCGGCCGGCCTCGTCACCCGGGCCCGCGCCGCGGACCGGCGCCTCGTCCTCGTCGCGCTGACGGAGGCCGGGCGCGCGCTGGAGGACAGGGCCGCCACCGTGCAGGGGGCCGTGGTCTGCCGCACCGGCCTCGCCGAGGGGGACCTCGCCGCCCTGCGGCAGGAGCTGAAGGATCTCACCGACCGCATCGCCACCTCGGGCGCGGTGCCCCGGAACGAGCCGCCCTGACGGCTCGTCGCGGCCCGCAACGACGGCCCGCGCGACAGGTCCGCCAACGGACCGAACAGGAGGAGACGACCATGACCGAGGTGATCACCGACATCCCGGAGCAGCTGACGGGCGGCGTGCCCCGGGAGGCCAGCCTCTACGAGCGGCTCGGCGGGGTCTACGGCATCGCCGCCGCCGTCGACAACCTCGTCGACCGGCTCTACGTGAACGGCGCGGCCAATGCCAACCCGAAGGTGGCCGAGTTCCACGCCCAGAACGGGCATGCCGGCTTCAAGTTCCTGGTCACGGCTTGGAGCGTGGAGCAGACCGGCGGGCCGAAATGCTACCCCGGCCGGGACATGCGCGAGAGCCACGCCCACCTGACCGTGAGCCCCCGCGAGTTCGACATCGTCGCGACCGAGATCCGGACCTCGCTCTACCAGCTGAACGTCCCCGACCGCGAGTTCAACGAGTTCATGGACATCATCGAGAGCTACCGCTCGATGGTGGTCCACCCGAGCCACCAGGGCGCCTGAGGCCGGGCGCCGGGATGGGGGGTTGTCGGCGGGGGGGGGGGGCGCCCCGGCCGAGTGCCTGGCCTACCCTGCCGCTGCCGGCCGCGCGGCAACCCGGTCGGGATGCCGCCTCAGCCGTGTCAGCCCCGTAGCCGGGAGGCTGCGGGGCTTCGCGGGAGCTTCCCGTCTTTGCGGAGGTTCAGCCGGGACGGCTGCTCGCCCGATCCTAGTGGAAGAAGGTGCCGTCGCTCACCGGGGTGCGACCCTCGACGGCCCCGTATTCCAGGTAATGCCCGAGCGGGTTGATGCCGGCTGCGGCCACATCCTGGTTCGCCGCGAGGTAGCCGCGGGTGTCGAACTCGGCCGAGGGATCGCGGCCCTCCTTCCAGCCATAGGTCAGGTAGTGCTCCAGCGGATTGATGCCGGCCGCCCTCACGTCGGCATAGGCGTTGAGATACCCTTCCGTGTCGAAGAACGCGTTCGGATCGCGCCCTTCCTTCCAGCCGAACGTGGCGAAATGCGCCTCCGCATCGAGACCCGACGCCGCCACATCCGGGTTGTGGCTGAGATAGAACAGGTCGTCCACGAGCGCGTTGCCGTCGCCTTGCACGACGGTGCGATCGGCGAACTCGAACACCTCGACGTTCTTCACGGTGTCCGTGCCGCTCGACCCGCCGACGACGGCGAGGGTGCCCCGCGCATCGATCGTTGCGCTGGCGAGGGTGAAGTCGAACACGGCGGTGTCGCGTCCGGGACCACCATCGAGGATGTCGTCGCCGGGGCCGCCGGTCATCCGATCGTCGCCGAAATCGCCGAACAGCGTGTCATTGCCGGCGCGGCCCAGGAGCGTGTCGTTCCCGAGGTCGCCGTCGACGAGGTCGTTGCCGGCACCGCCATCGACGAGGTCGTCGTCGTCGCCGCCCGCCACGAAGTCGTTCCCGTCCTCGCCGAAGACCTGATCGCGACCCGCTTCGCCGACGAGGAAGTCACGGCCGGTCCCGCCGTAGAGGATGTCGTCACCTGGATTGCCCGCGGCGTAGTCGTCGCCCGCCTGGCCGTAGATCGTGTCGTTGCCGGCCTCGCCGATGATCTGATCGTTGCCGTCCCGACCGTAGATCGTATCGTCGCCTGGCCCGCCCGCGATGTAATCGAGGTCGTTCCCGCCGGTGATCGTGTCGTTTCCACCCTGACCGTCGATCCGGTTGAAGCCGCCCGGATCCGTGATCGTGTCGTTGCCCAGAAGACCGAGGATGATGTCGTCGTCGTTGGTGCCGGTGAGCGTGTTGGGACCGTCCGTGCCCGAGATCGTCGCCATGTGAGCGTCTCCCTAAGCTGCGCATCTCGCATTCAGCCGATGTGCCAACCGGGCGCGCAGGGGAACGTATCCTTAACAAGGATTAAACCGTGAACTTTTCTGAAGCCGATCGCCAAGCTTGAAGCCCGGGACTACACCTGTGCTGAGGCAATTCTGCATTCGCACGCGGCACTCGGCCGCAGGGAGTGGATTTCTACTTGGATGAGCCGACGAGGCCCGGCCCCGAGCCGGGGCGGCCTCACCTGTCCCGGCGGCGTGCGGCGGCCAAGCTGAACCCGGAGGCCCTCGGCGGCCCCGTGCCGGGGCGCGCCGGCCTCGAAGGCAGGGACCCATAGGGCCGCCTCTTTTCAAGCCGGGCGATTGCTCCTACGGCATCTCCCTCCACGGCCGCCCGCCGCACCGGACGAGGCCGGGTCTCGCGCCCGCGCTCCGCTCCCGCACCTCGCCCTCCTCAGCCTCCGCATGATCCGGTTCGTGATGCAGTCCTGGCCCCTCATCGAGACGCCGATCCCCGGCCCTTGGCGCTCCCGCACCGTCCTGACCCGCGGCCGCACCGCCCGGACCCGCGGCCGCACCGCCCCGGCGGGCCGCCCCGCGGCGGCGCGCGCCGGGGGCGCCTGAGCGTGCGGGCCGGGCAGGGGGAGGGGGCATCGTGATCGGGGGCGTCGAGTGGGACTTGATCGCCGGCCTCTTCGCGGTCGCGGTCGCGGCGGGCTGCGTCGACGCGATCGCGGGCGGGGGCGGGCTCATCACCATGCCGGCGCTGATCCTGTCGGGGCTCGATCCGGTCAGCGCCATCGCGACGAACAAGCTGCAGAGCAGCGCCGGCTCCGGCTCGGCGACCCTCGCCTTCGCCCGGCGCGGCCTGATCGACTGGCCGCGGGCGTGGCCGATCGCCGTGATGGCGGGCGGGGCCTCGATTCTCGGCGCCCTCTGCGTCAGCCTCCTGCCCCGCGCCGTGCTCGATGCCGCGGTGCCCGTGCTGCTGATCGGAATGGCCCTCTACTTCGCCACCGCCAAGCGCATGTCGAGCGAGGACGCCACCGCCCGGCTGACGCCCGCGGCCTTCGCGCTCAGCCTCGCGCCCGCGGTCGGCTTCTACGACGGCGTGTTCGGGCCGGGGGCGGGGGCCTTCTACATGGTCGGCTTCGTCACGCTCCTCGGCCTCGGCGTGGTGCGCGCCACCGCCCACACCAAGCTCGCCAACGCCGCGAGCAACCTCGGCAGCCTCGCCCTGTTCGCCGCCTCCGGCCACGTGGTCTGGTCTATCGGCCTCGCCATGGCGGCGGGCGCCTTCCTCGGCGCGCAGGTCGGCTCGATGCTGGCGTTACGCCTCGGCGCCCGGCTGATCCGCCCGCTCCTCGTCACCATCGCCTGCGCGATGGCGCTGCGGCTCCTCTCGGACCCGGCAAACCCCCTGCGGCAGGCCGTGCTCGGCCTGCTCGCGCCGGGCTGAGGGGATGATCGCGATCTACGCGCGGGGGCCGCGAAACGCGATCGCGTCGCGAGCGCGATCATCCGGGCATCATCGCGTCGGCGCGATTATTTGGGCATGAAGGCCCAGTAATCGAGGTCGAGGATCACGGCCGGGTCGTAGCCCTCGCCCTGCCGGTCGGGGAAGGCGCCGCAGGGCTGGTTCTTGGTGGCGACCGTCCGCAGCCGCAGCAGGCCGACATCGTCGCGGCCCGGCAGGTCCGCCGTCTCCACCACCTCGCTCCAGGCATAGACCGTGTCGCCGGCAAACAGCGGCGCGACGTGGCGGCCCGCATTGATCCCGGCCATCGCGAACGCGTTGGCTAACCCGTTGAAACTCAAGGCGCGCGCCAGCGAGATGACGTGGCCGCCATAGATCAGGCGCCGGCCGAACCGGGTCTCCTTGGTGGCAAACGCGTCGAAATGCACCTTGGCCGTGTTTTGGAACAGCCGCGTCGCGATCTGGTGCTCGGCCTCCTCGACGGTCATGCCGTCGACATGGTCGATCCGCTCGCCCGCCGTGTAGTCGCCGAAGCGGTAGGGGCTGCCGGCGAGATCGACATCGTAGGCCGCGCGGTCGATCGGCGGCAGCGCCCCCGCGAGGTCGGCCGGATCCACCACCTTGGCGAGGCTCGGCACGTGCTCCTCGGCGACCTTCGCCTCGGGATCGCGCTTGCGCACCAGGACCCAGCGGCAATAGCTCAGCACCGTCTCGCCCCGGGCGTCCGAGCCCACCGAGCGCACGTAGACGACGCCCGTCTGCCGGTTCGAGCTCTCCTTCAGGCCGATCACCTCGGAGACGGTCGAGAGCGTCTCGCCCGGGTAGACCGGGCGCCGGAACCCGCCCTCGGCGTAGCCGAGATTGGCGAGCGCGTTCAAGGAGATGTCGGGCACGGTCTTGCCGAACACGACGTGGAAGGTCAGGAGGTCGTCCAGCGGGCTCTGCGGGTAGCCGACGGCGCGGGCGAAGGCGTCCGACGATTGCACGGCGAAGCGCGGCCCGTAGAGCGCGGTGTAGAGCGCGACGTCGCCCGTGGTGACGGTGCGGGGCGTCGCGTGGCGGATGGTCTCGCCGAGGCGGAAATCCTCGAAGAAGCGGCCGGGATTGGTCTTCATGGGGCGGGTCGTCTCGTCCTTCGGGGATGCCGGCTCAGCGGGTGTAGACGGTGGTCTGCGTCGGCACGAACTCGTGCAGCAGCCGGCTCGCGAAGAGCAGCAGCAGGATCAGGATGATCGGCGAGATGTCGATGCCGCCGAGGTTCGGCAGGAGGTTGCGGATCGGCCGCAGCACGGGCTCCGTGATGCGGTAGAGCACCTCGCCGATCTGGGCGACGATCGGGTTGCGCACGTTCACCACGTTGAAGGCCACGAGCCAGCTCAGCACGGCACTGGCGATGAGGACGTAGATGAAGAGCTGAACGACGGTGTCGAAGAGCCAGATGAAGGCGTTCATGCGGGGATCTGATGTCCTCGTCGGCCCGCACCCGAACCGCGCGCGGCGGGAGGGCAGCGAGATTCGGGAATTGACAGGCTGAGGGGCCCAAGCCTACAAGGCCGGCGCCTCGACGGGGCTGTAGCTCAGATGGGAGAGCGCCGCAATCGCACTGCGGAGGTCAGGGGTTCGAATCCCCTCAGCTCCACCAAACCCTCCACAAGGGATTGGTAGGTAAGAAAGTTCTTTACTCGCAAGGGTTTCTCAGCGCTCTCTGGTACACAGAGATGGTACACTGAGGCCCACGATTTTGTCGCGCCGATCAGAACACCTCCAGCGCCGCGGGTCGGTCTACTGGCTCCGTGTTCGCGTGCCTGACGACCTCCGGCCATTGATTGGCAAACGTGAGGTGCGCCGATCACTGCGAACTTCCGACCCTGTCGAAGCGAAGCGCCGCCTCACACTCGAACGGCTCAAGACACAAGCGGAGTTCGATGAGGCCCGGCGCAAATCGCCAAGCGCGATTGGGGGTAGACCTGCCGCGCTGCAGAACGAACTGAACGACGCCGACCTATGGTCTCTCGTCACGCTGTGGTTCGTTCGATCACAGAAGCAGGATGCCGTCATCGGTCCGGCTGAAGCAGCCGCGGAGAACCGGCTTGAAGATTTCCGGGCTCTCACCGATCCCGACGATACAAACACCTCCGGGTACGTCGTGAGCATCACCCGCAGGTTTCTGACCGAACAGGGGCTCGCCTACGAGGTGAATTCTGAGGCGTTCCGACGTCTGTATCAGCTCATGCATGAGGCGCTGATCGAGCGTGACAAGCGCCTCATCAACCGGTTCACGGGTACGCATCTTGGACAGAACCCGCGGTTCGACCAATTGACCGCCGAAACGGCATTGCAACCGGGTGCAAACGTGACGCTCTCAGATTTGCTCGATCGGCGAGAGCGCGACCTTTCTAAGGCACCCGGTTCACCCAAGACGAAGCTGAAGCGGGCTGCTCAGGCGCGGCTCTTCAAGGATGTGCTCGGGGCTGAGACGCGGGTATGCGAGATCGACCGAGAACGCGCGCGGTTGCTACTCGACGCGGTGTCTCGACTGCCTGCCAACATGACCAAGCGGTTCAAGGACATGCCCGTGGCAACCGTCCTGAAGCTGCCACCCGAGAAGCTTGGCCGGCCGATGTCCGCCTTGACGGCCAACTCCTACCTAAACGCATTCACGGGCTTGATGGAGTTCGCGGTTCGGGAGCACCTGATCGCGCGAAACCCGTCGGCCGGCCTCAGGCTCCCGTCCGATAGATTGAGGGCTAAGGACCGGCGCCTTCCGTTCAACGACGAAGACCTAAAACGGATCTTCTCGGCCCCGCTCTATTCCGGTTGTGAGAACGACGAGCATGGCTACGCGGAGCCGGGACCGAACCGACCACGCCGAGGACGCTTTTGGGTGCCGCTCATCGCCCTGTTCTCGGGTATGCGTCTGAATGAGATTTGCCAGCTAGACGAGTCCGACGTGGCCGAGATTGGGGGCTACCTGGTCTTTCGCGTTCAGGCGACTAACGACGGCACAAAGCGCGTCAAGACCGAAGCAGGCCAACGGCTTATACCACTGCATCCCGAATTGGTCCGGCACGGCCTCGATAACCTCGTATTTCGCGTCCGCCAAGCCGGCCCTGGGTCACGCCTTTTTCCTGAGATCGCGGTGGCTAGCACCGGCTACGCCAGCGACAACTTCTCAAAATGGTTCGCGCGCTTCCTCGACCACATCGGCATCAAACACGCCCGCAAGAACTTCCACTCATTCCGTCACAATTTCCGCGATGCGATGCGCCTCGCGGGAGTATCGGATGAAGCGGCGCGCCTCCTAGGTGGCTGGGCCAACGGGGGTACCGAGGCTGCCTATGGCGGTTCGCAAGAGATTGAGGCTGCTATATTATACCGCGAGATCGTGAAGGTTCGTTACACCAGCCTTGACCTCGAAAAGCTTTGGTCCACTGCAAGCAGGCATTGCTAAACATCCAGCCCTTAATTCGTACTTTCAGATCGGATGCTGTGAAGCGTCCAAAGCCGCTGAAGCTGTGAGCAATGTCATGGCAGCGCGCAATCGAAAGGCGCCTAAGGGCAGGTGCCGAGCGGTATATGGCCGCTCAGGAGCATGTACGCCCACGGTCGCCATCGGGCCTCCCACGGATGAAGCATCGTGAAAGCGGATGCCGCAGCAGCCCGGGCTATGGATCTGGGTCGCGCCCATTGCCCCGTCCGGCCAACTCAAAAAGCACCCGGGAAACTGACCTCGCAGAACCCCAAATCATAGGTCTGGATCGCGCCAATTCCGGACCTTCTACGATAACCGCTCAAATGGCCGCTCTTCGCTCTAAAGCGGTCGCTGCGCGGAATTGTCGAGCCGGGAGGCTACATGATCCTGAGACCGAAGCCGCCCGCGTCTAGGCTCGCCTCCGGAAGGTCGAGAACCAGTTCGACCGCTTCCGCGCCCAGGAATTCTGGGACCGCGTCATGCAGGAGATAGCCGACCTCCTCGTCGAGCGGGGCCTCCTGACGCCGACCGAGATCCTGCCGGAGCTCCGGGCCGTGACGCTACGCGGCGCCACCCTGCACAAGGAGCCCCTCACGCCGGGTACGTTTAAGAAGAAGATGGACGTACGCGTCTTTCACGGCCGGTATTTCGTATCGCGGGACGAGGGGCGGTATGCCCGCAAAGCCGGCTGAAGCCGGGATCGTCGACTGGCTGAAGGGCCGGCCGAGCGCCTGCCCGCTTCCAACGATGGCCGCCCCTGCAGGCCCTGCCGCTTGTCCCGCGCGATGCCCGATCTCACCTTCGGCGCATGCACAACGAGTACGATGTCATCATCGTGGGGGGAGGCGCTGCCGGGATCGGCGCGGCGCGCCGGCTCACGGCCAACGGCAAAGCGGTGCTGCTGCTTGAGGCGTCAGCGCGCCTTGGCGGCCGCGCCTTCACGCAGGATCTCGCCGGGTATCCGCTCGACCTAGGCTGCGAGTGGCTCCATTCGGGCGACCGCAACGCCTGGGTCAGCATCGCCGAGGCGTCCGGCTTCCCGGTCGACCGAAGCGATCCGCCGTGGGGGAAGGCGCATCCCGGCATCGCCTGGGACGAGGACGAGGAGGAGGCGGCCCGGAAGGCGTTCGGCGAATGGGAGGAGCGGCTCCGGGCGGTCGCGCAGGGCAGCGACCAGGCGAGCGATGCCCTGGAGCCCGGGGGTGAGTGGAACGCCTACGTGCGGGCCATCGCCGGCTTCATGAGCGGGCTCGCGCCCGAACGCATCTCCGCCACCGACTACATGGCCTACGACGATGCCTCCACGGGTCGGAACTGGAACCTGCCGCTCGGCTACGGCACCCTGGTCGCGGCCAGCCTGCCGCCTGCGGCGGCGCTGCGCCTGGCCACTCCCGTCGAGCGGATCGACCTGACGGTCGACGGCGTCGCCGTCTCGACGCGGGCCGGCACCGTTCGCGCCCGAGCCGCCATCCTCACGGTCTCGACCGGGGTCCTGGCCGGCGACGCCATTCGCCTTCCCGCCGGGGTCGACCCCTGGCGCGAGGCGGCCGCCTCACTGCCGCTCGGGCGGAACGAGAAGGTCTTCTTGGAGATCGGGTGCGACGCCGCATTCGAGCCGGCCGCACATGCCTACGGCAACCTGCGCGACCCGAGGTCTGCCTCCTACTCGATCCGACCCAACGGCTGGCCGATCATCGAGGCGTTCCTCGGGGGTGACGGTGCTCGCATTCTGGAGGAGGAGGGCCCGGCCGCCGGCTTCGCGTACGTGTCGGCTCAGTTGGTCGCCCTGTTCGGCAGCGACGTGTCGGCGGCCATCCGGCCGCTGGCGGCGACGTCGTGGAGCCGGATGCAGGCCATCGGCGGCGCGTATAGCTGCGCCTTGCCGGGCCGATCCGATGCGCGGGCACGTTTGGCCCGGCCTTTCGAGGACTGCCTCTTCTTCGCCGGCGAGGCGACGCACCCGTTCGACTTCACAACGGCGCACGGCGCCCACGACAGCGGGCAAAGGGCCGCCAACGAGGCCATGGCGGCGCTTGCGGATAGGCACCGGCTCGGACGGCGGCACAAGCTCGCCGCAGCCGGAGCATGAGGCGTCAGATTGCGACCTAAGCCACGGTGGCGCAGCGCGTCGACCGGCACGGCTTGGGCCGATTCTGGCTCACGGCATCTCGATATGGGTAACTAGGCGACGCTTCGAACAGAGGGGTCGCGCCCCTCGAACGCGTCCGACGGAGCACGTAGTGTCCGCCCACGTTCGAGCATGTTGAGGACGTCCTCCGCGTCCGCGGTCCGGTCACGCCGTCCCCGTCCGGCGAGCAGTCGCAGGCCTCGCGAAAGGGTACGTGCTTCCCAGTTCGCGCGCCGCTTGCCCGATGCGCCTCCGGCAAGTTCGGCCAAGTCGCCCGCGAGCGCCTGGCGCAAGCGCCGCTTCCTCCGCTCGATGTCCAGCGGCATGACGAGGTGGAGGGCCAGGGCGGCCACCCCGATGCCGACGAGCATGGCAAGGCCCTGATGCGCCAGAGGCGGGCCGAGGGGCGTCAGATGCGTCGGCTGGCTCATCATGAGGAAGAAGTTGTTGAACTCGACGGTGCTCACCGCCGTCAGCCTGAAGGTGAGCCCGGCCGCCGTGACGCAGAGGACCGGCACGAGGGCGAGGAGGAGAACCGTCAGACCGGCCGGGTGCGGCAGCACGAACGCGCGGAACGCCAGGGCGAGGCCGATGCCCGCAAGCACGCCGAGCACGATACGTCGGATCATCGCGGCCCCGAGCTCGTTCGCCGAGAGCAAGGTCACGAACACGCAGGTGCCCAGCAGCATGAGCGAGCCGGCGGCCCAGCCGGTCGCGAGCCACGCGAGGCCCATCGGCAAGACGCAAAGTGTCGTCCGGGTCGCGGCACGCGCCGCCCCCTGCCAATCCAAGGGCGTTTCGAGGCGGGCGGGTCCATTCCCCACGACCGGCGCCCGCTCAAGGTCGCGGAGATCCGCAAGGGCCGCGGTCAGGGCGGCTCGGGTGTCGGCCACGGCTGGTCGGCCATCGGCGGACGCGAGAGGGACCGACCCGGGAAAGTCCTTATACCGGAATCGGAGGGCGGCTTGACCCAGGAGGGCTTTCAGTTCCGGCGGCGCCTGCGCCTGTACCGGATCGTCGGACCGCGCGAGCGCCCGGGTACGCGAGGCCACGAGGAGGAGCGAGGCCAGGAGGTTGCGCAGGCGTCGCTTGCGCCAGCGTGCGCCCGGAGCGCCGTCGAGGACTTCGTCGGCCTCCACGTCGAGGTCGCCGAGCCGGGCTACGACGGCCAGCAGCGCGCCCTGGTCCGCTGCGCCCAGGGAACCCGTGAGCAGACCTGAGCAGCGCTCCAGAAGCTCGGCGCCCGACTGCCGTGCGCGGTCGAGGAGCGAGCGCCGCCCCGAGCGCGGCATCAGCAGGCCGGTCACGGCGGTGGCCGCAAGGACGCCGCGATGACCGTGCAGGCGATGCGACCGAAGGCGATGTGCTGAACCGAGGCCGGATGGTCGAAGTCGATCAGGGCGACGATGGCGCAGGTATAGCCGGCCAGCACCGCCCCGTAGCTGCGGAAGTGCCGGACGAGGGCGGACATGCCCGCGCAGCACGCAAGCCAAGCCGTCAAGCCGACGAGCGCCGCCGCCGGGTGGGTCGCGAAGGCGGCGAGCAGGCCGATGCCGACCAGCGCGCCCGCGGTCGTGCCGACGAGGCGCCAGAGGCACTTCTCGAAGAGCAGCCCTCGGGTCGGCTGCGAGACCGTGAGCACGGTCACGCCGGCCCAGTGCCCGTTCGGCAGGTCGAGCGCAGCCGCAAGGACGATGGCGAGCCACGCCGCGGCCGCCGTGGCGAGGCCGAACCGCAGGCGCGGCGGGTCGCGCTCCAGGAAACTCCGGAGGCCGGTCGGGAGCATGGTCGGTGTTTACCCTGGGTCCCGGGGCCGGGGCGAAATCGCCGATGTCTTCCGTAGCCACTCGCGTCCGGTCGACCTATGAGCCGGACGAGGGGCGGCCCATGCGCATCCCGCCGGGCCTGTCCCCTCGGCGCCTCCCGCTCAGGCGGTGACGACGATCTTGCCGACCTGCTCGTTGCTCTCCATGAATCGGTGCGCCTCGACGATCTGGTCGAGCGTGAAGGTCTTGGCGACCACCGGCTTCAGCGCGCCCGAGGCAACCCCCTTCACGATGTAGTCCTTGGCCCTCTCCAAGCGCGCCGGGTCCTTGGTGATCTCGAAGAGCTGGTAGCCGCGCACCGTCAGGTCCTTGCCTAGCAGCGGCATGACCGGGACCGCCAACGGCGTCGTGTCGAGGGCGCCGTACTGGAAGAAGATGCCGAGGTAGCCGAGCGCGTCGAGGATCTTGGCGACCTCCGGTCCGCCGACCGGGTCGAAGGCGACGTTGGCGCCCTTGCCCTCGGTGATGCGGTTCACCTCGGCGACGAGGTCCTGCTCCTCGGTGGCGATGACGTGGGCCGCCCCGTGCTTCAGGAGTTCGTCACGCTTGGCGCTCCGACGGGTCAGGGCGACCGGGGTGGCCCCGAGGGCGTTGACGATCTGGATGGCGGCCAAGCCCACGCTGCTGGAGGCGGCGCGGATCAGCACGGTCTGGCCGGCCTGGACGTTCGCGATGTCGACGAGCGCGCCGTAGGCGGTCACGAACATCATCCAGGTGGCCGCAGCCTCCTCCCAGGACAGGTTCTCTGGGTGCTTCACCACGCCGAAGGCCGGGGCGTTCACGAGCTCGCCGTGCAGACCGTAGTCACCGAGCATGAAGCAGGGCACGACGCTGACCGCATCGCCGACCGCGAAGCCGGCGACGTCGGGCCCGACGGCCTCGACGGTGCCGGCGGCCTCGTAGCCTAGGATGGCCGGGAAGGTCGGCCGGGTGACGTACTGGCCGGTGCGGAACATGACCTCGGCCCGGTTCAGGCCCATGGCCTTCACCCGGATCTGGACCTCGCCGGCCTTGGGCGCGGGGACCGCGACATCCTCGACCTTGAGGACCTCGGGACCGCCGGTCTCGTGGAAGCGTACGATGCGGCTCATGGTCGTTCTCCTCGATGGTGTACGCCCCGGGAAGGGCGCGGAAACCTCCCGCCGGGGATGCCCGGCGGGAGGACGTCTGGACGGGAGCCCTCAGGCGGCGGCCTTGATCCACGCGGGGGCGGCGCTCGTGCCGTCCCCTGAACCTGATCCCGTGCGCGTCTCCGGCTTACCTGGAGCGGCACGGGCGGCCTCGGCACCCGAGCGACCTCGCCCGGCATGCATGCCTCGGCTTCTCCGGCTCGGCGCTGGAGGAACGCTGGACGTTCCACGGCGACGAGGGCGAGGTCGTCGTGCCCATCGGGTCGCGGTTCTCCGCCAACAGCGGCCACGCCCTGCGGCAGGCAGCCTTGGCCGGGATGGGCGTGATCCATCATGCCGAGGAGCTCCTCGCGGACGACCTCGCATCCGGCCGGCTGGTCCGCGTCCTGGCGGAATGGCGCTCGGAACGGCCCCTCCATATCCTGTACGCGCCGGACCGCCGCATCACGCCGAAGCTCCGCTCGTTCCTCGACTTCACGACGTCCCGGTTCAGCCGTGAACGCGGGTCCTGAGGCGGGGGCAGCCGTCACGGTGCGTCCCCGCCCGGAGGCTCAAGCCGCCACGTCCTCGCCGTTCGACCAGGCGCCGAGCCGGCGGAGCTTCCGTTCGCGCCCGTTCAGCCACCAGCCGAGTTGGGGCACCCAGCTCTCGTACGGCGCATCCTGCGGGGCGGCCCCGAGCGCCTGCTCGGCGTCGAGCGCGAAGTTCGGGTTGCGCAGCGCCTCGCGGCCGATGGCGACGAGGTCGGCGTGCCCCTCGGCCACGACCTGCTCGGCCTGGAACGGGTCGACGATCAGGCCGACCGCCATGGTCTTGAGGCCAGTGTCACGCCTGACCCGCTCGGCGTAGGGCACCTGGTGGCCGTAGCCGCTCGGGTGCTCGTAGGTGACGCCGACGCCTCCCGAGGAGACGTCGACCACGTCGACGCCGACCGCCTTCAGGGCCTCGGCGAAGGCGACCGTGTCCTCGATGGTCACGCCCGTCTTCAAGCCGTCGACCGCCGAGACCCGCACGAACAACGGCTTGTCGACCGGCCAGATCGCGCGCAGTTCCCGGGCGATCTCCAGCGGCAGCCGGAAGCGGTTCTCGCGGCTCCCGCCGTAGGCGTCCGTGCGGTGGTTGGTCAGCGGCGAGAGGAAGGAGTTTAGCAGGTAGCCGTGGGCGCAGTGCAGCTCCACGACCTCGAAGCCGGCCTTCAGGGCGCGCCGGGCGGCGGCGGCGAAGTCCGCCTTCACCTTATCGACGCCGGCGGCGTCGAGCGCCTCCGGGACCAGCCAGCCCTGGTCGACGGCCTGGGCGCTTGCGGACACGATGGCCCAGGGCCGGTCGCCGCGGGCGATGTCGGCCTCGTTCAGGGGACCGTCGCCGTGGTAGGGGCGCTGCATGCTGGCCTTCGGACCCGCGTGGGCGAGTTGGATGCCGGGTACCGCACCCTGCGCCTTCATGAAGGCCGCGATGCCGGCGAGCCCCTCGACCTGCTCGTCCCGCCAGAGGCCCACGTCACCGTGGGTGATGCGCGCCTCCGGCGAGACGGCGGTCGCCTCGACGATGACGAGGCCGAAGCCGCCGAGCGCGAGCTTTCCGTAGTGCACGGTATGGTAGGTCGTCACGAACCCGTCTTCGGCCTGGTACTGGCACATGGGCGGGACGGCGAGGCGGTTGCGCAGGTTCACGTCGCGCAGGGTCACGGGCTCGAAAAGCTTGGCCATCGGGCAAGGGTCTCCGTTGCGCCGGACCGGTGGTCACGACGCTGACATCGTCTCGGAATCGATTATTGTAACGGGCGTTACTGACGTTATATCTGTAACGGGCGTTACACGCCGTCAACCCGCAGCGGGCCCGTCCGAGGGCTCATGTGCGCCAGCACACCGAGGATGCGATGACCGCGATCACGTCGCACAGGAGCAAGGGACGGCCGCGCACCTTCGACCGGGCCCAGGCCCTGCACAGCGCACTGGAGGTGTTCTGGAAGCGTGGCTACGAGCCGGCGACCATGGGCGAGCTCTGCTCCGCCATGGGGATCAATCCGCCGAGCCTCTATGCGGCCTTCGGCAACAAGGCCTCCCTCTTCATGGAGGCGGTCGAGCATTACGAGACCACCTATTGGGCGGCCCCCTGGAGGCTCCTCGACGAGGAGCCGAACCTTCGCGTCGCGGTGGGGAGGTTCATGACCGAGGCGGCCGCCGTGTTGACCTCCCTCGATGCGCCCTGCGGCTGCATGGTCGTCCTGGGCACGGCGAACGTCTCGCCCGAGGCACAGGACGTCCACGACGCCTTGAGGGCGTTGCGGGAGGTCAGCCGAACCAACTTCCGCAAGCGCTTCGAGCGGGCCCTCGACGCCGGCGACCTGCCGCTCGGGACCGACGTCGCGACGCTGGCCTCGACCTTCAACACGCTGCTGCAGGGCCTGTCGGTCCAGGCGCGGGACGGTGCCGCGCGGGCGGAGCTTGAGCGCATCGCCGAGGCGTCCCTCGCGCTGTTGCCGCATGCCGGCTCGGGCGCCCCTGCCGATGGGCGCGGGCGACCATGACGGTCAAGCATCGCGACCTCGCCGGGATCGACCTCACCTGCTCGTGGCCCTCGACGCGCTCCTGACCGAGCGCAGCGTCACCCGTGCGGCGGGCCACCTGAACGTCGGCCAGTCGGCCATGAGCAGCAGCCTCGGCCGACTGAGGAAGCTGCTCGGCGACGAGTTGCTGACGCGGGCCCCGGACGGCATGCGGCTGACCCCGCGGGCGGTCGCCCTGGTCGAGCCCGTCCGGTCGGCGGTCCGCCAGTTCCAGTGCATCGTCCTCCGCGAGGATTCCTTCGATCCTGCCACGGTCGAGCGCGGTTTCACCCTCGCGGTGCCGGGCAGCGTCGAGGCGTATCTCATCCCCCGGTTGCTGGCCCTCCTGGGACGCGAGGCGCCCGGCATCAGCCTCAGGCTGCGCGCCCTCGACTACGGCAGCGTGCTGGGGGAGCTCGATGCGGACCAAGTCGACCTGGCGGTCGGGGTCCTGACGGAGGGCCAGGCGCATCACAAGGTCCGCGCCCTCTACCGCTTCGGCTACCTGTGCCTGTTCAACCCGGAGCTGCTCGGGGTCGCGCCGCCGCTCTCGCTCGACGATTACCTGCGCTTCCCGCACATCATGACGAGCAAAACCGGTGCGGATCACGGGGTGGTCGACATAAATCGACGGACAAAGGTGAAGGCATCGCCATCCTCCTTCACCCCTCAACGTCCCGACCCTCCAGCCGTCCCAAACCGCTCGGGCACGGCTCTAATCCTGCACTCCTAAATGGTTCGTCCGGCGAATTTCTGAGGCGGTGCGGCCAGTCTTACGACGTAGCAGAGTGCGGAGAGTGGCTGCATTATCATAGCCGGTGCGGGCTGCGATCTCATCCATTCCCAATTTGGTCGTCCTCAGGAGATAAGCCGCTCGTTCAACGCGCAGGCTCTGGAAATAAGACAATGGAGAGCGGCCCAGCACCATATTGATTCTGCGGGACAGAGTTCGTTCACTTGTCCCGACAAAGGCCGCGGCCTGCTCCAAGGAAAAGCCCGTATCGAGGTTTTCACGCGCCCACTTCTCGAAGAGCATCACCAGGTGGTCGGCGTGGCGCAAATGATCCGGGATGGCATAGGTGGCTTGAGGCGAGCGAGGATCGAGCATTAGGTAGCGAGCGACGGTGTCGGCCAGTTCGGGGCTCCGCTGACGAACGAACCAGAGCGCCAAATCGAAATGTGCGAGCACCGCGCCTGCGGTAACGACCCTGTCGTTACCCACCAGCGCACGGCTGTCATCGAGTGCAACGCTGGGATACCGGGCTCTAAAGAAAGGTGCGAGCCACCAACTGGTGGCGGCCTCTTGTTTGTCTAACAATCCCGTCTCAGCGAGGACGAATGTCCCCGTACAAGCAGCAGCGATAGTCGCACCATTTGCCTGCCAGGTTCGCAATAGTTCGACAGCTCGCTTTACATCGGGATGAGCAAGGGCGTCGGCAATGCCTTCCTCCGTCTTCGCTCCCAATGCCGGCACGAAGACAAAGCCGGGAGTCGGGAGGGCGTCGGCCCGAACCGTAGGGATTGCGAGGCCGTGCGCTGTACGTGTTGCGCGACGAATGCTGGAAACCGACGAGTTCAAACTTTCACGCAAGGCGGGGGGCGCCAAGTCGCGCGCCGTCGCTAAGGTGTCCTGAAACGCCGCAAGCCCAGTATCGAACACCCCATCAAGCGCTAAAATTGTCGTGGCTGTGCTCATGGCGAGAATGGTATCAGGTTTGTCAATTCTGCCAAGCGCTAACGCTCCGCTGCGATGATAGTCTAGCGACGCGGCCGACGATGGCGCGATCAAATAGGGAACAAAATGAGGACCATTAAAGTGTTCCTGCTCACGGCGGCCCTCGTTGTCGCCACCGGCGCGACAAGCGCAATGGCGGATACGACAGGCAGCTCGAAGTCAACCCAACCACACCCAAAGATGGAGACGATGAAGATGACACATATGGGCTTATTCGTGCGGCTCGACGCCAAGCCTGGCAAAGAAGCGGCTTTGGAAAAGTTTCTGAAGGACGCGCTGCCGTTGGCACAAGCCGAAACAGGTACTCCGGTCTGGTATGCTGTAAAGTTCGGACCAAGCAGTTTCGCGATCTTTGACGCCTTTCAGAATGATGGCGACAGAACCGCACATCTCAACGGTCCGATCGCGGCAGCACTCATGCAGAACGCCGATGAGCTTCTGGCCACGCCGCCGGTCATCGAGCGCTGGGATGTTCTCGCGGTCAAGTAAGCTAGACAGAGCGGTATGTGGCATCGCTGCGACCGCTCTGCCGCCATCGTCGTGGTGAGTTTCTTCTTCCACGTAAGCGATGTCGCGCTAGATGTTCAGTCCCCTTGTGTGGTGGTACGCTTGAGACCGCATGGAGGGACGCGCTATGGGACAGGTTCTCCACGGCAGCGCCACAACGACGGAGGCGATCCGTCGGGCAATCCAAGCTCGTCAAGAGAGCGTGAGAGCGGCAGCCAAGCGCTACGGCGTCAGCCCGACCACCGTTCAGAAGTGGCGTGGTCGAGAGACGTCAATGGACGCCCGCATGGGACCGAAGGAAGCGCGGTCCACCGTCCTGAGCCCGGAGGAGGAGGCCATCGTCGTGGCCTTCCGGCGGCATACCCTTCTGCCGTTGGACGACTGCCTCTACGCGCTTCAGCCCACCCTTCCGCACCTGACCCGCTCGTCGCTGCACCGCTGCCTTCAGCGCCACGGCATCAGCCGGCTACCCGACGTGGACGGCGACAAGCCGAAGCGTTCGCGCTTCAAGGCCTATCCGATCGGATACTTCCACATCGACATCGCACAGGTCAGCACGGAACAGGGCAAGTTGCACCTGTTCGTGGCCATCGACCGCACGAGCAAGTTCGCCTTCGTTCAACTGCACGACCGGGCCACTCAGCGGATCGCAGCAGACTTTCTTCGTGATCTGGTCACAGCCGTGCCCTACACGATCCACACGGTGCTGACCGACAACGGCATCCAGTTCACCGACAACACGCCGGTGAACGAGGAGGCCGAAGCTGCAGCCGCCGCCTACTGGGCCGAGCGCGACGAGCCACGCATCTACCGCTGGCATGCGTTCGACTGGGCCTGCGAGCAGACCAAGATCGAGCATCGTCTGACCAAGCCACGCTGTCCGTGGACGAATGGCCAAGTCGAGCGAATGAACCGCACGATCAAGGACGCCACGGTCAAGCGCTACCATTACGTCAGCCATGACGAGTTGCGCCACCACCTGCAGCTGTTCGTCGAGGCCTACAATTATGGTCGTCGCCTCAAGACCCTGCGCGGCCTCACTCCCTATGAGTTCATCTGCCAAGCCTGGACCAAACAGCCCGAACGGTTCAGGCTCGATCCGTCACACCACATGCTGGGACCGAACATCTAGCCGCCGGTGACACGCTCGTCGGCGATCTCGGTCTGACGAGCGCCCGGTGGCAGGTGTTGGGAGCCATCGCGCTCTCGCCCGTGCCGCTGCCGGTCGCCCATATCGCCCGCAACATGGGCCTGACGCGGCAGGCAGTGCAGCGCTTGGTCGACGAGATGCGGGCGGACGGCCTCGTCCGCCTGGAGCCGAACCCCCATCACCGGCGGGCCATGCTGGTCGTAGCGACGGAGCGCGGTGAGGCCGCCTATCGCGTCGCCATCGAGCGGCAGGAGCGCTGGACCGATACCCTCGCCGCCGGCCTATCGCCCGAGGCGTTCGAAGCTGCCAGCACCCTGCTGCGCGAGATGCGGGAACGGATCGAAAGGTCCGAGCCGGCGGCCGCCATCGGAACCCGAACCCAGACGCAAGGAGCCTGACATGCCCAAGTTCATTGAGATGGACCAGACCGTCACCCTGGCGGACCAACTGAAGGACGAGGGCGGCGCGGTCGTCCTGATCAACACCTTCGTGGCCCGGCCCGCCGATGCCGACCGGCTGCTCTCCGCCTGGACGGCCGACGCCGAGGTCATGAAGCGGCAGCCCGGGTTCGTATCGACCCAGCTGCACCGCGGCATCGCCGGCAGCGGCGTGTTCCTGAACTACGCCGTCTGGGACAGCGTCTCTGACTTCCGGGCCGCCTTCACCAACCCGGAGTTCCGCGCCCGCCTGTCGGACTACCCCGAGACCGCGACGGTGAGCCCGCACCTGTTCCGGAAGGTCGACGTACCCGGCATCTGCGCGGCGTGAGCCCATCCGTTCTCCAGCCCGAGGCTCCCATGCCATCTGAAGCGACCAATGAGCCCTTCGACGCCGAGGTCATCGTCGTGGGCGCCGGTCCCGTCGGCCTGACCACGGGGTGCGCAATGCGCCACCACGGGGTCGATTGTCTGATCCTGGAGGAGAGGACCGAGGTCCGGGCGTATTCCCGGGCCAACAACCTCTGGGCGCGGCCGCAGGAACTCCTGGCCTCCATCGGGCTGCGCGACGCCATCGCGGAGCGCGCCTACCCGGTCCGGTTGGTGAACTTCTTCATGAACGGCACGCCGACGACGCCGATCCAGATCGACGACGTCACCAGTCCCCACCCGCAGGTCCTTTACAGCGGGCAGGACGTCATCGAGACGACCTTGATCGAAACCTACGAAGGGCGCGGCGGACGGATGCAGCGCGGCGGCAAGGTCGTGGCCGTCGCCCAAGACGGCGATGGCGTGACCGTCACGGTGAGGCGCGGAGACGACGGGCCTGAGGAGCGCCTGCGCTGCCGCTACCTCGTCGCCGCCGACGGCGCCAAGAGCACGGTGCGCGACCGGTTGGGCCTGAGCTTCGAGCCCGAGCGGTTCGAGGGCCGGATGAACCGTCAGGTCGACGCCAAGCTGTCCTGGCGGCGTTCGCTTGAGCCCGACCAGCTCTGGTTCTTCTATTACGAGCGCGGCTTCTGCGGCGTGATGCCGGTCTGGGGCGGCTATCACCGGCTGTTCTTCCTTGCCGACGACACGGGGGTGCCGGACCGCGATCCGACGCTGGACGAGATCCAGGCGGTGGCCCGCGAGGTCACGGGCGACGAGACCCTGACGCTGACCGACCCGCAATGGCTGACCCACAGCCGCTTCCAGTACGGTGTCTCGCCGGGATACGCTCGCGGCCGGGTGTTCCTGGCCGGCGATGCCGGGCACCTGTCCCTGCCCATCGGCGGCCAGGGCATGAACGCCGGCTTGCATGATGCCGTCGAGATCGCGTGGCGGCTCGCGGCGGTGCTCCGCGGGCAGGCAGCCTCCGTCGTTCTGGAATCCTACGATACCGAGCGTGGCGGCGAGCACGCCAGGCTCAGCGCGCAACAGGCGAAGGGCTTCCGCCGGACTGTCTACCGGGGACCCGTCACGGACGTGGCCCTCGGGCTGGCAGCCAAGGTGGTGCCCGGCATCGGCGCCCTGCTCCAGGGCACGGACGACCTGCAGCAGCTCTCGGTCAGCTATCCGAAGAGCCCGCTCAACGAGGATCATCTCTCGGGGGTGACCCATCTCCTTCGACGCGGACCGGAGGCTGGCGAGCGGGCTCCCGAGGCCGAGGTGACCGCCGACGGCCGGACGACGTCGCTGTTCCCGTTCATCTACAATCCGGACGGCGTGACGACGGGTTGGACCTTGCTGTGCTTCGACGGGCGGTCCCCGGAAGCCGGCGCTTCGCTGCGCGCCGCCATCGAGGCCGTCGCCCCGTGGGGCTGGGTGCGGCCGCGCCTTATCCTGGCGGGCCCCGCCATTGAGGCGGGACGAGTACCTGTGCTGTCGGACCTCGACGGCAAGGCGCACGGCGCCTACGGCCTCGAAGGCCAGCCGTCGACTGTCCTCGTCCGGCCCGACGGCCATATCGCCTATCGCGACGCGGCCGACCGGCCGGAGCGCTTGGCTGCGTACTGCCGAAGGATCTTCGCCAGCGCTAGCAAGCCCACGGCCTGATCTCGATGCCGGTGAGGGTCGCGGCCCCGAAGAAGGCGGCGGTACCGCGGAAGGCAGGCGCGAGCGTCGGCAGTTGGAACCGACGAATTCGGTCGACACGCAGCCGGTCCGATCAGGGCTGCCGTTACGGAGCGGCAGCCCTGATTTACTCTAGGTTTATTCGATGCGGAACTTTGGTGTCCGAGATCGCAACACAGGTTCCGCTATCATCATTCGGCTGTCAGTAGGCACGGTCAGCCGCAGAAAGGCGGAGATGTTGGTGATCTTGATCGCAGGGTTCACTGCACGCGCTGCATTCGCCTGACTAGCGGGCCCGTGAGGACTGCTATGACTTCTGCGACGTCCGCTTATCGCAGGGTTCGCTGCACGCGCTGCATCCGCCCGACTAGCGGGCCCGTGAGGACTGCTGCGACTTCTGCGACGTCCGCTTCCTGCGTCGATGCGGACGATAAAGGCCGTGGTGTCAACGGGCCGCTATGGGTCAGGACTTTGCGCACCGCTTATTCGGCCACGCGCCAACAGCGACCTTCACAGTAGGAACGCAAAAGGACCGCTTCGCACCTGCGATTTCCGAAGGCTTGAGAATTTCTGGGATTGCCGAGCCGTCGTTTTGCACCCAGGTTCAGAAATTACAAACACTTCACCACCCTCCACTCTTTGTACGGGCAGGACAGCAGCCATGATGGCAGCAGTCGGATACCTGCGGACCTCCACCAAAAAGCAGAACCTCGGGCTCACCGCTCAGCGGGCCGCAATCCAGCAGTTTGCCGATATGCAAGGCTATGAGATTGTGGAGTGGTTCAGCGAGCAGGAGACCGGAAAGGGGTTCGATGCTCTCGACCGGCGTCCGCAGCTTGCGGCGGCCCTGGCAAAGGCGAAACGCCGCCGCTGCCCTGTCTTGGTCTCCCGCCTTGATAGGCTGTCGAGGGACGTGGCCTTCATCAGCTCGCTGATGGTCCAGCGCGTGCCCTTCATCGTAACGGAACTCGGCGCCGACACAGATCCCTTCCTCCTGCACATCTATGCGGCCTTGGCAGAGAAGGAACGGCGCCTCATTGCATCTCGCACGCGGGACGCCCTCCAGCGGAAGAAGGCGGCCGGCGAGATCCTGGGCAACCTCGCCAACCTCGCAGAGGGTCATAAGCGCGGGGCAGCCGCCAATGCCCGGCTGGCCGATAACTTCGCGGCCAACGTAATGCCAATTGTCCGCGAGCTTCAGGCAAGCGGCCGGACCACTCTCGGCGCGATCGCGGAGGCCCTAAACAGCCGGGGAGTGACCACGGCTCGCGGTGGCGATTGGCATGCCTCGACCGTGAAGAACCTACTTACACGCACTACCTCGACCGCCACGCACTCGCTTCAGCCAGCCTGAGTGGATCCAGCCTTCGCACGCGTCACGTCTGAGGAGTGCGCCAATCATCTTCGTCGCTGCGGCTATGATTCAACATGACCCGAACATGCTTTGGGAGGCATCACAAGCAAAGTCTTAGAGGGGCAAGGCTTGTGTGATAAGCCGTTGACGCCATTGGGGGTGCAGGACCTATGCACTGCGCACTGCGTGATATCGTCTTAAGCCTTTGACGGCGTTCACCAGAAGCATCGGGGCTGGCTGAATTCGGTTCTCTAAATTGGATCCCGTAATTGCTTGTCGGTGCCGTACCCAGCTTGAGGTCTGGAGCCTCTCGCAAATTTTTTCTGAAGTGCCCGCACAAAGCTTTCGTGGGAGAATCCCTTGTAGATATTGCAAGGGAAGGCTGCATTGTTCACATCATCTTATTTCGATCGTATGCCGGCCGGCTACGTTAGGATTGGCATCTCCCGCGGCACACCGCGAGGCATGGCGAGCATGCCGAAGGTCGCCGCCTTGGCTCCAGGCACTTGGTTCCGCACGGCTGGGACTGAGGAGTATCGTGCCCGTTATGCCGCCCAGCTAGCTGCGCTCGATCCTGCCGAGATCGTGGAGCAGATCGACAGTCTGGCAAATGGCCAGATCCCCGTACTCTGCTGCTATGAGCGCCTGGGGTCCGGCGACTGGTGTCACCGGGGCTACGTCTCAGCATGGCTCTGCTTCCACCTCGGCCTCGTGGTGCCCGAGCTTCACGACAGGACAGGCGGGTTCGCTGGTTTGCATCCAATGCTTCCCGCTGAGTTCCGGAGGCCATCCGCCTGCAAGATGCCCACGGACAGGCAGCTATTGCTGCTCTGACGCTGGATTGTCCACACCGGTACGGGAGGCGCCACATCAGTCAGAAAATTTGCACCCGGGTGCAAGTCTGTTTCGGAGGCAGCGGTTCGCACTTCCGCTGCTCGGCGCTTACTGACTGGGCAACCCGCGTAGAGACGCCATCGCGGCACCATAGTGAGGGGCGAGAAGGTATTCTGTTCGACGCGAGCGAAGCGTTGCTCGGCCTTGCCGCAAGACACCAGACTGAATGAGTGTGTCTACGATTTGTTGGATGCGCTCATCGCTTGTGCGGCTCAGACCGTTATGAACGATCAACAGCGAAAGGACGCGGTTCATCAGGCCCAGGTCGGTCCCGCACGCATGTGAGACGGCACTCAGCAGGGTCACGAGGGCGGTAAGTCGAGGGGCAGCCGAACCCCGGCTGGTCACATAAGCCTTGAGAAAACGGGTGATGCGTGCTGCTGCGTTGCCTCGAACGCCCGCCAGCACGTTCTCTACGAAGGTGAAAGATCCAGCGTAGTCCCCTTTGGTGAGCCGGCACGCTTTGAGGGGTGCGCTCGTGTACCGGACCTCGACGCGGAGGCGATCATGAGCCTTGGCATAGATCGACAGATCGACCCCGGACGCTCCGAGACCGATCTTCATCGCAGGCATGTTGCCCGTCCGGCTCATTCCGTGTGTTGGCAGCCTTCCATGGTTCTCCACGGCAAAGAGAGCGGCCAAACTTCGACCGTGCTCCGCGATCTCGGCGACACGTAGCGGTGCTTCGGCCTCCTTGAACTCGGCGTAGACCTCTGCGTGCTTCAGCGTCCACCGATCGAACGGGGGTAGGCGCAGAAGGGGTTCGTGAGATCGGCTGGTGAGATCCAGATCGTGCACGGTGCCAATCGTCTCTGTTACGACGTCGAGCACAGCGGCAGCGTAGCTCTGGGTCAGGCGCGGCCAGTCCGTCCGGATGGCCATAGGGACCAGAGGGTTCGGGACAAAGTTGTCGCTGCCATCGAGTGTGAGAGCGCGGATTGGGCTCAATCCAGGCGGGCGCATGAGGTCAATGCGGTTTACTTCCGGCGACGCAGCCAAGTCTCGCGTATCGCCCGCCGAAGCGAATAGGCGCGTCGTGTTGAGTTCGAGGGCTCCTGCGCCTGACCACAGCCCGTCTTGCCAACGGATCGTGATTTGCAGGTTGAACAGCCAGCGATTGGCGGGGAACGTCACGCGCAGGCTGCGATTGGGCAGTTGCTCCACCTCGAAGGAGCCATCGTACTCACGGCTTCGCCGATCGAGATAAGCCTTGAGTTCTGCATGTTCGCAGGCACAGGAAACGTTGATGCCGGGTACGCCGAACTTGAGGCGGTCAACCCAGCCTTCAAGCGGCCTGACACCGGATTTGCACCCGTGTGCGAAGGCATAGAGCCAAGTTCGCCTGCGGATACGCGGTGCTGGTGGCTGTGTCACAGATAGGGGCAATCGGAATTTCTATGATCCTGGGAAGGTCTATAGCAGGGGCACGAAACGACACGTTAAGGCGCTGCGTTCCCACTCAGCATCATTCCTGAGGTCCTGTGCAACGGCGAACCGATTCGGACCACATGCTTCAGTTCCGCTGTCGTTGACTCAAAGCAGCCTCAACGAGCCATTTGATCGAAAGTCTCTTTTGGACGGAGGACGTTTGCCTAGCTGGTTGTTCGCAATCGTCCACATTGCGCCATCAGCGGACCTTCCGCCAAAACTACCGGAATGGCCGCTTGGACCCCGACAGCTCTGGACGGCGTGGTTGTGCGCCTTATGATTCTCCGGCCGGGACTTCCCGCCAAGCCGGTTTGTGCCTATTTCGTTCTGGTTCGTAGGACGGATCGGATCTGATGGCGATAGACCCAATGACGCTGAGCTCGGCCCTGGTCGCAGGGGGCGCGCTGATCGCCGACGCTACTGTCAAGGAGATGACCAAGGACGCCTACCAGGCCCTCAAGGGGAAGGTGGGCGACCTTTTCGGGCGGCGCGCCGCCAAGGCGACGGACAAGCTGGAAGTCGCTGAGACCCGAGAGGAAGGAAAGGCTGAGCTGGCGCTCGCCATCCCCGACCTTCGCCCCGACGAGGCCGATGAGATCCGGCCCGTCCTGCAGCAGGTCCGTGAGGCGATGCGCGAGGACGAAGCGGCCCGGCAGGGTCTCGCTCATGCGAGGATTGCGCTCGACCTTGACGTCGGCGGCGACGTGCTGATCGACAATGTCGAGAACACGCGAGAGATTGGCATCCGCTCGCGGTCCCAGGGCGACTTCACCTTCACCAACGTCAAGATGGATCCGGGCAGCCGCTCGGGAAACTGAGTGGCGCGCCGTGGAACCCGCACGGCGCGCCGAGCCGAACATCCGAGCAGATCGTCAACAACACCTCGATACGGTCGAACGCCGGGCGCGATTCCGTCATCGCGCTACCCGGCAGCACCCTGATCCACACGACGGTTGCAGATGATGCGCTTGCCACGCTGGCGACGATGCTTGCCGAGAGAATGGGCGTCGGTGCGCTGGCCGGCCTACCCATCATCGCCCCTAGCGACGGGCCGCCCTCGTCGGATCCGCTTGAGCACTGGCTCGACAAACAGATCGATCGGCTGCGCGATCGGGCTCGCGGGATTGATCCAGCCGAGGCTCTTCGGGAGTTCCAGCAGCTGCTGGAGGATCTGCCGCCCACTGCCAGCGGCACCATCCGCTTCCGCGTCAAGGCCAACATTGGACACAGGTATCTCGCACTCGACGACGGCGAAAGCGCAAGCAAGTGGCTTCTCGACGCATTCGATGAAGCCCCCATGGATCAGCGCGCCGTCGCCAATCGAGCGCTCGCCTACTTCGTGCGGGGGGAGGTCCGCGCGGCCTACGACTACGGTGCCGAGGCACTCACACAGGACGCAACGAACAAGACGCTTGCCTCGTACCTACCTCAGTTCGCCGTCCTTCTCTCCGAGATCGAACGACCCTTGGCGGACATCCCCGAAAGCCTTCGGGGATGCGAGGAAGTCGCAGTCGCCGAGATCGCCTTCTATCGAGGGCGTGAGGCCGGCTCGATCTGGTGGGACTTGGCCCGGCGAGGGGCCGACCTCTTCCCCAACTCGAAACATATGGACTTCGTCCGAGCCCTGGCGGACCTCGACGAGATCAGCCGCGACGACCGGGTCCAGCGAACCCATCTGACGAGTGAGGACCAGCGCCGCCGACTGCAATCCGCAGCTGAGGTCTTCGACGCCTATTGGATGGAGAGGCGGACAAGCCTGGGAAGCCGCTTCGACGACGGCGTCCAAGGGCTGGTCGGCGCCATGATGGCCTATCACATCGTTCACGACACGGCGAAGGCGCTTGAGAGAGCGACCCTGATCGCAGATGCCGGCCTCGTCGAGCACAGCGTCCTGCATAACGCGGTTCTGGTCGCGCTTGCGAACGGCGACATGAAGCTCGGGCGTCGCCTGATCGATCTCTCACCCGATGATCCCGACCTCGCCTTCCACGCCGGCTACCTCGACGTGCAGGACGGGCGATGGGACGTGGCAGCCGAGCGATTTGCCGGCGCCAACGTCCCGGATTTCGAGCGCGCCGTGGTGGACGCCGTCTGCCGGTTGGCCGCAGTGAAGGCTGGCTCTCCGGACGCACCAGCCCTCGCGGACATCATGGAAGATTTCTCCGCGAGCCCTCGAGCCTTGGTGCTTATTTCCCGCGTTGCGACGGAGAAAGGGCAAATTGAGATAGCCCGACAAGCCTACCTGAAGGCGCTAGCCTGCATCGATGACGATACACATCTCGCAGGCCGCCTGATGGTAGCGGGCGTGGCGTGGGACATCGGCAAGCCTTCCGAGGTCGTCGATTTGCTCGATGGACACCTTCCCGTTCGAGGTTACGAGCGGGAGAATGTTCGGTTGGCAGCCGCGCACGCGAACGAGCGTCCCCACCGCCCCCGCAACCTGCGCTTCTTCGCCAACTTGCCGGCCGAGATCCGTTCGCGGCCGGAGATCGCGCGGGCACACGCGAGCGTTCTTCTCGATGTAAACGAGGTCTCAGAGGCGCTGGCCCTCCTGCGGCGCCTGCACGCTGCCGACGTGCACGACAGCTACGTAACCCTCCGCCTCGTCGAGGCGATGCGGCGCTCCGGCCAGGTCAAGGCTGCCCGCAAGCTCGTGAGGTCCGCGTCACTGACCCGGAGGGAGGGTGCGCCGGAACACGCGATGATGCTGATCGCGCAGGCCGCCGCAGCTGGGAATCGCGATGGCGCCTACGCAGCCGCATACGATCTCGTCAGGAAGCATCCTGATCGGCCCGAGATCGCTATGAGCTATGTCGGCCTCGGCTTCGTCCGCAACGGCGGAGGACCCGGGGTCCGGCGCAAGGAGGCAGGCGAGGGGGCCTTTGTCGTGCTCGAAGGCCCGATGGGCGCGAGCAGGTCCTTCGCCATCGACGACGGGCCGGAGTTCTATGGCATCCCAGTCGAGACACCGGGCAGCCCCATCGCGAAGCTGGTCGCGGGCAAACGTCGAGGCGATACGTTCGAGATCCCGAAGATGGGAGCCGAGCCCGAGACCTGGAAGGTTGCGGCGGTACACGGAAAATACCTTCAGCTCCACCAGCGGATCTTGGAGGAATTCGAGATCCGGTATCCCGGCGCGCCGGGATTGTCCCGGCTCGCCATGAAGGAAGGCGACGTCACGGAGGCATTGGCGATGGTCCGCCGGTCCGCGGAGCGGAATGCGCGGACTGCCAAGCTCTACATCGACAACAAAATGCCGCTGGCGGTAGTGGCTCGGGTTCTCGGGGGCGATCCGATCGGCTTCGCACAGTACGTGAGGGCGCTCGGTGCGGATGTCGCGACCTGTGCGGGCATCGGCGAGGAGATGGAGGGGGCCTGCGTCACGGCCCTATTGGCCCGAGGACGTGGCGCGGCGCTGGATCCCTACACGGCGTGGGTCGCCGCGGAGATGGAGCTGCTGTCGACACTGAAGTCCTGGTTCGGAAAGCTCCATGTGCCCAGGTCCTGCATCTGGATGATCGAGCGCATGATCGAGAAGCAGCGCCAAGGCATAGGTCGCCGCCAGATGACCATGTCCTGGCACGAGGGGCAGTTCTACCGCCAGGAGACTGACGACGCATTTCTCCGTAGCCAGATAGCCGTCCTAGAGGCAGGGCGGGACAAGATCGTCGAGGCCTGCGAGATCCATTCGGTCATGGTCCCGGACACGACATCCGAGGTCGCCGACGTCATCCTGGAGACGACTGGAGCGAGCTTCCTCGACGCTGCATTCCTCGCCCAAGAGCTCACAGTGCCTTTGCTATCGGATGATGCCTATTACCGTGCCTGGGGTAAGGCGGCGACAGGGTGCGAAGGCCTCTGGATTCAAGCAGTCTTGATGACGGCGGCCGACGAAGGCACGCTCCCCGTAGCCGACAACGCCAAGGCACTGGTCGGGCTCGCCGCACGGCAGCACTCCTTTGTGTCCTTGAACGGCGAGGTCCTGTACGAGATCTGCCGTCAGGACGATGACCACCTATACCGTCTCAAGGCCGCCTTGCGGTACATCGGGGGAAGCGGCGCAGATATGGTCTCCCACTTCAGGGTGGTCGTCGCGTTCCTAACGGCGGTGTGGGACGACGACAGCGATGTGCCCATGCTGAGGAGGAAGACGGCGACGGGACTCGTATTCGAGGCGCTCCTCAGGAACCGACGCGGCGACTGGCTGGCCTGGTTGCGTCGACTGATCCATTTCGCCCCCGCGACCTTCGCCTGCCGACGGTACCTGAACGATTGGCTGAGAGGACACTTCGTTCCGGTCGAGCCGCGGCTGACGGGGTCGAAGGCTTGATCACGCCCCACGGGATGCCCGAGTGAGATTGACAGGTTGCAGCTTGCACCGCGGGCGACGCAGCCCGCCTCGACCATGGCGAGGTAGGCGGCCACAGGGCGCCGCTCGTCCTGTTCTTGCCGCAATAGGTCGAGGCGCCGATGTTGCGCAGCGTGTCGTCGCCGATGACGCCGTGCCGGGCCGCCCGGGCAGCCGCCTCGGTCTGGCGGCGCAGGCTGTCCCTCCGCAGCTGCTCGGTTCGGGACATGCGGATGTAGGAATGCGCGACGGGCACATCGAAAGGTGCATGCGACGTCCAAAGTATCGGTGAAACGATCCTGGTCATATGGCACAACCTGCCGATGTCGTGATCGCCGCTGCCGAGGCCACTCCTTCTACTGAGCAGACATTCAACCTGGCTTGGCGGAAAGTCTGAAAGGGATCGATTGTGTTGAAAAACTCCTCAGCACGGATCGAGGTCTCTACCGCTGGTGGCTGCCGCTCGCCGCTGTCCCAGGTGTTGTGGGTTCATGCCCTCAGAAGAGGGACAAACGGAGTTTCTCAACACAATCGATCAAAAACTGCTGTTCGATTCAAGCGCAGCGCATGTCTGCTACTAGCGCATTCGGGCTCGATGAGCGGTTTTGCACCCAGGTGCAAATTCTTTTTGGTACACAAAGATGGTACAATGCCTTTGAATGTGCCCGTCTAAATAACTGAGATCAAACGCTTAAACGCTAAGCGGTTCGAATCCCCTCAGCTCCACCACTTCTTTTCACTTCTGGAAAAGTGAGTGGTGGCAACGATTTACAGGTCGGCTCCCCGGGTTTTCACCCCGGAGTCTCCCCAGGTCTTCGGATCGTTTCTCCCCACGCTATTCGGCCGCGGACCTTCGCGGAAACGCCTGGCGGCTGCTCGTCGCCCGAAAGCCTTAAGCCCGCGCCTTGACGCCCGTCGGCAATGCCGCTCGAAACCGCAGCGGTCGAGATCGTCCGCCGGCCGGCATCGGTTCAGAACCTGCAGCAACGGATCGCGCAGGGACCGGCGTCCGCTGCGGGTCGGCTGCGGTTCCGCTCCTTCCCTCGCTCGGTGGGTCACCGATTCAGCAACGACGGTCACGCTGCGTGCTCCCGCTCAGCCATGTTCGGCACGAACGGGCTGCACCGGCACGCGCCTGCCGCTGAGGTCGTGGACGCCGGCAAAGCCGGAGCCTCGCTGAACCACCGCGGGTCATCCAAGGCGCAGCATCTGGCTCTCCTCGACCGCCGCAGCCGCACTCCAATGCGTCAGGAACCAGGGCACACGTGAGCCGGCCATCGGCTTGGCGTAGCGGTAGCCCTGGGCGTAGTCGCAGCCCATCGCGCTGAGCCGCTGTGCCTGACCCTCGGTCTCGACACCTTCAGCCGTGACCTTCACGCCCATGCTGCGGCCGAGGCCGACCACCGCCGCGACAATGGCCGCGTCGTCGCTGTCCTGCTCCATGTTGCGCACGAAACTCTGGTCCACCTTCAGGTGGCCGACCGGGAATTGCTTCAGGTGCGTCAGCGAGGCGAAGCCGGTGCCGAAGTCATCGAGCGTGATCAGAATGCCGGCATCGCGTAGCCGGTGAAGGGTCGCTGGCACGTTCTCGCTGCCGTGGCCGAGGAAGACGGTCTCGGTCACCTCGACCTCGAACAGGCTCGCTGGAAGGCCGTACTCGGTCAGCACCGCCAGAACGCTGCCGGCCAGATCCGGCTTGCGGAACTCCGCCGAGGCAAAGTTCACGGCCACCCGGCCGGGGGCAAGGCCATGTTCCCGCCACTCCCGCAGATCCGCCGCGACCTGCCGGAGGATTCTGTCGCCGATGGCTGTGGCAAGCTCCGGATCGTCAAACGCCGAGCCGAAGTAGCCGGGGGTGAGCAGCCCCTTCTCGGGATGCTGCCAGCGCGCCAGAGCCTCGAAGCCGACGATCGCACCGGTCGAGAAACACATCTTCGGCTGGTAGAAGGGCACGATCTGGGCCGCTGCGAGAGCCGCCCGAACCTCGCTCGCGATGCTGACGCGCCTCTCGGTCTCAGCCCGCATCTCAGGCGCGAACACAACAGCGCGGTTCCGGCCCTGCACCTTGGCGCGGTAGAGCGCGATGTCAGCGTCTTTCAGCAAGTCGTGCGGGCTGTGGTGGTGATCGGGATAGGCCGCAACACCGATGCTCGCCTTGCACGAGAGCGTGTGGCCACGGTGGCAGAACGGCTGGCTCAGCCGCTCTGTGAGCCCTCGTGCATGGCTCAGTGCGTGCCCCAGGCGCAGCGGCTCCACGAGCAGTAAGGCAAACTCGTCGCCACCGAGGCGCGCCACCGTATCGGTCTCACGCAGGCCGTCCTGCAAACGCTGAGCGACCTCCATGAGAACGCTGTCGCCCGCATCGTGTCCGAGCGTGTCGTTCACGTCCCGCAGGTTGTCGAGGTCTAAGAGAAGCAGGCTCACACTCGTACCGCCCCGCTCGGCGGCCGTCAGTGCCTGCTCCAGCCGCTGGTGGAACAGCCGGCGGTTCGGCAAACCCGTGAGCGCGTCGTGATTGGCTGCGCGCCATGCGCGTTCTTCAGCGCGCTTGCGCTCGGTGATGTCGAAGGTGATGCCGACGAGGCGGTTCCCCTCGGCCCGCTCAGCCCACGCGCTCAGCCATATCGTGCCGCCGGTCGGGTGGACGTAACGGAATTCTCGGCCCTCGTGGCTCTCTGCCCCTTGAATGAAGCGGTCCATCCCTGCGCGGTCATCCGGATGAACGCGGTCGTAGAACTGTGACGCCGCCCCTGAGCCGATGCCAAGAAGGTCCAACGCATTCCCAGATTGTTTGCTCTGGCCGGTCTCGAGGTTGTGTTCCCAGGCGACCATCCGGCCCGCACGCAAGGCAAGCCGCAGGCGCTCTTCGCTGGCCCGCAATGCTGCATCCGCTCGCCGCTCCTCGGTGACATCGTGCATCGCACCGACCACGCGCACGGCTCGCCCCCGCGAGTCCCGGATCACGAAACCTCGGTCGAGCACGTCAGCATAGGTGCCGTCGCCCTGCTCGAAGCGGTACTCCTCGCTCCAGCGGTGCTCATGGCCATCGATGACGCACCGAAGGGAAGCCGTAACGCGCGCTCGATCATCGGGGTGGATCTTGCTCTTCCACCAAGCGCCCGTGTTGGCGATCTCGGCGTCGGAGTAGCCAAACAGCCGGAACGTTCCCTCGCTCCACGCGATGGCGTCCGATTTGAGGTCGTGATCCCAGATCGCATCCTGGGTCGCGAGCATGGCCAGCCGGTAGCGTTCCTCTTGGAGGCGGATTGCCTCACTAGCCTGTTTGCTCTCGTGGATGTCGCTGTCGGTTCCGACCCACTCAAGGACCTGACCGGAGCCGTCCTTGAGCGGCACGGCCCTGGTGAGCGTCCACCGGTATGTTCCGTCTCGGCACAAGGCACGGAACTCTAAGGAGCCTGCCGCTTGCGAGGCGAAGATCTCGTGCCACGTGGATCTCACGCGCTGCCGGTCATCGGGGTGGACGGTGCTCATCCAGCCGAAACCGGCATAGGCGCTCTGCGGCTGACCCGTGTAGGCTTCCCACCCGCTGCTCTCGATGAGAGAGCCGTCCGGCTTCGCTCGCCAGACCATGGTCGCAGTCGCCTCGATCAGCGCCTCGTAGCGCTGGGCTGTCGTGCTGAGCGTCGCCTCAAGCTCGATCTGTGCGGTCACATCACGGGAAACGGAGAGGATGCGGTGCGGCGAGCCGCTCAGCCCCTGCATGGGGCTCAGGCTCACATCCCACCAACGTGGCTGCCCTTTGGCCGTGGGGCAGAAGCCTCGGAAGCGGGCGGGCTCACCGGCCTTGGCTGTCTGAAACGCCTGCTGCGCCACCTCGCGGTGCTCGCCTTCCCAGAAGTCGAGCCAGCACCGACCGAGGATCGACCCAGCGTTCTCGACCTCCATCACCCTCTGACCACCCGAACTCATGAAGAGCAGCCGGCCGTGCTCATCGAGGAGCTTCACGCAATCCGTGCTGCCCTCCAACAAGCCGGACATTACTTCGTCAAAGAGCTTGGGGTGCGAGGCGATGGGATCGATGCCGCGGCTCCGGAGGACACCGGACGGCTCAGGATCATTCCTGCCCGATGGGGCTTCACCTCCTGCGTGGAAGCGGAAGGTGTTCCGCCCGCCGGTCTTCGCTCGGTAGAGCGCCTGATCCGCCTGACCGATCAGCCTATCAGCCTCGGCTGCATCACCCGGGCAGAGGGCGAGGCCGATACTGAGTCCCACCCCGGCTGGGTAGCCGCCGAGATCGATGGGCGGGTCCATCGCCGCGATCAGACGCTCGGCCAGCCGTGTTGCGTCCGCAGGTCCAGCGCACCCAGTCTGGATGATCACGAACTCGTCGCCACCGAGCCGTGCAACCGTGTCCTCGGTGCGCAGAACAGCCCTGATCCGCTGCGAAACGACCTTCAGCAAGGTGTCCCCGGCTTGATGCCCGAGCGTGTCGTTGACGAGCTTGAAGCGGTCGAGATCCAGGTAGAACAGGGCAAAGCCACTGCCGTTGCGCTTCGTGCGCGCAATCTCTTGCTCAAGCTGTTCGCGAAGGTGCAGGCGGTTTGGCAGGCCGGTGAGGGGGTCGTGGCGCGCCATATGCGCCATCGCGTGCTCAACGTTCTTCCGTTCGGAGATGTCGCGCACCACGGCAACGAAGCCGGACGCAGCGCCGGCCGCATCACGCGTGACGCTGAAGGACGCCTCGACCCACAGCCAAGAGCCGTTCTTGTGCCGGTAACGCTGCTGGCTGACGGCTCGCTCGGAACAGCCTCGACCCACTGCGCCCAGCACCCGCCTGAAGTCGGCCACATCCTCTGGATGCACGAAGTCGAGGGATGTGGTGCCGACAAGCTCCTCCGGTTCGTAGCCGAGCAGGCGCTTGGCAGCCGGCGAGACGTAGAGGCGCGTCCCGTTGGGAGTGCACCGCACGATGAGGTCGGTGCTGTTGTCGGCCAGGAGGCGGTAGTTGGCCTCACTCTCGCGCAGGCGGGCTTCGCCCGCACGTGCCACATACTCCGCCTTTGTCAGGCGAAGCTGAGCGACGACGGTCTGAGCGAGATCGCGAAGCTGCTCCTGCTGCTCGGCTGAGAAGGCGTGCGGCGTGCGGTCGATGATGCACAGGGAGCCGAGATGGAGGCCAGGACCGAGGATGAGCGGTGCGCCGGCATAGAAGCGGATGTGCGGCTCACCTGTGACGAGCGGATTGGCAGAAAACCGCTCATCCTTTGTGGCGTCCTCGACGACGAGCACCTCGTCCGAGAGGATGGTGTGGGTGCAGAAGGAGACCTCACGCGAGGTCCCGCTCATGTTCAGACCGCACCGGCCCTTGAAGCACTGCTCGGTCTCGCCAACCAACGACGCGAGCGCGATAGGTACACCGAAGAGCGCCTGAGCGGTCCGGCAGATCGCGTCGTAATGCGGCTCAGGAGGGGAGCCGAACACCTCAAGATCGTGCAGCGCCTTCAGGCGTTCCACCTCGTTCGGGTGCAACGGATACATGCAGCGGACCTCACCGGGTCAGTCCCTCATCGCGGGAACCTTGCCTGACCCCGGCCGAAGCTAAGCGGTGTGCATTAATAACCTGCCATTCGGCCAGCGTTCTGCCTCGCGGTCGAATTTAACCCTCTGATTGGAAGCGACCGACGCGGCAGGTGGAAATCAGCCGATCTGGCGCATCGAGCAATCCCCGATTCACGATCCTGTAACGCAACGATGAAGCCGTCGCGCGCAGGAGAGCGCGGAGCGATGCTGGAGTCCAGAAGCTCTTGAGGCAGATGAACCTGCCGTTCAGCGCCCACCCGCCGAACCACTGCCCACCATCGAACGGCTTCATCTTTTCCAGAAATGACGGCCTTTCGCCTTTACGCAACGACTTAATAACCAGAATTTATCTTCCAATTTATACTTGCAATAATACAACGAAACAAAAAAATCAGCCCTTGATGCCGTGGGCTTTGATGCGCGAAGCAAGCGTCGTCGGACGCACGCCGAGCAGTTCGGCGGCGCCGCCCGGCCCGAACACCTTGCCGCCGCACAAAGTCAATGCCTCGACGATCTCGGCCCGGTCGCGGGCGCGGCGCTCCGTTTCATTGCGCGGACGGTGTTCGGGAGCGGCGCTCGCCAGGGCGTCGCCGGCGGCGGCCCCGCTCGGGCCGGCCTCCTCCAGATCCGGCAGGTCGAGGCGGAGGCGTCCGCGCTGGGCCAGGATGACGCCGCGCTCGATCACGTTCTCCAGTTCCCGCACGTTGCCCGGCCAGCCGTAGCGGATGAGGCGGCGGACATCGCCCTCCGTCAGGCGGGGCTCGGGCACGCCGAGGCGGTGCGCTGCGCCGCTGAGCATGTGCTGGGCGATGAGGGGAATGTCCTCGGGCCGATCGCGCAGAGGGGTCGCGCCGATCGGGAAGACGTTGAGGCGGAAGTAGAGGTCGCCACGAAAGCGACCGCGGCACACCTCCTCCTTCAGGTCGCGGTTCGTCGCCGCCACGAGCCGGACGTCGACCGCGCGGGTGCGCTCCTCGCCGACGCGCTCGAACGAGCGTTCCTGCAGCACGCGCAGGAGCTTGCCCTGAAGGTCGAGGGGGATCTCGCCGACTTCGTCGAGGAACAGCGTCCCGCCGTCGGCCAGTTCGAAGCGCCCGACCCGGTCGCGCAACGCGCCCGTGAAGGCGCCGCGGGCATGGCCGAAGAACTCGCTCTCGAACAATTCGCGCGGCACCGCCGCGCAATTCACCCGGATCATGGGTCGATCCCGGCGGCGGCTGGCCTCGTGGATCGCGCGGGCGATCAGCTCCTTGCCGGTGCCGGACTCGCCCGTGACCAGCACCGTGGCGTCGGTGCCGGCCACGAGATCAATCTGGCGCCGGATCACCTCGATGGCCGGGCTCCGGCCGATGATGCCCTGATGGTGGCTGCCGGCCCGAATCTCCTCCTTCAGGTAGGCGTTCTCCAGTTCGAGGCGCTCGCGCAGGGAGACGACCTCGGCGAGCGCCTGCCGCAGGCGCTCGTCCGCCTCGCGGCGCTGGCTGATGTCGCGGAACACGATGACGGCCCCGACGAGCGCGCCACGGTCGCGGATCGGCGTCGAGGTGTACTCGACCGGAAAGGAGGTGCCGTCGCGGCGCCAGAACACCTCGTCGTCGACCTGATGCACGGCCCCGTCGCGGAAGGCCGCGTAGATCGGGCAATCCCGGTGCGGATAGGGGCAGCCGTCCGGATGGGTGTGGTGCACGGAGGCGTGCATGTCCCGGCCGACGAGGTCGGCGGCGGCCCAGCCCAGCATGCGCTCGGCGGCCGGGTTGACGAAGGTCGTCACCCCCTCGGCATTGACCCCGTAGATGCCCTCGCCCGCGGCG
>NZ_SMNT01000015.1 GCF_004348265.1 Methylobacterium segetis
CCCGCCCCGGCCGAGGGCCGGAGCGGGTTGCAGCATGGCCGGTGCGGCCGACCCTACGGGTGGATGACCATCGCGTTGAACGGGTACACGTAGGCCTGCAGCATCACGAGGCCGCCGACCATGCAGGCGAGCACGATCGAGTGCCAGAACACGAAGCGCAGGATCTTGCCCTCCTGGCCGAAATAGCCGGTGGCGGTGGAGGCCACGACGATCGACTGCGCGTCGATCATCTTGCCCATCACGCCGCCCGACGAGTTCGCCGAGGCCATCAGGATGCCCGACAGGCCGAGCTGCTCCGAGGTGATCTTCTGCAAGCCGCCGAAGAGCACGTTCGAGGCCGTGTCCGAGCCCGTCAGCGCCACGCCGAGCCAGCCGAGCAGGGTGCCGAAGAACGGGTAGAGGATGCCCGTGCCGGCGAAGGCGAGGCCGAGCGTCGCGTCGACGCCGCCGTAGCGGGTGAGCACGCCGAGCGCGAGCATCGCCGCGATGGTGATGAGCGAGTAGCGCAGCACCCAGATCGTCTCGAGATAGGCGGTGACGAGGCGCCAGGGCGAGAAGCGCATGATCAGGCCGGAGATGATCGCGGCGATGAGCACGCCCGTGCCCGTGTAGGACATGTAGGTGAAGGCGAAGACCGCCGCCTCCGGATGCGCCTTGGCGACGACCGGGGGCACCTTCATGATCACGTTGTGCAGGCCCGGGACCTCGTACTTGATCGTGAAGATCGGGTTCACGAGGCTCTTGAACCAGCCGGTGCCCCAGATCGCGACGACGACCGACAGGATGATCCACGGCACCCAGGCCCAGGCGATCTCGCTCGAGGTGGCGGTGCGGGCGCCGGTATGCACGCGCGGCAGGTCGCCGGGCACGCCCGCGCCGAGGGCGACGGGACGCGGCTCGGTGCCGTAGCCGATGGACGGATCGTGGCCGCGCAGGGCCGGCGAGGTCCAGACCTGCGCCGGCCGCCAGACCTTCAGGAACAGGACCAGGGCGCCCATCGAGACGAGCGAGGCGCCGATGTCGACGATCCAGGGGTTGATGTAGTTCGAGATCAGGAACTGCGCGAGCGCGAAGGAGATGCCGCAGACGGCGATGGGCGGCCAGATCGCGATCATGCCGCGGAAGCCCGCGAAGACCCAGATCAGCCAGAAGGGCACGATCACCGAGAAGAACGGGAGCTGCCGGCCGATCATGGCGCCGAGGATGTAGGGGTCGTAGCCCGTGACCGAGGCGAGGCCCTGGATCGGTGCGCCGAGCGCGCCGTAGGCGACGGGCGCGGTGTTGGCGATGAGCGAGAGGCCCGAGGCCGCGAGCGGCGAGAAGCCGAGGCCGATCAGGATCGCGCCGGTCACCGCCACCGGGGTGCCGAAGCCGCCCGCGCCCTCGAAGAAGGCGCCGAAGGCGAAGGCGACCAGAAGGAGCTGGATGCGCCGGTCCGTCGTGATGCCCGCGACCGATTGCTGGAGGGTGGCGAACCAGCCCTTCTCCACCGTCAGGCGGTAGAGGAAGATGACGTTGAGGATGATCCAGCCGATCGGGAACAGGCCGAGCGCCACGCCGTAGGCGGAGGCGCGCAGCGCGAGGCCCGTCGGCATGCCGAAGGCCACGATCGCGACGAGGAGCGCGATGACGAGGGACAGGACGGCCGCGATATGGGCCTTGACCTTGCCGCTCGCGATCATGCCGAGCAGCGCGACGACCGGAAGGGCGGCCGCGAGCGTCGAGAGCCACGCGTTCCCGAACGGGTCGTAGACTTGATTCCAGGTTTCCACGGGCGTCACGCTCCTCCGTACGCCCGATCTTCTGGCCGGGCCGTCCAGCGTTGCTAGCAGAGCCGGTGAGGCGGCTCAACGCGGATTAATCATGTATTCAGAGAGTGTTGCAGAGGAACACGCGCCTCTGTCACTCCGGACGGCCCACCGGCTTCAGCGGATCCGCCGCGCGGCCCGCCAGAGCCGCCAGAGCCGGCGCCAGCGGGACATGTCGACGGGCGTGTTCAGCGGGTCGTAGCCCGGCCGGTCCATCGCCGCGAGGTAGGGCTCCACGAGGGCGACCGGCAGGAAGGCGGCCTGCGCGGCCGGCGCGATCGTAGGCCGGGCCGCCTCGTAGGCCGCGAGATGCCGGCGGGCGAGCGCCCGCAGGTCCCGGGCCGCGCCGGCGAGGCCGGGGCCGCCGCGGCCGGTGACGATGTCCTCGCGGGTGACCCCGTGTTCGCGCAGGATGTCGGCCGGCAGGTAGACCTGACCCGCGCGCGCGTGCCAGGGCAGCGCCCGAAGAAGGCCGGTGATGCCGTAGGCGACTCCGGCATGGCCGGCCGCCGCCGCGCCGCCGGGCTCCGCCCCGTCGCTGAGGACGAGGCTCGCGAGGCGGAACAGGGAGGAGGCCGTCTCGCCGCAATAGCCCTCGAGGTCGTTCACCCGGGGCATCGGGTCGTCGTAGAGGTCGAAGACGCGGGCATCGATCAAGTCGACGAAGGGCTGGCGGCCGAGCCGGCGCCGGACGATGGCGTCCTCCAGGGCTGCCGCGACGGGATTGGCGCGCACGTCGCCGCGCGCCTCGCCCTGGAGCGCGTCGCGCCACCATTGCAGGCGGATCTCGCCGGCCATCGGGTTCGAGGCCGCCTCGCGCACGCGGGCGATCGTCAGGCTGAAGGCGTAGAGGGCGAAGAGGTGGGGCCGCGCCTGCGCCGGGGCGAACAGGGTCGCGAAGTAGCGGTCCGCATCACCCTCCCGCACCAGGGCCTCGCAGTGCTGGAAGGCGAAGGGGAGCCCGTTGCCGGTGCTGGTGCTGGTCTCGGTCTCGCTCACGCAATCCCGCTCATGCGACGGCGATCAGGGCGGCGGCGACCTTGCGGTTCTCCGCCACGAGGATGTTGTAGGTGCGGGCGGCCGCACCCGTCTGCATCACGTCGAGGCCGATGCCGTTCTCCTTGAGCCAGGCGCGCAAGGGGGCCGGCAACGGCACGATGTCCAAGCCGGTGCCGACGAGGAGAAGGTCGATCGCCCCCGCCTCCGCCTGGACCGGGCGCAGGGCGTCGCGGCCGATCGTCGAGGCCTCCGTCACCTCCCAGGCGCGGACGCCGGAGGGCAGCGCCAGGATCGAGCCGCGATGGCTCATCTCCGCGAAGCGGAATCCGCCGCCGCCATAGGCGTCGATCAGGTGGCGTCCGGGGACGAATCCGTCGTTGAGACGGCGGGGCTCGCTCATCCGGCGCGCCCGTCCCTACTCCGCCGCCTGGGCGAGGTCGGCCCGGTCGCGGGCCTGGGCACGGGTGCCCGACAGCATCAGCCCGAGATAGATCAGCACCGGCGTCGAGATGAAGATCGCCGAGTAGGTGCAGATCACGACGCCGCACAGCATCACCACCGCGAAGCCCTTGATCGCCTCGCCGCCGAACAGGACCAGCGCCAGGAGCGACAGGGCGGTGGAGATCGAGGTCATCACGGTGCGCGACATGGTGGAGTTGATCGAGAGGTTCAGGAGCTCGACCGTCGGAATCGTCTTGTAGCGGCGCATCAGCTCTCGGGTCCGGTCGAACACCACGACCGTCTCGTTGAGGGAATAGCCGACGATGGTCAGGATCGCCGCGATCGAGGTCATGTTGAACTCGATGCGGGTGAGGATGAAGATGCCGACGGTGAGCACGATGTCGTGCAGCGTGCCGACGATGGCGCCGAGCGCCAGTTCCCGCTCGAAGCGGAACCAGAGGTAGAGCAGCACCGCGACGACCGAGAGGACGACGCCGAGCGTGCCCGATTGCACGAGCTCGCCCGAGACGCGGGGGCCCACCGTCTCCGTGCGGCGGAACTCGTAATCCGCGTCGAAGGCGGCGTGCGCCTTCTGCATCACCTGGGTCTGGCCCTGCTCGCCGGCCTGGAGGGGGAAGCGCACCAGGATGTTGCCCTGGCCGCCGAGCTCCTGCACCTCCGACTCGCCGAAGCCGAAGCCGTTGGCGGTGTGGCGCACCGCGGCGACGTCCGCCGTGCCGGATTTCGCCTGCAGCTCGACGAGGGTGCCGCCCTTGAAGTCGATGCCGAAGTTCAGCCCGATCGTGAGGAACAGGACGACGGTCGCCACCGACATCAGCGCCGAGAGCGGGAAGCTGAAGCGCCGGTAGCGCATGAAGTCGAAGTGCGACTCGTCGGGCCAGAGGCGGAGCAGACGCATGATCGGTCTCGGGTTCTGGGCCGGTGCCGCTCGGGGAAGCGGCTCCTGGCCCGTCAATCTTGAGGTCGGCCGGCGCGCCGTCGCGAGCGGCGCGGCCAAGGGGCCGACGGCGAAGGCACCGCCGTCAGAACGGCAGGGCTTTCGGGCGGAACGTAGTGTACCACACGGCGATCATCATGCGGGTCAGCGTCACCGCCGTGATGACCGTGGTGAGGATGCCGAGGATGAAGACCACGGCGAAGCCCTTCACCGGGCCCGAGCCGAGGAAGAACAGGATCAGCGCCGCGATCGCCATGGTCGAGTTCGAGTCGATGATCGTGGCGAAGGCCCGGTCGAAGCCGGCCTGGAGCGCCGAGATCAGGGAGCGCCCGGCCCGCGACTCCTCCCGCATGCGCTCGTAGATGAGCACGTTCGAGTCGACCGCCGTGCCGATGGTGAGCACGATGCCGGCGATGCCCGGCAGCGTCATCGTCGCCTCGAGCACCGACATCAGGCCGAGGATGAGGCCGACATGGACGATGAGGGCGATGTTCGCGATGAAGCCGAAGGTTCCGTAGGTCAGGAACATGAAGCCGATCACGAGGACGGCCGCGACGAGCGTCGCGAGCTTGCCGGCCTCGATCGAGTCGCGCCCGAGGCCGGGACCGACGACGCGGCGCTCGACCACGGTGAACTTCGCGGGCAGCGCGCCGGCGCGCAGCAGCACGGAGAGGTCGTTGGCCTGCTGAACCGTGAAGTTGCCGGTGATCTGGCCGTTGCCGCCGGTGATGGCGGAGCGGATCACGGGGGCCGAGACCACCTCGTTGTCGAGCACGATCGCCATGCGCCGACCGACATTCTCCGAGGTCGCCTGCCCGAAGCGCTGCGCGCCCTTCAGGTTGAACTTGAAGCTCACCATCGGCTCGTGCGTCTGCTGGTCGAAGGCGGGCTGGGCGTCGGTGAGGTCGCCGCCATCGGCCATGACGCGGCGCTCCACGGGCACCTTGGCGCCCTTCTCGTCCTTCGAGGGCAGGAGGTCGACGTCGCCGGACGGGCTGTCGGCGAGCATCCGGAACTCGAGCTTGGCGGTGGAGCCGAGGAGCTTCTCGAGCCGCTCCGGATTCTGCTCGCCCGGCACCTGGATCAGGATTCGGTCGGCGCCCTGCTGCTGAATCGAGGGCTCGGTCGTGCCGGTCGAGTCGAGGCGGCGGCGGATGACCTCGATGCCCTGGCTCACGGCGCGGCGGGTGCGCTCGTTGACGCCGGCATCGGTGAGGGTGAGGCGGATCGGCCCGTCGGGCTGGTCGACGATCTCGACGGTGCGCCCGCCGGTCTGGCCGACGAGGGGGTTCGAGATCGGCTGCGACAGTTCCTGGAGCTTCGGCAGCACCTTGGCGCGGGCCGCCGCGTCGGGCACGCGCAGCTGAACGCCGCGCTGCAGGAGCTGGATGCCGCCCTCGGCGCGGACCGATTCCTGCTGCAGGATGCGGCGCACGTCGTCGCGGAGCGCCTTGGCCTGGGAGGCGATCAGCTCGTTCTGGTCGACCTCGAGCAGGAGCTGCGAGCCGCCCTGGAGATCGAGCCCGAGCACGATCGCCCGCTGCGGGATGATCCAGCTCGGGAACCAGCCCGGCAGCGCGGCCATGAACGCCTTGCGGCTGTCGGCCGGGAAGAAGCTCGGCACGGCCAGGCTCAGGCCGATCAGGATGACGGCGAGCGTCGCGATGATCTTGGTTCGGGAGAAGCGCAACATCCGCCGGTCCTGCTGTGTCGTTTGCGTGCCGGGGATGGGATCAGGCCGGCACCGTGAGCGGCGCTCAGGCCGCCTTGACGGGGCCGCCCTTGACGCGGACCTCGGAGATCATGGACCGCACGACCTTGACGCGGACGTTCGGCGCGATCTCGACCTCGATCTCGGACGACTCGTCCGTCACCTTGACGACGCGGCCGACGAGACCGCCATTCGTGACGATGGTGTCGTCGCGGCGCACGTTCTTGACCATGGACTGATGGTCCCGGACCCGCTTCTGCTGCGGCCGCAGGATCAGGAAGTACATGATCACGAAGATGAGGACGAACGGCACCAGCTGGAAGGCGATGTCCGCCCCACTGGAAGCGGTGCCGGCCCCTTGCGCGAAGGCGGGGGTGATCAAGCGCGTGACTCCTCAAAAAGCGTCGGCTGCCCGACGGCCTGCTGGGCCTGCCCGGGCCGGGCCGAAAAGCGCGCGGACTATAGCCACGGCCTAAGTGAAAGCAACGCCGTATGGGTGAGGCGAATCGGACTTCCCCGGCCGCGGCCGCGCCAATGACGGAACTTCCGTCGCGCGGGGGCGGTGATTTCCAGCCTCGATCCTCCTAAACAGCGGCCCATCCTTCCCGAAACAGGCGCGAAGCGGCGTTTCCCATGACGAGCCCCACGACCCTCGACACGCTCCTGCCGCTCCTGGAGCGGATCGCGACGGCGCTGGAGCGCGCCGCCCCCCGCGAGCCCGCCCCCCCGGACCTCGGCGCGGCCGACGCGTTCCTGTGGGGACCGGAGCGTCGGCTGATCCCGGTGCCGCGGGTCAACCGCGTCGAGATGGGCCTGCTCACCGGGATCGACCGCGCCCGCGACACGCTGGCCGAGAACACGGAGCGCTTCGCCCGGGGCCTGCCCGCCAACAACGCGCTCCTGTGGGGCGCGCGCGGCATGGGCAAGTCGTCCCTCGTCAAGGCGGTGCACGCGGAGACGAACGCGAAGGCCCCCGAGGGCGCGCTGCCGATGAAGCTCGTCGAGATCCACCGGGAGGACATCGAGGCGCTGCCCGACCTGATGGCGACGCTGCGGGCCGACCCGCACCGCTGGATCGTGTTCTGCGACGACCTCTCCTTCGACGCCGACGACACTTCCTACAAGTCGTTGAAGACGGCGCTCGACGGCGGCATCGAGGGGCGGCCTGAGAACGTGCTGTTCTACGCCACCTCCAACCGGCGGCATCTCCTCGCGCGCGAGATGGTCGAGAACGAGCGCTCGACCGCCATCAATCCCGGCGAGGCGGTGGAGGAGAAGGTCTCCCTGTCCGATCGGTTCGGCCTCTGGCTCGGCTTCCACAAGTGCAGCCAGGACGAGTACCTCGCCATGATCCGCGCCTACGTGGAGCGCTACGGCCTGACGGCCGAGCCCGAGCGGGTCCGGGCGGAAGCCCTCGAATGGGCCGTGACCCGCGGCTCGCGCTCCGGCCGCACCGCCTTCCAGTTCATCCAGGACCTCGCCGGGCGGCTCGGCCAGCGCCTCGGCTGAGGCCCGGAACGCGAAGGGGCGGCCCCGGCGGGACCGCCCCTTCGCGATTCTGCGTCCGAGACGGCCCGCGTCAGTTGCTGGCGAGCTGCGACATCGGGTCGATGGGCGAGCCGCCCTTGCGGATCTCGAAGTGGAGCTGGGGCGAGGTGACGTTGCCCGAGGCGCCCGACTTGGCGATCGTCTGGCCGCGCTTCACCTTCTCGCCGGGCTTCACGTCGATCTCGCCGTTATGGGCGTAGGCCGAGACGTAGCCGTTCGTGTGGCGCACCAGCACGAGCTTGCCGTAGCCCTTCACGTCGGAGCCGGCATAGGCGACCGTGCCGTCCTCGGCGGCCTTCACCGCCGTGCCCTCGGGCACCGCGATATTGATGCCCTCATTGCCGCTGGAGCCGTAGCCCGCGATCACCCGGCCCTTGGCCGGCCAGCGGAAGGATTGGTCGGGCGCGGCCGCGGCAACCGAACCCGTCGCGGACGGCTCCGTCTTCTCGGGGGCCGGAGCGGGCTTGGCGGCCGCGACCTTGGCGGCCTTCTCCGCTTCCTTCGCCTCCTTCGCCTCCTTCGCGGCCTTCTCGGCGCCTTCCTTGGCGGCCTTGGCCTCGGCGAGCTTCCTGGCCGCATCCCGCGCGGCCTCGATCTTCGCCTTCGCGGCGGCCTCCGCCTTCGGATCGGGCTTCATCTCAGCCTTCACCTCAGCCTTCGGCTCGACCTTCGCGGTCTGGCCGGGGCGAACGTGCTTCTTCGCCGCTTCCTTCTGGGCGGCCTCCTTGCGGGCCTTCTCCTCGGCGAGCTTGCGGGCCTCGGCCTCCTTGCGCTCCGTCTCGCGCTTGGCTTCGAGCTTGGCCTCGGCCAGCTTCTCGGCCCGGCGCTTCGCGTCCTTGTCGGCCTGCAGCTTCTCCGCCTGGGCCTTCTCGGCCTGCGCCTTGACGTCCGCGGCCTTGACGTCCGCGGCCTTGGCGTCCGTGGCCTTGTCGGCGGGCTTCGGGCCCTTCGAGAATTGCAGGCGCTCCTGCGGCGCGGCCGGCACGGTGCGGGCCGTCATCGCGTCGGGGTTCATGCCGGAGGCGGTGTAGACCGGGATCACGATCTGGCGGCCCGGCGTCACCTGCGCGGCGCTGGTCAGGCCATTGGCCGAGAGGATGGCCGAGGCCGGTACGCCGTAACGGGTCGACATCTGGTTCAGGCTGTCGCCCTGCGCGACGGTGATCCGGGTGCCGCCCTGCGCGTTCCAGCCGGCGGCGCCGGTCGCCGCGACTCGGGTGCTCTGGGCTGGGGGCTGCGCCGGCCGCGAGAGGGCGGGCCGCGGCGCGGCCGGGCTGAGAGGCGCGCTCGCCGGTGCGCCGAGCGCCTCGGACTGGATGCGGCCCGTGCGGATCGCGGGGGCGGGCGCCGCCTCGTTCTCGGGCAGGCTGCCCGTGGCGGAGGGCTCGCTCGACAGGTTCGAGGCGAACGGATTGACGAAGGGATCCCCGAGCCGCGAGGCGTCCGAGGAACAGGCGGCAGCGCCGCCACCGATCACTCCGATGAGGGCGAAGCGCGACAGCGTCCGCATCCCCCGACCAGCCCCGCGAACCCGCATCGACGCACCCGTTTGCCTGACGCAACTTGATGCCGTCATTCAAATCGGATTCAGGTTAAGCAACCGTTCCCGTTCACCCTGTTTCGCGAGGTGACGGAACCTTTGCCGACCCTTGGGTTGCAATCCGGGCACAGCGGGCGGAGAGGGGCCTCGCGAGAGCCCTTCGGCCCCGTCCGGACGCCGAGGTACGGTTCCAACGGATCTCTCGGAGCCTGAGAGGGGACCGTCTCAGGCGTGCGCGGCGCGTCCCGGTTGCAGGGGCACGAGGCGCAGGGGCGCTCCGAGGGATTCGGACACCCCCTCCTCCCCCCGCAGCACCGTGACGAGGCGGCCGATCCCGCCCCGGCCCGTCGCGGCGAGGCCGGCGACGAGCCGGCCGCCGGGCGCCAGCGCCGCGATCAAGCCCTCCGGCAGGCTCGGCACCGAGCCGTTGATCAGGATGCGGTCGTAAGCCCCCTCCCCCCTCGCCGTGAGCCCGTCCGCCCGCAGGACGCGCAGGCCCTCTCCCGGCCCCAGCCGCTCGCGGGCGGCGGCCGCGAGGCCGGCATAGAGTTCGAGGCTCGTCACGGCGGCGGCGCCGAGCTGCAGCAGCAGGGCGGTGGCGTAGCCGGAGCCGGTGCCGATCTCCAGCACCCGCTGGCCCGGCGCGAGGTTGAGCGCGACCAGCATGGCCGCGACCGTCGTCGGCGCCGTCATGGTGGCGCCGCAGGGCAGCGGCAGGGCGAGGTCACGCCGGGCCAGCTCCCGGTGGGCCGCCGGTGCGAAGCGCTCCCGGGGCACGCGCTCCATCGCGCGCAGGATGCCCGTGTCGCGAACGCCCCGCTCCCGCAGGGCCAGCACGAAGGCGGCGTTCTCGACGGGGCTACCGGCGTCGTCGGGAAGGGATGTCGGGTCTGCGCTCGTCACCGGGGCAGGCTCGCACGGAAGCGACGGTCTGAGCCAGAGGCGGGGAGCGTGAAAGGCGCCGCTTCGCGTTCCGGCTACTCGGCGAAGGCCTGCGCGAAGCGCGTCAGCGTCGGCTCGTCGGTCAGGTCGAGGCGCAGCGGGGTCACCGAGATCCGGTTCTCGGCGATGGCCTTGAGGTCGGTGCCGCGGCCGGGCTCGAAGCGGGCCTTGGCGAAGGCGAGCCAGAAATAGGGATTGCCGCGCCCGTCCATGCGCGCGTCGATGGCGAGCAGGGCTTGGTTGCGCTGCCCCTGCGCCGCCACGGCGATGCCCACGACCTCCTCCGGCTCGCAATCGGGGAAGTTCACGTTGACGAGGATGCCGGGCTCGATGCCGGTCTCCAGGATCTTCGCGATCACCGTCGGCCCGTGATGGGCCGCGCAATGCCACTTGATCGCCCCGCGCCCGCCCACGCCGTAGGCCTGGCTCAGCGCGATCGACCTCACGTTCAGGATCGTGCCCTCCATCGCGCCCGCGATCGTGCCCGAATAGGTCACGTCCTCCGCGACGTTCTGGCCCCGGTTGACGCCCGAGAGGACGAGGTCGGGCCCCCGCTCCTGCAGGATGTGACGCACGCCCATGATCACGCAGTCGGACGGCGTGCCCTTCACGGCGAAGCGCTTCTCGGAGACCTGGCGCAGGCGCAGGGGATCGTTGAGCGAGAGCGAGTGCGAGACGCCGGACTGGTCGGTCTCCGGCGCCACCACCCAGACGTCGTCGGAGAGGTGGCGGGCGATGGTCTCCAGCGTCTCCAGCCCCGGCGCGTGGATGCCGTCGTCGTTCGTGACGAGAATGCGCATCAGATCTTCGGTCCCTCGATCCGGTTGAGGCCGCCCATATAGGGCTGGAGCGCGGACGGGATCGTGACGCTGCCGTCCGGGTTCTGGTAATTCTCCATGACGGCGATGAGGGCGCGGCCGACCGCGACGCCCGAGCCGTTCAGGGTGTGGAGATAAACGGGCTTGCCGTCCTTCGGGCGATAGCGCGCGTTCATCCGCCGCGCCTGGAATTCGCCGCAGACGGAGCAGGAGGAGATCTCGCGGTAGGTTTCCTGGCCGGGCATCCAGACCTCGATGTCGTAGGTCTTCTGCGATGCAAATCCCATGTCGCCCGTGCACAGGGTCATGACCCGGAAGGGCAGTTCGAGCGCCTTCAGCACGGCCTCGGCGCAGGCGAGCATGCGCTCGTGCTCTTCGGCCGACTTTTCGGGTGCCGTGATCGAGACGAGCTCGACCTTGTTGAACTGGTGCTGGCGCAGCATGCCGCGGGTGTCGCGCCCCGCCGCACCGGCCTCCGCCCGGAAGCAGGGCGTGAGGGCGGTGAAGCGCAGCGGCAACTCGTCCTCGGACAGGATGCTCTCGCGCACGAGGTTGGTCAGGGGGACTTCCGCCGTGGGAATCAGCCAGTAGCCGTCGCCCGCCGCGAATTGGTCGTCCCGGAATTTCGGCAATTGCGCCGTGCCGAACATCGCCTCGTCGCGCACGAGGATCGGTGGCGCCACCTCGGTGTAGCCGTGCTCCTCCGTGTGCAGGTTCAGCATGAACTGGCCGAGGGCGCGTTCCAGCCGCGCGAGTTGACCCTTAAGCACCACGAAACGGGAGCCGGAGAGTCTGGCGGCCGCCTCGAAATCCATCAGCCCGGCGGCCTCGCCGATCTCGAAATGCTGACGGCCCGTCTCCAGCCAGGGATGGGTCGGCTCGAAGCGGCTGTACTCGACGTTGCCGTGCTCGTCCGCCCCCTCCGGAACATCCGCCTTCGGCCGGTTCGGGATCGCGGCGAGGCGCTCGTCGAGCGCCGTGGCGGCCTGCGCTTGCGCCGCGTCGAGGGCAGGCGCCTCCTCCTTGAGCCGGGCGACCTCCGCCATCAGCTCCTGCGCCCGCGCCTCGTCCCGCGCCTTCTTGGACGCGCCGATCTCCTTGGCGAGCGCATTGCGCCGCTCCTGGTTTCCCTGCGCCGCCGAGACGGCGCCGCGGCGGGCCTCGTCGAGCGCGATCAACTCGGCGGAGAGGGGCGGGAGCCCGCGCCGCTGCAGGTCGTGATCGAACGCGGACGGGTTCTCGCGGATGGCGCGGATGTCGTGCATGGGACGGCTCTGATCCTGGGCGCAGACGCTTTGCAGCATCGCTCCCCGCGGGACAAGGCCGGAGGCGCATCGACGAACCGGGCCTGCCGCCGAGCGGAAGGCCGACCGGGATGCGCCCTAAGGCTCCAGCCCCTCGGCGATGCGGCGCGCCGCGCGCAGCTTCTCCATGCGGGAGACCGACAGGACCGAGGCCTCGTAGAGCAGCAGCATCGGGATCGCGAGGGAGAGCTGCGAGATCACGTCGGGCGGGGTCAGGATCGCCGCAGCCACGAAGACGAGGACGATGGCGTAGCGGCGCTTCTCCCTCAGGAAGGCCGAGTCGATTACGCCGATCTGGCCGAGCAGCGTCAGGATCACGGGCAGCTGGAAGGCGATGCCGAAGGCGAAGATCAGGGTCATGATCAGCGAGAGGTACTCGTCGACCTTCGGCAGGAGCGCGATCGTCGGCTCGCCCGCCACGCCGACCTGCTGCAGGCTCACCGAGAACTTGATGAGCAGCGGCATGGCGAGGAAGAACACCACCAGCGCGCCGAGAACGAAGAAGATCGGCGTCGCGACGAGGTAGGGCAGGAAGGCCTTGCGCTCGTTGCGGTAGAGGCCGGGCGCCACGAAGGCGTAGATCTGCGTCGCGATCACCGGGAAGGCGAGGAAGGCCGCCCCGAACACCGAGAGCTTGATGTTGGTGAAGACCTGCTCGAGGAAGTGCGTCGCGATGAGCTTCGCGTTCTCCGCGCCGACCACCGAGACGTAGGGGTGGACGAGGATGTTGTAGATGTCCTTCGCGAAGAAGAAGCACCCGAAGAACATCACCACGAACGCGACGAGCGACTTGATCAGCCGCGAGCGCAGCTCGATCAGGTGCTCGATGAGCGGGGCCCGCGAGGCCTCGATCTCGGCCTCATCCGCCTCGTTGATCATGGCTCAGGCGCCCGGCGGTCTGGCGGGTTGATCGGAAGCGATCGGATCGACGGCCGAGGCGTCCGGCAGCGGAGGACGCGGCACGTCGTAGCTGCCCCCCTGGCCGCCATATCCCGTCTCCGCCCGCAATTGCGCGGTCGCCTCAGCGAGGGTGCCCGAACCGGGCTGCGGTGCAGTGCGTCCCTCGCGGGCCTCGATCGCACCTTTGAGCTCGTCGCGGATCGTCTGGACCGGGTTGAAGCCCTGCGTGCCGGACCCGACCGTGCGCTTGATCCCATCGACCTCGCGGCGCACCTCGTCGAGCTCGGCCTCGCGGATCGCCTCGTTGAACTGCATCTGGAACTCGCCGGCCATGCGGCGCAGCTTGCCCGTGATCTGCCCGACGGTGCGCAAGGCCTTCGGCAGGTCCTTCGGCCCGATCACGATGAGGGCGACGCCGCCGATCAGCATCACCTCGCCCCAACTCATGTCCAGCATGTCGTCGACGTTCCTGGGCTCCCGCGAGCCGTACAGTCCCGGGCAGGGCGGACGGGACCCGGCGAGGCGCGGGAAGAGCCCTTACACCAACGCGGCTTGCGTGCCAGCCGCTCCGGGCAACACCCTCAGACGGTCTTGTCGCGGGCGGGCAGGTGGCTCGCCGGGATCGCCGTGCCGGGGCTCGGCTCGCTCGCGGGCTGGCCGGCGTGCGGAATCGTGCGGACGGGTTCGTTCGCGGAGACCGGCGGAGCCTGGGCCGGCGTGCCCTGGGGCGGCGCCTCGTCGTCCGCCATGCCCTTCTTGAACGCCTTGATGCCCTTGGCGACGTCGCCCATCAGGTCCGAGATCTTGCCGCGGCCGAACAGCAGCATCACGATCGCGGCGACGATGATCCAGTGCCAGATACTCATGCTGCCCATGGCAACCTCCTGCGCCGCGAGCCGCTGCCGGGCGACGCCGTCCTACGTGGTCGGGTTGGCGCGAAACTAAGGATCGCACCCCGCGAACACAAGGCGTCCGCGGCCTTCCGTCCAAGAGGCCGGATGCGCAGGCTCAGGCCGCGGCGGAGAGTCCCGCCTCGAAGCGGGCCCGGGCCTCGCGGACGTCGAAGCCGTCGCTCTCGGGCCGCAGCCGGGCAAGCGCGGCCTCGGCCCGGCGCAGGGCGTCCCCGGAGAGCTCGGGCGACCCTTCGGCCACGGCCTCCATCTCCGCCTGGTCGCCGTTGCAGTGGAGGGCGACGTCGATGCCGGCCGCGAAGGCAGCCTCGGCGCGGGTCCGGAACGGGCCGGTCAGCGCGTGCATCGAGAGATCGTCGGTCATCAGCAGGCCGTCGAAGCCGATCGCGCCGCGGATGATCTCGCGCACCACGATCGGCGATTGCGTCGCGGGCCGTTCGGGATCGAGCGCCGTGAAGACGACGTGCGCGCTCATGGCGAGCGGCAGGTCGGCGAGCGTGCGGAAGGGCTGGAAATCCTGGGCGGCGAGGCTGTCGCGGGAGGCTCCGACGACGGGCAGCCCATGGTGGCTGTCGCAGGCGGCGCGGCCGTGGCCGGGGATGTGCTTCATCACCGGCAGCACGCCGCCCGCCATCAGGCCCTCGGCGACCGCCCGGCCGATCTCGGCGACGGCGGACGGGCTCGTGCCGTAGGCGCGGTCGCCGATGATGTCGTGGCTGCCCTCCACCGGCACGTCGAGCACCGGGGCGCAATCGACGTTGATGCCGACGCTGGCAAGATCGTGCGCCATCAGGCGCGCGCCGAGCCGAGCCATGGCCGCGGCCGAACCGTCGAGGCGGCCGAAGCGCCGCCCGGCCGGGTAGGCGGGCCAGTGGGGCGGGCCCATCCGTTGCACGCGCCCCCCCTCCTGATCGATCAGGATGGGTGCGTCCTCCCGCTCGACGGCCGCGCGCAGCGCCCCGGTCAGGGCCCGCACCTCGTCGGGCGTGCCGATGTTGCGCTTGAACAGGATGAAGCCCCAGGGCCGGACCGCCCGGAAGAAATCGGCTTCCTCCGGAGCGAGGGTCCGGCCGGCGCAGCCGAGGATGAGTGCACGGGAGGTCATCGGGTTTCAGGCTCGCGGAGGGCTCTGCGGCGAATCGCGGGATCAGCGTCGGGCGGGCTCTCGGCCCGCGACAAGGCGAAATCGGGGAGACCGGCGGGGTTCCGGGCGAGCGGCACCCCACTGTTGCATCCGGGTATCGGACGCGTACCGGACGATGTGGCTCGGACCCGGCAGAGTGCCGGGCCCGCTCAGCCCGCTCTCAGTTCTTGGCGACGAAGCACTGGCCGCCTGCGGCCTGCAGCTGGCTGCAGAGGCTCGTCGCCTCGTTCTTGCCGAGCGGCCCGACGCGCACGCGCCAGATCGTCTTGCCGTTCACCTCGGCCTGCCGGATCAGTTCGGGCTGGCCGGCAAGCTGGGCGTACTTGCCCTGCATCTGCCGGAAGGCGGTTTGCGCCTCGGCGGCGCTGGTGCGCACCCCGAGCTGCACCGAGAATCCGCCGACGGGAGCGGCGGTGGTGGCCGCCGTCGTGGTCGGAGCCTCGACGGGAGCCGCCGTCTCCGGAGCCACCGAGGCGACCCGCTGGGGCGCCTTGGGTCGCGTCGGCGCGGGCGCCGCCACGACGGGCGTGCTCTCGGCCGCCGGGGGCGGTGCGGTGGGCGTGGGGGCCGGCGTCGGCAGCGCGGACGCCTGACGGGAGGGACGCGGCCTGGCGGGGGCCGCTTCCTCGGAGCCCGGCAGGGTCATGGTCGGGATTACGGAGGGTGTCGCCGTCTCGGCCGCGGCCGCCTCGCGCTGGGCGGGCGGCGGGGGCGGCGTGTCCGGCTTGACCGAGACCGTGCGGACGCGGCGCGGCTCCCCGAAGGCGTCCGTGAGGCCGCCCGGGGTCGTGCCGGACTCGCTCGTGCCCTGCCCGCCCTGCGAGAGACCGGAAGCGCCCTGCGCCGCCCGCGCGGCCTGGGCCACGTCGAGGGGCTGCTCCTCGCGGTTGACGATGCGGATCTGGCCGTCCTTGGCCTTGGGCTCGTAGATCTGCTTGTTCTGGTCCGGGATCTCGACGCCGTCCGCGGTCTTCGGCGCGATCTTGAGGGGGGCCGTGTCGGCCTGGATGAGGGGCACGCCGCCGCCGATCCGGCCGGAATGCAGGCTGCGCCACGTCAGCGCACCCGTGACCGAGATCGCGACGACCGCGATGCCGGCGCCGACCGAGACGAGGCGCCGCCGCCGCGGGGCCCGCTTCAGGGCGCGTCCGCCATAGGCGGCCTGGGCCTCCATTCCCGAAACATCCGTCTCGTGCCCGTCGTAGCCGGGCCCGGCCGGGTATTCGCGGTCGACGGTGGCAAGGTACTGGTCGAAGGCGTCGGCTGGGCTCGTTCCTTGCGCCGCCGCGGAATGGGCGGAGGCCTGATGGGCCGGCACCTGCTCCGTGACGAAGCTCGGCTCGACGCGCCGGGCCGGCACGCTCTCGCCGCCGCGGCGGCCGTCGCGAGCCTCCAACAGCGCCCGGAAGGGGTCGTCCTGGCCCACGATGCGGGCAAGCTCGGCCAGCGGGTCGGACTTCGTCTCAGGTCGCGATTCGATCCGCGGCTCGGCCCGGCCGCCACCCGGAACCGCCGTCGGGCGCGGGTGACTCGGCTGAGGGTGCTGCAGGTCGCGCGCGAAGGCCTCGAAATCGATCTGCGCCCGCGATGCGTTGGTCATGGCAGCATCCTCATCTAACGCCGACTCACCTCACCGCATTTCGCTCGGCGCGGTGACACCCAGGATGGCGAGACCGGAGGCGAGAACGCCTCGGACGGCCTCGACGAGGGCCAACCTCGCCCGTGTGGACTTTCGGTCGGTTGGATTAACAAACCGTAATTGCGGCAAGTCTTTGCCCTTGTTCCAGAAACTATGAAGCGAACTTGCGACTTCGTAGAGATGGAAGGCGATCCGGTGCGGCTCGTGGGCCATGGCGGCTGATTCGAGCACCCGCGGAACTTGCGCGACGAGGCGCATCATCTCCCCCTCCCCGGCATCGGCAAGGATCGAAAGATCCGCCTGCGCAAGGGCTTGCGCCGACAGATCCTCGTCCGGCATCGCCTCGCGCGCCTGCCGGAAAACCGAGTGGCAGCGGGCATGGGCGTACTGCACGTAGAAAACGGGATTGTCCTTGGATTGCTCCACGACCTTGGCGAGGTCGAAATCGAGCGTCGCGTCGTTCTTGCGGTAGAGCATCATGAAGCGGATCGCGTCGCGCCCGACCTCGTCGATCACCTCCCGCAGGGTGATGAACTCGCCCGCCCGCTTGGACATCTTCACGGGCTCGCCCGCCCGCAGCAGCCGCACCAGCTGGCAGAGCTTCACGTCGAGGCTCGCCTCCCCGCCCGTGACCGCCGTCACCGCCGCCTGCATGCGCTTGACGTAGCCGCCGTGGTCGGCGCCGAGCACGTCGATCATGTCGGTGGCGCCGCGCAGGAACTTGTCCCGGTGATAGGCGATGTCGGAGGCGAAGTAGGTGAAGGAGCCGTCCGACTTGAGGAGCGGCCGGTCGGTGTCGTCGCCGAACTCCCGGGTGCGGAACAGGGTCTGCTCCCGGTCCTCCCAATCCTCCGGCACCTGCCCCTTCGGCGGCGGCAGGCGGCCCTCGTAGACGAGGCCGCGGGCGCGCAGGTCGGCGAGCAGCGCCGAGACCGACCCCGCCCCCTCGCCGTGAAGCGTCCGCTCGGAGAAGAACACGTCGTGGTGGATGCCGATCGCGGCGAGGTCCGCCCGGATCATGTCCATCATCATGGCGATCGCGGTCTCGCGGACGAGGGGCAGCCATTCCGCCTCGGGCTTGCTGAGCAGTGCGCGTCCGTGCTCGCGCGCGAGCGCCGCGCCGACAGGCTTGAGGTAGTCGCCCGGGTAGAGCCCTTCGGGCACCGGGCCCACCTCCTCGCCGAGCGCCTCGCGGTAGCGCAGGAAGGCGGAGCGGGCGAGCACGTCGACCTGCGCGCCTGCGTCGTTGATGTAGTACTCGCGCGTGACGTCGCGGCCGGCCGCCACGAGGAGGTTCGCGAGCGCGTCGCCGAACACCGCGCCGCGACCGTGCCCGACATGCATCGGTCCGGTGGGGTTGGCCGAGACGTACTCGATGTTGACCTTGCCGCCCGGCAACTCGGCGCGCACGTACCTCTCCGGGGCGGCCAGCACGGACCGCACCACGTCGTGGAAGACGGACGGGTCGAGGCGCAGGTTGATGAAGCCGGGGCCCGCCACCCCGGCCTCGACGACGCGCGGATCCGAGCGTAGCTCGGCCGCCAGCGCCTCGCCGAGCGCCTTCGGGTTCGTCCGCGCCTCCTTGGCGAGCACGAGGGCGGCGTTGGTGGCGAGGTCGCCGTGGCTCGGGTCCCGCGGCGGCTCGACGACGACGCGCGAGAGGTCGAGACCCGCCGGGAGCTGCCCGGCGCGGGTGAGGCTCTCGAGGGCCTCGCGCACCCGCGCCTCGAAGATCGCAAAGATGTTCATGTCTCGAAACGCCCGCTCGCGCGGCCGCGGTGTCGGGGACGCCGCGGCCGAAGGTTCAGGCCGGCCGCATAGCAAGGGGGGCGGGTGGTGTCACGGACGGGGGCTCACATCCACCCCGCGAGTTCCGCCCGCATCCCATCCGGCAGCGGCACCGGCCGGCGGGTCTCGCGATCAACGTAGACGTGCACGAAATGTCCCTGCGCCGAGGCGCGCTCCTCGTCCTCGCGGAAGAGCGCGATCTCGTAGCGCACGCTGGAGCGGCCGAGATGGGCGACCCGCAGGCCCGCCGTGATCCGGTCGGGGAAGGCGACGCCCGAGAAGTAGCGGCAGCCCGTCTCGACCACGAGGCCGATGACGGGGCTGTTCGCGATGTCGAGCACGCCGGCCTCGATCAGGCAGCCGTTCACCGCCGTGTCGAAGAAGGCGTAATAGACGACATTGTTGACGTGCCCGTAGACGTCGTTGTCGCCCCAGCGCGTTCCGAGGGCGATCCGGCGGCGATAGGCGTCCCGGGTCTCGGGCGCGGGGCGTGCGGGCTCGCCCATCCTCACGGCTCCGCCAGCGGCAGGCCGAGGCTCTCCGGGCTCCAGTGCAGGTCCGGCGTTTCCGGGAAGAGCTTCCGGTGGGCGAGCACCGCGTAGGTGTCGGTCATGCCGGCGATGTAGTCGGCGATCCGGCGGCGCACCCGCCCCTCCTCCGCTCCCGCGAGACCCGCGCTCCACTCCTCGGGCATGCGGGCGGGGTCGGCGCAGAAGGCCGCGAACAGGTCGGCGACGATCTGCGCGGCGCGGGCGCGTACCGCCATCACGCCGGGATGCCGGTACATGCGCGCGTAGAGGAAGCGCTTGATGGCGGCGTCGGCCTCGGCGATCGGCTCCGAGAAGGCGATGACGGACGCGCCCGCGCCCCGGATGTCGGCGACGCTCGCGGGGGCGAGGGCCTCCAGGCGGCGTCCGCTCTCCGCGATGACGTCCTCGACGAAGCGCGTGATGACGCGGCGGGCGAGTTCGTGCACGCGCCGCGAGGTTTCGAGCCCCGGGTGCAAGCGCTCGATCTCGTCGAGAAGACCCTTCAGGAAGGGCACCTCGGCGAGGTCGGCGAGGTCGAACAGGCCGGCGCGAAGGCCGTCGTCGAGGTCGTGGCTGTCGTAGGCGATGTCGTCGGCCAGCGCGGCGCCCTGCGCTTCCGGCCCGGCGAAGCGCGACAGCTCCAGGTCGTTGACGGAATTGTACTCGAGGATCGCGGCCGGGATGCCGGCGGCGGCGTAGCGCGGGGTCGGGCGGCCGTCCGGAGTCAGCAGCGGGCCGTTGTGCTTGACGAGGCCCTCCAGCGTCTCCCAGGCGAGGTTCAGGCCGTCGAAGCCCGCGTAGCGCCGCTCCAGCCGCGTCACGATGCGCAGGGCCTGGGCATTGTGATCGAAGCCGCCGTGCTCGGCCATGCAGGCGTCGAGGGCGTCCTCGCCCGTGTGGCCGAAGCAGGTGTGGCCGAGGTCGTGCGAGAGGGCCAAAGCCTCCGCCAGATCCTCGTCGAGGCCGAGCGCGCGGGCGAGAGCCCGGGCGATCTGGCTCACCTCCAGGGTGTGCGTGAGCCGGGTGCGGTAATGGTCGCCCTCGTGGTGCACGAAGACCTGCGTCTTGTGCTTCAGGCGCCGGAAGGCGGTGGAGTGGACGATGCGGTCCCGGTCGCGCTGGAAATCGCTGCGGGTCGGCGAGGCGGCTTCCGCGATCAGGCGGCCCCGGCACGCGGCCGGGTCCGTGGCGTAGGGCGCGCGCCAGCGCTCTCCGTTCTGCCGCAAGGCCGCTCCTCAAACATCCGGGATCCGGCCGGCCGCGTTGCGGCGACGGGATCATGCCCATATCTTGTGGCCGGGCGCCCGTCTGGCAATCCGCTGCCGCCCGTGTCCCCAGGCGATCCGGGCCGAGACGTCCGGGCGTCGCCACGAGATTCGCGAGCAACCATGGCCGAGATCACCCTGACGCCCCGCGCCGCCAAGCGCATCAACGAGATCATGGGCGCCGAGCCTCCCGGCTCGTCGCTGCGCATCAGCGTGAATGGCGGCGGCTGCTCCGGCTTCTCCTACGCCTTCGACGTGGCCCAGGGCCGAGAGACCGATGACATCGTGATCGAGCGGGACGGCGCGACCGTGCTCGTCGATGCGGTGTCGCTCGAGTACATGGCGGGCTCGACCATCGACTTCGTCAACGATCTGATCGGCCAGTCCTTCAAGATCGAGAATCCGCAGGCGACCGCCTCCTGCGGCTGCGGCACCTCCTTCTCGCTCTGATCGTCGTTGCGCCGGAACGACAGGTGACGGCGGGCCATCCGTCCGCAGCGGGCGCGGCGTCGGGCCCCGAGTGCCTCGCCCGGCATTCTGCGGCACGGATGCGCCTCGACGTTTTCCACAAGCCTTGAGACCCGCGCCTCCGTCAGCGATCCGGACAAGCCCATGACCCACGTGACAGGCCGCGCCCGCCTCGGCCGGGCCGCCCGCGCCTCCGTCTGCGCCCTCGCCCTCCTCTCCCCCGCGCCGCTCGTCGTCCCGCAGGCGGCATGGGCGCAGGAGGCCGCCTCCGCCGTCCAGGACGTGACGCTGCAGGACGTCGTCCTGCCGTTCGGGTCCACGGTGCTGACGATGCCGCGCATCACGGTGAGCGGCACCCGGCTCTCGAAGGACGATCTCCTGGCGATCCTGAAGGCCGATTCGCCCGAGCCCTGGGCCACGCGCCTCGCCCGCCTCGATGCGGCGAGCCTGACGATACCGGAATTGCGCTCGGTCCATGCGGGGCCCGGGGCCTCGCGCCAGACCGTTGTCTACCGCGACGTCGCGGCCCGCGACGTGCGGGCGGGCAAGGCGGCCGAACTCTCGGCGGCCGGCGCAGCCGTGACGGTCGCGGGCGGCCCCGAGACGGGCTCGGGCACCTACGGCCGCATCGGTGCCACCGACATCGACCTCGCCGCCCTGGCCCGGCTCTACGCCGTCGCGGGCGACGGCAAGGGGCCGGTGCAGCGGGTCTACGCGTCCGTCTCTATCGCCGACGTGGTCTACACCGACGATCGCGGCACCACCGTGAAGCTCGCCCGCGTCGAGGGGCGCGACCTCGGCGGCCGCCAGATTCCCGGCGGCTGGACCGGCGCCCTCGACGCCTTCGCGGGGCTCGACCTCGACAAGGCGAGCCCGGCGGACCGCGCCAGGGTCACGGCGGCGGCCGCCGACCTCGTCGAGGCCGTCTCGGTCGGCGGCTTGGAGGCGCGCGGGCTCAGCATCAGCGAGAGCAAGTCTGCGGAGCCCCTCCTCCTCGAGATCGGCCGCATGGCCTATGCGGGCCAGGGTCCCGAGGCGGGGATGAACCTCGAGGACCTCGCCTTCGCGCAGAAGGGCGTGCGCTCGCGCGTCGGCAAGCTCACCCTCACCGGCTTCTCTCTGGCGCCGACGGTCGAGGCCCTGCGCCGTCTCTCGGACCCGAAGGCCGAGGCCACGGACGACGCCTTGCGCCGCCTCACCCCGGTGATCGGCACGCTCGCGATGCAGGACATCAGCCTCGACCTGCCCCCCGAGGCCGGCAAGGCCGCACCCGCTCCCGCCCCCAAGGCGCCGGCCCGCGATTCCGCGGGCGATCCCTTCGAGAACGCGGCGCGCCAAGCGCTCGGAGCGAAGCCCCCGACGGTCAAGTCCGCACCGGCCGAGACGCCGCTCCACGTGGGCCTGCGCAACGCCGCCATCACCTTCGGGCCGCCACGGGACGGGGTGCCGACCGCGAGCCGCCTCAGCCTGACCGGCCTGACGCTTCCGGCCTCGACGGTGGCCGGCGTGCCCGGGCTCGGCTCGCTCACGGCCTACGGCTACCAGGATCTCGACCTCAACGTCGTCGCCGATACGGCCTGGGACGAGGGTCGGCGGGAGCTCTCCGTGCGCGAGGTCTCGGTCTCGGGCAAGGACATGGGCACGCTGCGCCTCACGGGCACGCTCGGCGGGATCGGGCCGGAGATCTTCGATCCGGACGCGGGCGTCTCGGGCCTCGCCATGCTCTCCGCCACCGCCAAGGCGCTCGATCTCACGATCGAGAATACGGGCCTGTTCGAGCGCTTCATCAACGCCCAGTCGAAGGTGCTGAGCCTCAAGCCCGACGAGCTGCGCCAGGAATACGTGACCGCCAGCGTGCTCGGCGTGCCCGTCATCCTCGGCAACTCGCCGGCCGCCAAGGCGATCGGTGCCGCGATGGGCCAGTTCGTGACGAAGCCCGGCCGTCTCTCGGTGACCGCCAAGGCGAAGGACGGCACGGGCGTGGGGGTGGCCGATTTCAGCACGGCCGGTTCCCCCGGCGCGGTGCTCGACAAGCTCGACGTCGACGCCAGGGCGAACTGAGAAACCTCAATCCGCGATCACACCGGGATAGCGCGCGGCGAGATCGCGCCGCGTCGCCTCGACGAAGGCGCGTCGGCGCTCCGGCCGGGGCAGCGTGAGGGGCACAGCGGCGATCAGGCTCGCGGGCCGCGGCGAGAGCAGGAGCAGCCGGTCGGCGATCTCAAGCGCCTCCGCCACGTTGTGCGTGACCATCAGCACGCTCATGCCGAGCCGGTCGACCGTGTCGACGACGAGCCCGCGCAAGGAGGCGGCCGCCGCATCGTCGAGGGAGACGAAGGGCTCGTCGAGGATGAGGAGGCGCGGATCGTCGGCGAGCGCGCGGGCGAGCGCCACCCGCCGCTGCATGCCGAGCGACAGGGCTCCGGGGTAGCGCCCGCGCCAGGGGGTGAGGGCGAGATGCTCGAACAGGGCGTCGAGATCGCGCCCGCGCCGCTCCCGCGGCAGGGCGAGGCGGACGTTCTGCTCCACCGTCCGCCACGGCAGGAGGCGGGGATCCTGGAACACCATGCCGATCCCGGCGGAATCCTTGCGGGGATCGGGCCTGACCTCGCCCTCGTAGTCCCGGTCGAGCCCGAGCAGGATGCGCAGGGTGGTGGTCTTGCCCGCGCCCGAGGGGCCGATCAGGCAGACCACCTCGCCGGGCGCGATCGCGAAGGCGAGGTCGCGCACCGCCTCCACCGGCTCGTTGCGGGCGGAGCGATAGACCTTGCGCGCGATCCGCGCGGCGAGGACCGGGCCGGTGGCCTCAGCGCCAGCGTCGGACATGCGCATCGAGGGGCTGCAGGACGAGGGTGTCGATGGCGAGCATCACCGTCATGAAGACGAGGCTGTAGCCGATGACCGCGGTGACGTCGAAGAGCTGGAAATAGTAGTTGATCGCGAAGCCGACCCCGTTCGGCCGGCCGATCAGCTCGACCACGAGCACGATCTTCCACGCGAGCGAGATGCCGGAGCGCGCGGCCGCCACCGCGAAGGGCTGGAGTTGCGGCACCAGCACGTGGGCGATCCAAGTGCGCCGGTCGAACCGGTAGGTGCGGGCCATCTCCTCGAGGCCCGGATCGAGGCCGCGGGCCCCCTCCCGCATGATCACGGCGACGTTCGGGAGCTTGTTCAGCGCCACCGCGACGATCGCCGCGGTCTCGGTGAGCCCGAGCCAGACATAGGCGAGCACCGTGATGACGAGGGCCGGCGTGTTGAGCACCACGAGGAGCGGCGTGTCGAGGGTGCGGTCCGCGAGCTTCGAGCGGCCGAGCAGCACGCCGAGCACCAGCCCGAGGCTCATGGCGATCACGAAGGAGACGGCGACCCGCGCCAGCGTCACGCCGACGTTGAAGAGCATGCCGCCGGTCTGGATCTCGCGCAGGACGAAGGCTGCGACCGCGCTCGGCGCCGGCAGGGTCCGCGCGTCGGCGAGGGCCGCCGCGAGCTGCCAGAGGGCGAGCAGGATCAGCAGCGAGGCGAGGCGCGCGGCGAGGGCCATGAGGCGGTTCGTCAGGAACGGGCCGAGCCCCCTCTCCCGCGCGGGAGAGAGCGGGTGCGGCAGCCTCGGACGGACACGGATCCCTCACCCATTGCGGGCGCCGTCGAGGTAGAGGTCCGGCGGCAGGGCCTTGGCATCGCCGACGAGGCGCTCGCCGCCGAGGCGTGCCAGCGTCGCGTAGATGGTCTCGGCGTCGCTGCGCTCGGTCGCGAGCGGCCGGCGCGGCGTGCCGGCCAGGAAGTTGCGCTTGAGGGCCTCGAAGGTCGCGTCGTCCTCCGCCGCCATCAGCGGCCGCACCAGGGCCCAGGCGGCGGCATCGCTCGCGAGCACCTCCTTGGCCGCGGCGGAGGCGCGGGCGAAGCCCTCGACGGCGGCGAGCTTCGCCCGCACCGTCTCGCCCTCGAACAGGTAGCCGATCAGCGCCACCGGTCCCTTGGCGCCGAAGGCCCGCATGATGTCGTCGGCGCTGATCAGCCGGCGATAGCCCTTGGCTTCGAGCCGCGCGCAGTAGGTCCAGTAGAGCAGCGCCGCGTCCAGCTCGCGGGATTCGAGCTTCTGCATCAGGAGCGGCGGCGCGCCGTAGGCGAGCTGGGACGCGGTCTCGAGGTCGAGGTTGCCCGCCTCGCGCGCCTGGGCGCGCAGCAGCACCCAGTTCTTGTCGAGGGCGCCGCCCGCCACGCCGAGGCGCTTGCCCGAGAGGTCCGCGATGCCCTTGATCGGGCTGTCGGGCGGGACCATCAGCGCGCCCTCGGTGGTCGAGTAGGGCACGAACTTGACGCCGCGCCCCTCGTTGCGCAGCCGCGCGGCCCAGATCAGGTCGCCGACGATCGTGTCGAGCTGGCGCCCCTGGAAGGCGATGCGCGCGGCGTCGTTTCCCGCGAGCTTGACCGTCTCCAGGGTGAAGCCGTTCGCCGCGTCGAGGCCGCGATCCTTGATGATGGCGGCCTCCCACGAGGCCGTGCCGAAGGGCAGCACCCCGATGCGGATGGTCTCGCCCGCGGCGCGGGCCGGCCTTGTGAGGATCGCGGGCAGGGGCCAGAGCGCCGCCGTCGCGAGCAATGCGCGCCGAGACAGCATGGCGCCTTCTCCCCGTGTCGTGCCGGAAATACCTGCCTCCGCGGAACGGATCGGCAATCCTGTTGGTCCAAGTCCTTACGGCCTCGCGAACCGCCCGTCCACAGGGGCCGCCTGAGTGCTTTTGACCGAGCCGCGAGGGCCCGGGAGCCGGGCTCCCGGCGCAGCGGGCGCCACTCCCGGCGGCGCCTCCCGCGACGTCCGTGGCGACACCCTTGCGCCGGCAGCCCTGCGGGCGCAGGTTCGCGCGGAGTTGGGCACGCGGAGTTGGGATAGTCGCGGGCAACGATGGGGAGGCGGCGATGACCGAGCGGCGCGAAGGTGTTCTTGACGATGACGTGATCGCCGAGCGGCTGAAGGCCGAGCTGCCGCACTGGCGCTACGAGGACGGCTGGATCCGCCGGACCTACAAGACCGCGAGCTGGAAGAGCACGCTGATGGTCATCAACACGGTGGGCCACTTGGCGGAAGCCGCCTGGCATCATCCCGACCTCACGGCCTCCTACGCCTGGGTCGAGGTGCGGCTGATGAACCACGCCGCCAAGGGCGTGACCGAGAAGGACTTCGCCCTCGCCCGCAAGATCGAGGAGGTCGTGGCCTGGCAGCCCGGCGCCGAGGGGGGCGCCCTCGAGGGCACGCCCACGGACCAGCGCTTCGCCTACATCAAGTACGATCACTGAGCCGGGTTCAGCCCGGCTCCTTCACCCGCCGGCACTCGGTCTTGAGGTAGGTCGTCTTGCCCACCTCCTCGCTGAGGTCGGTGCGGGCGATGATCTCCTGCCAGCCGCTGGCGCAGCCGAGCTCGTTGGCGACCCGAACCTTCCGCACCTCGACCGCCTTGTCGTCCGTGCAGGATTCCTGGGGCAGGCCGCTCGCGCAGACCAGGACGACAGCGATGAAGGTGTTCATGCGGGGCCTCTCCTCCGTGCGGGCTCGCCGGGCGCGGGCTGCCTCCCATCATGGGGCGCGCCGCCCGGCCCTCAAGGCACCTCTACGATCAGGCCGGGATCGAAGTTTCGGTCCTCCACCGGGTTCGCCAGCCAGCGGCAGCGCCCGATCCGCAAGTCGTGCCCGGCGTGGAAATGGCCCGAGATCCAGATCGCGGGCCGCTCCGCGTCGGCAAGATCGTCGAGCACCGTCGTCGCGTAGAAGGCCGGCACCCACCAGGGCACGCCCGGCGCGTCGCGGTAGGCGTCGGCCGCGAGCGGGCTCGCCGGGTGGTGGGTGACGGCGACGGTCGGGCCGTCGTGGCGCCCGCGCAGCTGTGCGAGGAGCGCCGACCGCTCCGCCGCGTGCGCGGCCATCGCGTCGGCGGGCTGCCAGGGCGTGCCGTCCGCCTTGCGGATCGAGCCGCGATATTCCCGCGAGCCGGTGACGGGGTCTGTCATGCGGTCGGCCGCGAAGGCCACCGGGTCCGCCGGCCGGTCCGGGCTCGCCTCGGGGAGCCAGCGCCCGGCGAGCGACCAGTCGCTCCAGAGCGTCGTGCCGACGAAGCGCACGCCCGCGATCTCGGTGGCGGCGCCCCCCTGAAGCAGGCGGATGTCGGCCCCGGCCTCGTTCAGCCGCGCGACCTCGCGGCCGAGGGCGGCGAGGAGGTCCGGCGCCGTGCGCGGATCGCCGGTGGGCGCGTAGTGCTCGTGATTGCCGGGCACCAGCACGATCGGCCGCCCGCCCGCGATGTCGCAGAGCACGGCGAGGCCGCGCTCCGGGTGCCCCTCGTAGAGATCGCCCGCGCAGACGAGGACGTCGAAGGGTGCGCTCGGCCGCGGGATCAGGTCGGCCCGGCGGCGCTCGAGGTGCAGGTCGGAGATCGGGAACAGGCGCATCGTCGCTTGCACGGGTCTCAGGCCTCTGCGGCCCGAGCGGCGCGGCGCTCGGCCCGGGCCGCCTTGAGAATGTCGTGGGCGGAATCCGCATTGAGGACGGCGATGCCGGCCGCCGCCGCGAGGTCCGGCCAGGGGGAAGCCCAGAGGGCGGTGACGAGGCCCGCCGCGATGATCGCGAGGTTCGCCGCCGCATCGTTGCGCGCCGAGAGATAGGCCGCCCGCGTCAGGCTGCCCGCCCCGTGCCGGTGGCGGGCGAGCATCATCGCGCAGGTCACGTTGACGGCGAGCGCTCCGAGGCCGGTCAGCGTCAGCGGCAGGGGCGCCGGAGGGGCGAGGTCGGAGAACTTCTCGTAGGCCGCGTAGGCCGTGGCGAGGGCCGGCACGAGCAGGATGCCGGCCATCACGGTGCCGAGCCGCGCCCGGTTGCGCAGGCTCCAGCCGAGCCCGGCGAAGATGAGGAGGTTGAGCGCCGCATCCTCCAGGAAATCGAGGCTGTCGGCGATGAGCGCGACCGAGCCGATCGCGAGGGCGACCGCGATCTCGACCCCGAAATAGGCGAGGTTCAGCCCCGCGACGCGAACGACGACGGGGCGCAGGGAGGGTGGGGCGGGAGATGGCACGGCAGGTGTCACGGGCAGACGATGTTCGCGGGAGGCTTCGGGCTTGCGGGCGGCTCGGGCTGCACATGGCGCGGCCGCGGGCCCCCTGTCGAGGCCGAAATTTTCGCAAGTCCGATACTGGATTCCGTGGCGCGCCTGTGCGAGGCGACAACCGGACCTGCGCCGTATCGCGCGGCGACAACGAGACAAGCGGGAGGCCGAGGATGTTGCCCGAGCTGCGCGTTCTGTATTTCGAGGACCTGGAGGTCGGGCTCTCCGAGACGCTGACCAAGGTCATCGCCTCCTCCGACGTGGTCGGCTTCGCCGAGATCACCGGCGACCGCAACCCGATCCACCTCTCCGAGCACTTCGCCGCGCGCACGCCCTTCGGCACCCGCATCGCGCACGGCCTCTACACGGCGGGCCTGATCTCGGCGGTGCTCGGCACCCGCCTGCCCGGCCCCGGCGCGGTCTACATCAGCCAGACCCTCAATGTCCGCGCGCCCGTGCGCATCGGCGATACCGTCGACGTGACCGTGACCGTGGCCGAACTCGTGCCGGAGCGGCGCCGCGCGCGGCTCACCTGCACCTGCTCGGTGGCGGGCGAGGTGGTGCTCGACGGCGAGGCGCTGGTGAAGGTGCCGAAGAAGGAGGAGGCGGATCCGCTCGCCATCCGCATGGGCGGCCGGCCGGAGGCGTGACGGCCGCACCGCGTCCCGCCAGCGTGCGGGCGCGGAGTTCCGCGTCGCGCGGGGGGCGGAGCCTAGCGAGCCGGGCGCCGTGATCGAGACAATCCCCCTCGACGATCCCGGCGATCCGCGCCTCGCCCCCTACGCGGCGATGCGCGAGCGCGACCTCGTCGGGCGCGCAGGCCGCTTCATCGTCGAGGGCGAGGTAACCCTGCGCCTCCTGCTCTCGGGGCAGGCGCGGTTCCAGGCCGAATCGATCCTGCTCGCGCCCGAGCGCCTGCCGGGCCTTGCCGAGGCGCTCGCCGCCCACGCCGCGCGGCTCCCCGCCCCGCCCCCGGTCTACCTCGCCGCCCGGCCCGTGATGAGCGCGGTGACGGGCTTCCCGATCCATCGCGGCGTCCTCGCGGTCGGACTCCGCGGCGCGGAGCCGTGCGCGGCCGGTCTCGTGCCGCCCGATCCGGCGCCGGCCCTGGTGCTGGGGCTCTGCGGCCTGACCAATCACGACAATGTCGGCGGCCTGTTCCGCAACGCCGCCGCCTTCGGCGCCGACGCGGTGCTCCTCGATGCCGCGACCTGCGACCCGCTCTATCGCAAGGCGATCCGCGTCTCGGCGGGCGCCGCGCTGACCGTGCCCTTCGCGCGGCTCGGACCCGGCGAGGGCTGGCTCGCCCTGGCCGCACGCCTCGGCCTGACGCCGCTCGCCCTCTCGCCCGGCGGGGCGGAGGCTCTCTCGGACCTGCCCGCCCTCCCCAGGGCCCTCCTCCTCGGGACCGAGGGGCCGGGCCTGCCGGCCGAGACCATCGCGCGGGCCCGCGGCGTGCGCATCCCGATGGCTCCCGGCTTCGATTCGCTCAACGTCGCGACCGCGGGGGCCATCGCGCTCCATCACCTGCGCGCATCATCGGCAGAGGTTGCGCGCGACAAAGAGTGACAATTGCCCGAACGCACCGCTCTCCTAGCTTGTACAGTCTAGCTTGGCCGGAAACCGCGCGTGGCGCCTGTTCACAGGTGGCGGAGATCCGGGCAGGATCGTGGATCCGCACCGGCGGGAGGTTCGAGCGTTGCTGCAGTCACGGGACGGCCTCCGGACTTTGTCCGGACGTCGGGTGGTCATCGTCGGTGCCGGTCCCGGTGGGCTGGCGACAGCACTTCTGCTGGCCCGCGCCGGGATCCACGTCACGCTCTTCGAGAAGGACGAGGCGGTCGGCGGGCGTACCCGGACCGTCGAGGCGCCCGGCGGCTACCGCTTCGACATCGGCCCCACCTTCTTCCTCTATCCCCAGATCCTCGCCGACATCTTCGCCTCCTGCGGCGAGCGGCTGGAGGACCATGTCCGGCTCGAGCGCCTCGACCCGCAATACCACCTCGCCTTCGAGGGCGAGGGCGGCCTCTCGGGCGAGATCCGCGCCACCGCCGACATGGACCGGCTGGAGGCCGAGATCGCCCGGATCGCGCCGGACGACGCGAAGAACGTCCGCCGCTTCTTCGCCGACAACCGGACCAAGCTGAAGTTCTTCAAGCCGGTCCTGGAGCAGGCCTTCCACCGCTTCCGCAGCATGGCCTCGCCCGCCATGCTCGCGGCCCTCCCCTACCTGCATCCCGGCCGGAGCGTCGACCGCGACCTTCAGCGCTACTTCGCCGACCCGCGGGTGCGCCTCGCCTTCTCGTTCCAGACCAAGTACCTCGGGATGTCGCCCTTCCGCTGCCCGAGCCTGTTCACGATCCTCTCCTTCCTCGAGTACGAGCATGGGGTCTACCACCCCGTCGGCGGCTGCGGCGCGGTCTCGGAGGCGATGGCGGGGCTCGCCCGCCGCATGGGCGTCGACATTCGCCTCGGCACCGGCGTCGACCGGGTCCTGTTCGAGGGCAAGCGCGCCTGCGGCGTCGTGGCGGGGGGCGAGACGCTGCGGGCCGACGCGGTGGTCATCAACGGCGACTTCGCCCGCGCCGTGCCGGCCCTGGTGCCGGAGGCGCACAGACCGCGCTGGCGCGACGCGAAGGTCGCCAAGGCCCGCCTCTCCTGCTCGACCTTCATGCTCTATCTCGGGATCGAGGGGCGGATGCCCGCGGGCCTCGGGCATCACACGATCCTGCTCGCCAAGGACTATGCCCGCAACATCCGCGAGGTCTCGGAGGGCGTCCTGCCGCTGGAGCCGTCGATCTACGTCCAGCACGCGGGATTCACGGACGGGGGCATGGCGCCCCCCGGGCACACCGCCCTCTACGTGCTGGTGCCGGTGCCGAACCTGAAGGCGGGAATCGACTGGGAGGCGGTGCGGCCGCGCTACCGGCAACTGGTGCTGGAGCGGCTGAAGCTCCTCGGCCTCGACGATCTCGAATCGCGCATCCGCTACGAGCGCATCGTCGACCCGACCGGCTGGCGGGACGATTTCGCGGTCCACGAGGGTGCCACCTTCAACCTCGCCCACGACCTGATGCAGATGCTCTACTTCCGGCCCCACAACCGCTTCGGGCCGAGCCTCTATCTCGTCGGCGGCGGCACCCATCCGGGCTCGGGGCTTCCCGTGATCTACGAGGGCGCGCGCATCTCCGCCCGCCTCCTCATCGAGGAACTCGCCGGGGCCCGCCTGCCCACCGGCGAGGCGGGACTGCCGGAAACGGCTCCGCTCGCGGCCGGCGGCGAGGCCACGTGAGCCGCGCAGCCCTCCTCCTCGCAGGCTGCCTCGCCGCCGCGACGCCGGCCCGCGCCGCGACCGTCGAGGTCGAGGTCGACGGGATCGAGGCGGGCTCCGGTTCCGTCTACGTCGCGCTCTGCCAGGGCGGCCTGTCGGAGGCCGCCTGCCGTGACGGGGAGACGGCGCGGGCAACGGGCCCGCGTCAGCGCCTCGTGCTGCGCGACGTCCCGCCGGGCACCTACGCGCTCGCCGCCTTCCAGGACCTGAACGGCAACGGCCGCCTCGACCGGACCCCCCTCGGCCTGCCGCTCGAGCCCTACGGCTTCTCCGGCGAGGCGGGGCGAAACGTGCGCCCGGACTTCGCCCGCGCCGCCTTCTCCCTGCGCGAGCCCGGCCTCGCGCTCCGGGTGCGCCTCATGCGCGCCCTGCCCGCGCGCTGAGACGCCCCATGCCGGCGCCCGAGCCGCGTCCCGAGGGGGGCGCCCCCCTCGTGGAGGTCGCGGGCGCGACGCTCGCCCTCGGCGGACGGCAGATCCTCGACAGCGTCGACCTCGCGCTTCGGGCCGGCGAGACGCTGGCGCTGCTCGGCTCGAACGGCGCCGGCAAATCCTCGCTGATGCGGCTCGTGGCCGGGCGCCTCGCGCCCGATTCGGGGAGGGTGCGCGTCGGCGGCGCAGACCCGTTCCGCCGCGGCGCGGCCCGGCGCGCCATCGGTTGGGTGCCCCAGGAGATCGCGCTCTATCCCCGCCTGACGGTCGCCGAGAATCTCGGCGTCTTCGCCGAACTGATCGGCCTTCCCCGTCGCGCGCGGGCCGCCTCCGTGGCGCGCGCCCTCGACAGGACCGGCACCATCGAGGTGGCACACCGGCTGGTCGGCCAGCTCTCCGGCGGCTACCAGCGCCGGGTCAACATCGCGGCGAGCCTCCTCGGCGAGCCCCGCCTCATCCTCCTCGACGAGCCGACGCAGGGAGTCGATCTCTCCGCCCGCGCCGCGATCCACGCGCTCCTCGGGCGCCTACGGGCCGAGGGCGCCGGCATCCTCATCGCCACCCATGATTTCGGCGAGGCCGAGCGGCTCGCCGACCGCGTCGCCTTCGTCGGGGGCGGCCGGATCGTGCGGGAGGGTGCGCTCGCCGCGATGCTGGCCCGGATCCGCTCCGGGCCGCCCGAGCAGGAGGTGGCGCTCGACCACACGCCCGATCGAGCCGCCGAGGCGGCGCTGCGGCGCGCAGGCTTCGTCCCGGTGGAGGCGGAGATCGCGGAGGGGGGCCCGGGGCTCGTCTGGCGGGCGGCGGGGCGCACCGTCTCCGGACTCGACGGAGCCGCGCTCCTCGGCAGCCTGAGGGCCCAGGGCGTGCCGGCCGGCGAGGTGCGGGTGCGGGCGCCCGGGCTCGAGGCGCTCTACCGCGAGGCCCTGGCGCCTGCGGCGGCCGGTCCTGCGGCGAGCCTGTCCCGCATCGCGGGGGGCGCCCGATGATCGGCGCGGCCTTCCGCGTCATGGCGCTGAGCCTGCTGCGCGACCGCGCCGCGCTCGTCATGGCCTTCGTCCTGCCGACCGTGATCTTCACGATCTTCGCCGCGATCTTCTCCGGCGCCATCGGCGACCGCATCCGCATCCATCTCGGCCTCGCCGACCTCGCCCATACGGCGACGACCGAGCGCTTGGTCGCCGCGCTCGCGGCCGACCCGAGCCTGCGGGTGGAGCGCTTGCCCGCCGCCAGCGTCGGGGAGGCGGTGGCCGCCGTGCGCCGGGGCACGGTCGACGTCGCCCTGGTGCTGCGCGGCGACCTCGCCGCACCCCCCTCCGGCGGCACCTCGCCCGGGCAGCCCGTGGTGCTGGTCGAGAACCCGTCGAAGGCCCTCGCGACGCCGATCGCCCTCGGCCAGCTCCAGCGCGTCCTGAACGACGCCCTGCCGGACGTCGTGCTCTCCCGGATCGTCGCGGACGTGGAGCGCACGGGCAAGATCGGCGCGGACGAGCGCGCCTTCCTCGATCAGGCCTTCGCCGAGCAGCGCGCGAGGAAGGAGCCGTTCTCCTTCGCCACTCTCGTCGAGCGGCAGAGCACGGCCTCGGGCCGGGCGAACGAGCGCGTCGCCTATTACGCGGGCGCCATCACCGCCGTGTTCCTGCTCTTTGCCGCGATGCAGGGGGCGATGACCCTCGTCGAGGAGCGCCAATCCGGACTCGCCGACCGTCTGACGGCCGCGCCCGGCGGGCTCCCCGTGATCGTGCTCGGCAAGTTCGGCTTCCTGACCCTCCAGGGCCTCGCGCAGGCGGGGCTGATCTTCGCCGCCGCCGTCCTCCTCTACGGCGTCGAGATCGGCCCGCACTGGCCCGAATGGACGCTGACCTCGCTCCTCGTCTCGGCGATGGCGGCGGGCCTCGCCCTCGCCGCCTGCGCGGCCGCCGCGACCCGCCAGCAGGCGCATCTCGCCGCGACCTTCGGCGTCCTCCTCCTCTCGGCGGTCGGCGGCAGCATGGTCCCCCGCTTCCTGATGCCGCCCTGGCTGCAGCAGGCCGGCTGGTTCACCCCGAACGCCTGGGCGATCGAGGCCTACCAGGGCGCCCTCGGCGAGGGCGCCCGCGCGGCCCTGCCGGCCTGGGGCGTGCTGGGCGGGGTGGCGGCGGCGGGGCTCGGGCTCGCACTTCTGCTGGTCTCGCGAAAGACCGCCGCATGAGGACGTGCGCGACCCGCCACCGCGTTGACCGATCCCGCCCTCCGACTAGCTTTGCAACGGGGACGCGGCCCACGCCGTGTCCCGGGGAGTGACAACGACATGAAGTCCGGTTCCTCGGTCGCCGTCATCGGCTCGGGTCTCGGCGGGCTCGCCGCCGCCTGCGTGAGCGCCGCCCGCGGCCACCGCGTCACCCTCTACGACAAGAACGACTGGCTCGGCGGCAAGGCCGCGGTGCTGCACGAGGGCGGGTTCCGGTTCGACATGGGGCCGACCATCCTCACCGTGCCCCGCGTGCTGGAGCGCATCTTCGCCGAGGCCGGCCGCAACCTGCACGACTATCTCGACCTGCGCCGCCTCGACCCGCAATGGCGCTGCTTCTTCGACGACGGCACCCGCATCGACCTGATGCAGGACGTCGAGCGGATGGCCGCCGACATGGACCGCTTCGTGCCGGGCGCCGGCGCCGGCGAGGGCTACAAGCGCTTCATCGGCATCTCCGAGCATCTGCACGACGTCTCGAACCGGTTCTTCTTCTGGAAGCCGGTGGAGGACCTGTTCGACACGATCAACCTCCGGGCGAACCTCAACCCGGGCACCCTGCGCGACGTTCTGAGCCTTCGCATGCACGCCTCGGTCGCGAGCACCATCCGCGGCAAGGTGAAGGACGCGCGCCTCGCCCAGATGCTCGACCATTTCGTGCAATATGTCGGCTCCTCGCCCTACGGTGCGCCGGCCGTCCTCTGCGCCATCGCCCACATGCAGACGGCCGAAGGCGTCTGGTACCCGATGGGCGGCACCCGCGCGGTGGCCGAGGCGCTGGCCAAGCTCGCGGGCGAGCTCGGCGCGACGCTGAAGCCCGCCACCGAGGTGACGGGGCTCGCCGTCGAGAACGGGGCCGTCACGGGCCTCCGCACCGAGGAGGGCCACGCCCCCTTCGACGCCGTGATCTCGAACATGGATTCGGTGCGCACCTACCGGGAACTCGTCGGCGGCGAGGTCGGCCGATCCTACGAGAAGAAGGGCTTCGAGCCCGCCTGCTCGGGCGTGGTGCTCTATCTCGGCCTGAACAAGCGCTACGAGCACCTGAACCACCACGATTTCGTCTTCTCCCGCGACCCCGAGGAGGAGTTCGACTTCATCTACAACAAGGGCGAGCCCGCCCCCGACCCGACCGCCTACCTCGCGGCCCCCTCCTCCACCGATCCCTCGGTGGCGCCCGACGGCGGCGAGGCGCTCTACGTCCTCGTGCACACGCCCTACCTGCGGCCGCACCACGACTGGTCGAAGATGTTCCCGGCCTACCGCCGCACCATCCTCGACAAGCTCAAACGCACCGCGCACATGCCGGACCTGGAGGAGCGGATCGTGGTCGAGCGCCACCTCACACCCCAGGACATCCACGAGCGCTACAAGGTCCTGAACGGCGCGATCTACGGGCTCGCCAGCCACGGCCGGGTGATGGGCGCCTTCAAGCCCGGCAACCGCTCGCGGCAGGTGCGCGGCCTCTATCTCGCCGGCGGCGCGGCCCATCCGGGGCCGGGCATGCCCATGGTGATGATGTCGGGCTGGATCGCCGCCGACGCGCACGACGCGGATGCCCGCGGCGAGGTCCGGAAATCCGCCTGAGCCGTCCGTGAACCCGCCCGCCCCCGGCCGGTTGACCCGGAGGGCGGCGGAAAGCCCCGAGGCGAGAGCGTGCCCGACGCGTCGAACGAGTCCTGGAAGCCCGCGCGCCGCGGCGTCCCCGAGCCGGGGCCGGTCTCACCGCTCCTGTGGCGGTTCATGGTCGCGTATTTCGACCGGTTCCTGCGCCGTCACCTCAACGCCGTCCGCCTTGCCCGCTGGGGGCGGCCGGACGGCGCGGCGCATCCCGGCCCGATCGTCGTCTACTGCAACCATCCCGCTTGGTGGGACGCGGTCACCCTGATCCTGCTGGGCGCCCGCCTCTTCCCGGGGCGCATCCACCACGCCCCGTTCGATGCGGATGCGCTGGAGCGCTACGCCGTCTTCCGCCGCATGGGCGCCTTCGGCGTCGATCTCGACTCGCGCCGCGGCGCCGCGCAATTCCTCCGTGCCTCCCGGGCCATCCTCGGCCGGCCCGGGCGGATGCTGTGGATCACGGCGCAGGGGCGCTTCGCCGATGTCCGGGCCCGGCCGCTCGGCCTCCGTCCCGGCGTGGCGCGCCTGCCCGAGATCGCGCCCGACGCCCTCGTCCTGCCGCTCGCCCTCGAATACGCCTTCTGGGAGGAGCGGGGGGCCGAGGCCTTCGCGGCCTTCGGGACGCCGATCCCGGCCGCCGACCTCCTCGCCCTGCCTCGGCCCGCGCGCCTCGCCCGGCTCGAGGCCGATCTCGGCGCGACCCTCGACCGCCTGAGCGCCGACGTGATCGCCCGCGAGCCCGGGCGCTTCGTCGGCCTCGTCTCCGGTGCCAAGGGCGTCGGCGGCGTCTACGATTCCTGGCGCCGCCTCAGGGCGCTGATGGCCGGGCGCCGCTTCGACGCGGCCCACCGGGCGGCCGGCGAGGCGAAACGCCCATGATGCTCGCGCTCGCTCTGGTCGCCCTCGCCCTCGCGCTGCTCCCGGCAGCCCTCGCGGCGGCGAACCTCACCCTCCTGCGCACGCCGGATCCCGAGGCGGGAACTGGTCTCGTCTCGATCCTGATCCCCGCCCGCAACGAGGAGGGCAATATCGAGCAGACCGTGCGGGCGGCGCTCGCGAGCACGGAGGTGCCCGTCGAGGTTCTCGTCGGCGACGACCACTCGACCGACGGCACCGCCGCGCTGGTGCAGGCCATCGCGGCGGGCGATCCGCGCCTGCGCCTCCTGCCCGTTCCCGCCCTGCCCGAGGGCTGGACCGGCAAGAACCACGCCTGCGCGCACCTCGCCGAACGGGCCCGGGGCGAGCACCTCCTCTTCATCGACGCCGACGTGCGCCTGGAGCCCGACGCCGCGGCGGCGCTCGCCGCGCAGGCGCGGGCCACGGGCTCGGCGCTCGTCAGCGGCGTGCCGCGCCAGCGCATGGAGAGCCTCGGCGAGCGGCTGACCGTGCCCATGATCAACTTCCTGCTCGTCGGCTACCTCCCGGTGGCGATGATGCGCGCCTCGCTCCGCCCCGCCCTCGGCGCGGCCTGCGGCCAGCTCGTCCTCGTCGCGCGCGCGGCCTACCTGTCGGCGGGCGGGCACGGCGCCATCCGCTGGAGCCTGCACGACGGCGTGACGCTGCCCCGCCTGCTCCGGCGGGCCGGCCACCGCACCGATATCGTAGCCGGCCACGCGCTCGCCACCTGCCGGATGTACCGGGGCTTCGTGGAGGCCTGGGCCGGCTTCTCGAAGAACGCGCACGAGGGCATGGCGACGCCCCGCGCCCTGCCCGTCTGGACCCTGCTCCTGTTCGGCGGGCAGGTGCTGCCCTGGCTCCTCGTTCTGGCGGGCCTCGTCGGCCTCGTGCCCGGCACGGTGCTCGCCGTCGCCCTCGCCGCCCTCGTCGTGTCCCTCGCCACCCGCGCGGCGATCACGCTGATCGCGCACGAGCCCATGGCGACGATCCCGCTGCACCCGGCCGCCGTGCTGGTCGCGCTCGCCATCCAGTGGAACGTGCTCCTGCGGCGGGAGCGCGCCGGGGCGGCATCTTGGAAGGGGCGCCGCTACACGATCGGGGGCGCGCCGTGAGCCTTCGGCGCCGGCCTCCCGCGCCGGGGCGGTCCCTGCCCCGACCTTGATCCCGTGCCCGCCCGCGATAGCTCAGGCTCCGCTGCCGCACGCCCGAAGGACCGCGCCATGCCGATCGACCGCCGCACCGTCCTGGGGGCCGCGCCCCTGCTCCTCGCCGGCTCCGGCGCGGGCGCCGCCCCCGCGGCCGCCCCCGCCCAGGAGGCCGGCACGATCCCCGGCGTCTATCGCTACCAGCTCGGCGAGGCCACGGTGACGGCGCTCCACGAGGGCACGCTCGCGCGCCCGCTCGATGCGACCTTCATCCCCAACGCGCCGGTCGAGGCGGTGCGGGCCGCGATGGCGCGGGCCTTCATGCCGCCGGACCGGCTCGACATCACCTTCACGACGCTCCTGATCGAGGCCGGGGGCCACCGCATCCTCGTCGACACCGGATTTGCCGATAACGGGCCGCCCGGGACGGGGGGCACGCTGCGGGGCCTCGCGGCGGCGGGGATCGACCGGGCCTCGATCGACACCGTGGTGATGAGCCACTTCCACCTCGACCACGTGCTCGGCCTGCGCCTCAAGGACGGCAGCCTCACCTACCCCAACGCCGAGGTGCTGGTGCCCACGCCCGAATGGGCCTTCTGGATGGACGAGGGCATGGCCGCCCGCGCGCCCGAGCGCCTGCGCCCGAACGTCCAGGCGGTGACCCGGATCTTCGGCCCCGGCGGCCCGCGGATGACGCAGTACGCGTGGGACAAGGAGATCCGCCCCGGCCTCACCGCCCTGCCCGCCCCGGGCCACACGCCGGGCCACACGGTCTTCCTGCTCGAATCCGGCCCCGGCCGCCTGATGCTGATGTCGGACGTGACGAACCACCCGGCGCTGTTCGTGCGCCATCCCGACTGGTCGGCGGTGTTCGACATGGATGCCGATCAGGCCCGCGCCACCCGGCATCGCCTGCTCGACCGCGCGGCCGCGGACCGGGTGCAGGTCGCCTTCTACCACGCGCCCTTCCCGGCCACGGGACACGTCGCGAGGAGCGGCGAGGGCTACGAACTCGTGCCCGTGCAATGGGGCGCGCCGACCTGAGGCGCTCAGCCCGCGGCCAGCCCGGTCTCCCCGAGGATCCAGGCCAGCGTCCCGGAATCGGCCTCCGCCACCTCGAGATGCAGGACGATCGGCGTCTCGTAGGGATGGCGCGCCTTCAGGGCCTCGGCCAACGCGTCCCGGAGGCCGCTGCGGGTCTTCAGGACGGCGACGGCCTCCTCGCCCCGCTCCACCGCGCCCTTCCAGGCGTAGACCGAGCGCATCCCCGGGATCACGTTCACGCAGGCGGCGAGGCGGGCGCGCACCAGCTCCTCGCCGACCCGGAGCGCCGTCTCGGCATCGGGGAAGGTGGAGTAGACGAGGTGCGCACGCTCCATGCTATGGCTCTCCCGCATTGGTGCCGCGATGAGGCGCGCGCCGGGCTCCTGCGTCAACCGGGCGAATGGTGATCGGCATGTCGCGGCGTTTCCACCGCATCGCCTTCGTCGCGAGCCCCACGCCCGATGCGCGGGCCGCCGCCGCGGCCCTGATGCGGCGCTACGACCACGTGACGCCGGAGGATGCCGACGTCGTGGTGGCGCTCGGCGGCGACGGCCTGACCCTGCAGGTGCTGCACCGCTTCATGGATTCGGCCAAGCCGATCTACGGCATGAACCGGGGCACGGTCGGCTTCCTGATGAACGAGTTCCGGGAGGACGGCCTCCTGGAGCGGCTGGAGCGGGCCGAGCGCAGCGTGATCCATCCGCTCCTGATGGAGACGCGGGACACCGAGGGGCGCAGCCACCAGGCGCGGGCGATCAACGAGGTCTCGATGTTGCGCCAGACGCACCAGACGGCCAAGCTGAAGATCGCCGTGGACGGCCAGGTGCGCCTGCCGGAGCTGATCGCCGACGGGGTGCTGGTGGCGACGCCGGCCGGCTCGACCGCCTACAACCTCTCGGTCGGCGGGCCGATCCTGCCCCTCGACGCCCAGCTCCTGGCGCTGACGCCGATCTCCGCCTTCCGCCCCCGGCGCTGGAGCGGGGCGCTCCTGCCGAACTACGCCCGCATCCGCGTCGAGGTGCTGGATGCCGAGCACCGTCCCGTCGCGGCGGTGGCCGACCACACCGAGTTCCGCCGGGTCTGCACGGTGGAGACTTGGCTCGACCAGGCCACCGACCTCGTCCTCCTGCACGATCCCGGCCACAGCCTCGACGAGCGCATCCTGCGCGAGCAGTTCGGCTGAGGGCCTCCCTCAGGCCGCGAGCTTCATCCGCGCGCGGTCCTCGCGGTAGCTCGCGATGAGGGCGGCGGGGATCGTCTCCAGCACGGCCTCCGCCGCGGCCTCGGCCGTCTCGCGGTCGCGGGCCTCCGCCGTGCGGGCCTGCTCCTCGCGGAAGCTCGACAGGATGGCGTCGGGCAGGGCGTCGAGGATGGCGCTGACCGCCTCGGGCAGCGCGGCCGCCGAAGCCGCCTCGGCGGGACTGAGGTCGTCCCCGGACGCGGCCGCGATGGGCTCCGCCCCGAGGGCGGCGGCGCGGATCTCGATCGTGTCGGCCGACACGCGGGCCGGCTCGGGCAGCGGGGGGATGGCGGCGGGGTCCACCGCCTCGGCGTGCGTCGCCCTGGTTTCCGACACACCGGCTTCCGATACCCTGGCTTCCGACACCCTGGCTTGGGCCTCCTGCCATTCCGCCTCGACGCGGGCGGCTTCCAGGCGGGACGCCTCGCGGGCCTCGGCCTGCTCGGCGATGGCGCGGGCGACCGCGCGGGCCTCGTCGCGGGCGGCCTCGGCCTCGTAGCGGGCGAGCAGCGCCGTGACGGCCTGCATCTCGGAGAAGGGCATGTCCTCGCAGGCGGTCAGCGCCCGCTCGATCATGCGGCGGGACAGGCCGGCCCCGCTCAGGGAGGTCGCCCCCGTCTCCGCCTCGCGCCACGCCGAGAGGGCGGCGGAGAAGGCGGGCAGCAGGGCCTCCGGCAGCCCGGCCCGGAGATGGAGGCCGCCATAGCCCCGGGCGCTGCGCACGAGGCCCGCCACGCGGGCCCGGTCGAGCCCGGCGAGGTCGGCGAGCGCGGTCTCCGCGAAGGCCATCTGACCGGACAGGACGGCGCGCAGGACGAGACCGGCATTGAGCTGGCCGCTGGCGCGCAGGTGCTGGACGACGCGGGCGAGGGCCGCCGCGCCCGCGCCGGCGCAGAGTTCGAGCAGCGCGCGCTCGCGGGCCTCCCGGGTCATCCGCTCGCCCCGCTCCGGCGAGAGCCAGCCGCAGGCCGTGACGAAGCCGGACAGCGTCTCGGCGAGCCGCCCCGCCACCGCGTGGCGGACCTCGAGCGGCAGGTCGGCCCGGGCGAGCAGCGCCTCCCGGAGGGTGGCGTCGTCGCCGTGGCGGGCGACCATGCGCAGCAGCCGGCCGGTGGTGATCCGGGCGGTGGGGTTGGCGGCGAGCCGGGCGAGCGTCTCCGGGCCGCCGATCTCGGCCAGCGCCCCCGCCACCGCGTGGGTGAGGTGGTGGCGGCCGGCGATGACGCAGCGGACCGCCTCGCAGCCCATGGCGGCGGCGTCGACGAGGTCGGCGTCGGTGAGGATGGGCGAGCGGGCGAGGACGAGGGCGGCGATCTCGGGCTGGTCGGCGGCGAGCGTCACCACGAGGGGGCGCGGCGCCCGTGCCGAGGCGGCGCAGGCCTCGGCCAGCGCCCGGCGGACCAGGGGGGAGGCGTCGTCGAGGAGGGCCAGGATCGCGGTCTTGGCCTCCCAGGCCGCGTCGGGGCCGAGATTGCCGTAGAGGTAGGCCCGGGCCAGCGCCGAGGCGGCCTCGGCCCGGCGGCCGGCGGAATCGTGCTGCGTCCAGGCCAGGAACTGGCGGATCATCATGGGCCGCTCCGGATCATGAACAGGGAGAGGTCGAGGGGGGGCTTCGCCCGCGGCTTGGCGGCGGCTTGGGCAGTGGCTTGGCCGGCAGCCGGGCCGGAGAATTCGGCCGGCCGGCGCGGCGGCAGCGGCACGGTGATCGCGCCGGGAATCGCCCCCGGGATCGTGCCCGTGATCGCGATCTCGGCGGGCACCGATGCGATCACCTCTCGGGACCCGCCCGCGTTGTTCGCGATCATCGCGTCGGCGCCCGCATCGGAGCGCGGGAAGTAGGTCGGGGCCTTGCGCTCCGGGTCTCCCCCCGCCCGCTCCTGCCAGAGCCGGGCGACGCCCTCCGAGATCGCGCCCTGGCGCCGGTCGGTCTGGAACAGGCTGCGCAGGCCCCCGCCGTCGAGGGAGGCGTAGGCGGTGGCCCCCTGCGGCAGGGCGGTGAGGTCGCTGGCGGCCGGCGCCTTCGCGGCGGCCTGCGCCGCGGTGCCCTGGGCCGCGGCAGGCCCCGAGGCGAGCACGGCGTAGAGCTCGGAGGAACTGCGCGCCCGGCCCGTCCGGTCGTAGAACAGGCCCCGGTTGGCGGCGGCCGCCTCCGGCAGGTCGAGGGCGGCGGCCCGCGCCGGGAAGGTGTGGGCGTTGCCGATCAGCGTCGCCGCGCCCCGGGCGCCGAGGACGTGGGCGGCGTAGAGGTCGCCCGAGGTCGGCTCGCGGCCGAGCGCGCTGCCGAGCGCCTCGCGGTTCTTCTGCGTCAGCGCGCCGGCGAGCGTGGCGGCGACCTTCGGGTCGCGCCGCAGGTCGAGGATGGCCTGGCGCGCCTGCCCGTCGGCCACCGTGTAGGTGCCGTCGGACTTGGCCGTGATGGCGTCGGCATAGGTCCCGAGGCCGAGGCCGGGCCCCGCATTCTTCATCACTCCGAGCCAGGTCTGCTCGATGAACTGGAACAGCCCGGTCGCCGTCGAGGTGCCGGCCTTGGCCGAGGGGTCGAGGGCGGATTCCCGCTGGGCCGTGGCGAGCAGGTAGTCGAAGCCGACGCCGGTGCTCTGCGCTCCGTCGCGGATCGCCGCCACGACCTCGGCGGATCCGGCGCCCCGCGCAGCCGTCGCGGGCGCCGGGGCGGTCTCGCGGGTGCTGGCCGGGGGGGTGGTGAACAGGAACATGAGGACCCGATCGGGGCGCGCCGGAAGTCTGGCGGGCGCGGCGCGAAGGAGCCGGAACGCGCTCCCCTAGGAGCCTGATCCTGTTGCCGTCATGGTAAAGGAAGATTGAATGCGGCGCACGGAGACAGGTCCCGGTTCGGTCGCACCTCTCCCGTTCGGGAGAGGTCGAGTCGGCGCCAGCCGACCGGGTGAGGGGTTCAGGGTTGTCCGGGGAAGCCGCACCCCTCACCCCGGCCCTCTCCCGAACGGGAGAGGGGGCGCCGCGCGCCGTGCCGGGGTCCCCTACCCCCCGCCCTTCGGCCGGCGCATCTCGAAGCGGGTCTCGGGTGTCGCGGTGAAATAGTCGAAGTAGCCGGCCCGCATGATCGGGCGCATGGCGCCGGTGTCGACGCGGCCCTCCGCCACGAAGCGGTCGTCGATGTAGATCGAGACGACCTGCCCGATCACCAGGAAGTTCGCGGGCTCGCCCCCGCCGAGCGGCACCAGCGGCACGGTCTGCAGCCAGCGGCACTCGATCGCCGCGGGTGCTGCCGCCACCCGCGGCGGGCGCACCTTGCGCGACGGGGCGGTGGCGAGCCCGGCGAAGGCGAACTCGCTCTCGCCGCGGGGGAGCGGCGCCGAGGTGGCGTTGACCGCCTCGCGCAGGTCGAAGCTCGCGAGGTTGCAGACGAACTCGCCCCCCTCCTCCGCGAACGTCATGGCGTCCTTCCGGCCCGAGGAGGAGAAGGCCACCATGTCGTCGGCCACCGCGTTGAAGAACGAGTAGGGCGCGAGGTTGAGCGCGCCCTCGCGGCTCATGGCGCTGATCCAGCCGATCGGCCGCGGCGCCACGAGCGCCTTCAGCGGGTTGTGCGGCAGGGTGCGGGTCTCGGAATCGTAATGCATGGGCTCGCCGCGTCGCGGGATCGTCCGACGCTCAGATAGGCCGCCGCGCGCCCGCCGTCAGCCCGAGGCGGCGCGGATCTCGGCCTCGCCGAAGATCCGCACCGCGTTGCGGCCCGCGGCCTTGGCCGCGTAGAGGGCGGCGTCGGCCTCGGCGAACAGCTCCGCGCCGGGCGCCCGGTCCCGCCCCGGATCGAGGATCCGCGCCCCGATCGAGGCGCTGACCGCGAGGGCCGTCCCGTTCCAGGGGACGGGCCGGCACAGGGCGGCGGAGGCGCGGGCGAGCATCCGCAGGATCCGGCGCCGGCCGAGCGGCGCGCGCAGCAGCACGGCGAACTCGTCCCCGCCGATCCGCGCGACGAGCGCGGCGTCGGCGAAGGCGTGGCGCAGCCGCTCCGAAGCGGCGCGCAGGCAGGCATCCCCGGCCGCGTGGCCGAGCCCGTCGTTGATCGCCTTGAAGCGGTCGAGGTCGATCAGGACGAGGCCGGCGACGCCGCGATCCGGGCCCGCGGCCGCCGCCCGGCAGCGCGCGTCGAACGCCGCGCGGTTGGCGAGCCCGGTCAGGTGGTCGCGCTCGGCCCGGTGCCGCAGCCGCTCCAGCGCCTCCCGCTCGGCGGTGACGTCCTGCTTGTAGCCGTAGAGGCGCTCGGGGCGGCCCTCGGCGTCGCGGGCGAGCTCGGCCCCGATCCGGATCCAGCGCTCCTCGCCCCGCCGCGGGCGGATCAGGGCGTCGAGCACGAAGCCCCGCCCCGTCCGGATCGCCTCGGCGCGCAGGCGCTCCATCGCGCCCCGCGAGGCCTCCTCGTAGAGCCCGACGATCTCGGGCCGCCGCAGGGGCGCGCCCGCCCCCAGGCCGAACAGGTCGTAGACGCCCTCCGTCCAGGTCAGCCGCTCGGTGGCGAGGTCGCATTCCCAGGCGCCGAGCCGGGCGAGCCGCGCGGCCTCGGCGTGCAGCCGCGCCCGGAGCGGGTCCGGGCTGAGCGCCACGGCGGAGACCGGATCCTGCCCCATCCCGTGATCCCATCCTGGCGGCCGGTGGGCCGGTTGTGTGGTGGGGGAGGCTACGCGCGCCCCGTTAAGCGCCGGTTGCCGGAGAGGAAGACGGCCCTAGCCGCCCGCCCGTGACAGGTTGAGCGCCACGGCCGCGCGGATCAGGGCCGTGAAGGCCGCCTCGTCCAGCGCATCCGCCTCGCGGATGTCGATGGCCCGCCGGGTGCCGCCGTCCAGGCCGGCATTGAACAGGCCCGACGGGTCGGGGAGCGCGGCGCCCTTCGCGAAGGTGAGCTTCAGGGAGGTCTTGTAGGTCTCGCCGGTGCAGAGGAGCCCGGCCCGCTCCCAGACGGGCACCCCCAGCATGGCGTTCGAGGGCTTTCGCCACTTCACGGCCTCGGCGATCGCGGGGTCGGCCTGCCGGATCCAGTGCCGGATCCGGGCGAGCCGCGGGCCCCGCCAATCGCCGAGGGCGGCGATGCGCGCGTCGATCAAGGGGGCGGGATCGTCCGCCCCGAGCCCGGTCCGAGCCTCGTTCATCCGGTTCCCCCGCTCGGTTCACGCTCCGTCGCGCCGGGTTCGGCCGCCCTTCAGAGCCGCGTGACGATCTCGGCGAGGTCCGGCCGGGGCCGGTCGGCCGGGCGCTCGGTCGAGCGGCCGACATGCACGAAGCCGGCGAGGCGCTCGCGCGGGTCGAGGCCGAGCGCGTCGAGCACCCGTCGGTCGTAGGCGTACCACTCGGTGAGCCAGGCGGTGGCGAAGCCCGAGGCGTTGGCCGCGAGGCAGAGGTTCATGGTGGCCGCTCCCGCCGAGAGCACCTGCTCCCATTCCGGGATCTTGGCGTGGGGGCCGGCGCGGGAGACCACGGCGACGACGAGGGGGGCCTGGGCGAGGCGCCCGCGCTCCAGCGCGAGGCGGTCGGCCTCCGCCTCCGGGTGGTCGGCCCGGTAGGCCGCCTCGATCACCGCGCCGATCCGCTCGCGCGCCTCCCCCTCGATGACGATGAAGCGCCAGGGTGCGAGCTTGCCGTGGTCGGGCACCCGCGAGGCGATCCGCAGGATCGCGTCGAGGCTCCCCGCGTCCGGTCCCGGCCCTTCGAGGCGGATCGGCGGGACGGAGCGGCGGGCGCCGAGGAAGGCCAAGGTTGCGGGCGAGGTTTCGGGCAAGGTTTCGGGCAAGGTTTCGGGCATGGGCATTCATCACGGGCGTGAAGGGGGGCGGCCAGGGGCATCGACGGCCGCGCCGGCGGCGTGCGAGAGTCCGGGCTGGCCATCACGCCGCCACGGTCGGCGTTCAAGGCAGCCCTAACTGGCCTTCGCGCGGCCGTTTGGCAATCGGCGCGGACGGCGTGCCCGGGCCGGCCCGGGATGTGGGAGTGGGTGGAATGGTGCGTCGGACGGTCTGGCTCGCGGTCGCGGCGGCGCTCCTGCCGGTCCCTGCGCAGGCGCAGAGCCCGTTCGGCCCCGGCCTCGGCCCGAACCTGCCCTCCCCCTCGATCACCGAGCCCGGCCTGCCGAGCCCGTCGATCGGCGGCGAGGAGGCGGCGCTGGCGCTCTCGGCGGTGCTCGGGGGCGGCGAGCGCAAGCTCGCCTCCGGTCTCGCCTGGCGGGTCTACGAGGACCGCAGCGACGGCGTGAAGCCGGCCATCGTCGCCCGCTCGAGCGAGGCCGAGCCGAGCCTGCGCCTCCCGGCGGGCGCCTACGTCGTCACCGTCACCTACGGCTTCGCCAGCGCCTCGAAGAAGGTGGTGATGTCCGGCCAGCCGCAATCCGAGCGGCTCAGGGTGAATGCGGGCGCGCTCAAGCTCTCCGGCGCCATCGGCGACACCCGGATCCCGCCGGGGCAGATCGCCTTCTCGGTATTCGTGCCGATCGGGACGAACTCGGAGGGGCGCCTCGTGCGCAGCGGCGTCAAGGCGGGCGAGCTGCTGCGCCTGCCCGAGGGCACCTACCACGTGGTCTCGACCTACGGCGAATCGAACGCGATCCAGCGGGCCGACCTCAAGGTCGAGAACGGCCGCGTCACCGACGCGACCCTCAACCACCGGGCCGCCACCGTGACCCTGAAGCTCGTGGCGAGCGCGGGCGCCGAGGCCTTCGCCGGCACCGCCTTCAGCGTGCTGACGCCGGGCGGCGACACGATCCGCGAGGCGATCGGCGCCTTCCCGCAGGTCACGCTCGCCGAGGGCGACTACGTGCTGATCGCCCGCCACGACGGGCAGGTCTACACCCGCGAGTTCAAGGTCGAGAGCGGGATGGACCGGGACGTCGAGGTTCTGGCCAAATCCTGAGGCGCGCCGCGCCGGGCCGGTCCCTGAGGCGCGGCGCGCCGGGCCGGGCGAAGAGCCGGGCGCCCGCGACGCAGGCGGCGACCGCGGCGGCCGCGACCAGCATCCGCTCCTCGACCGCCTCGCCGAGGAGGAGGGCCGCGAGGCCGAGCCCGAGGAAGGGCTGCAGCAATTGCAGCTGGCTCACCGCCGCGATGCCGCCCCGCGCCAGCGCCCGGTACCAAAACACGAAGCCGATCAGCATGCTGAACAGCGCCACGTAGGCGAGCGCCGCCCAGGCCGGCGCCCCGACCGCGCCGGGATCGGCGGGCCGCCAGAGCAGCGCCAGCGGCAGGGTGAGGGGCAGCGACAGGAGCGCGGCCCAGGCGATGACCTGCCAGCCGCCGAGCCGCCGGGCCAGCACCCCGCCCTCCGCGTAGCCGAGGCCGCAGACGAGGATCGCGGCGAGCATCAGCCCGTCCCCGGCAAGGGAGGGCGCCGCACCCCCCTTCGCCGCGAAGGCGACCGTGGCCGCGCTGCCGAGGCCGGAGAACAGCCAGAAGAGCGGCGCCGGCCGCTCCCCCGCCCGCCACGCGCCGAACAGGGCGGTGGCGAGCGGCAGCAGCCCGACGAAGATCGCCGCATGCGCGGCCGTGACATGGGCCAGCGCCAGCGCGGTGAGCAGGGGAAAGCCGATCACCACCCCGAGGGCGACGAGGGCGAGGCCGGCGAGGTCGGCGCGGCCGGGCCGGCTCTGCCGGAGCAGGAGGAGCGCCGCCGCGGCCAGGATTCCGGCGATCGCCGCGCGGGCGGCCGTGAGGAACAGGGGATCGAGATCGGCGATGGCGAGCCGGGTCGCGGGCAGCGAGCCGCTGAAGATCGCGACGCCGATCAGCCCGTCCGCGAGGGCGCGGGGCGAGCCCGTGCGAGGGGTGGTGGCCTTCTGGGACATCGGAGTGGGGATTCTTCTTGGGGCCTGGCGAGAGGGGCCGGGGGTAGGATCGGGCAGGATGCGCGGGCCCCCTCTCCCGTTCGGGAGAGGGACGGGATGCGCGGGCCCCCTCTCCCGTTCGGGAGAGGACGGGGTGCGCGGCCCCCCTCTCCCGTTCGGGAGAGGGACGGGGTGAGGGGTGCGCCCTCTCCGGAGGGGCTCAGGCGCCGACAAGGATCAGGATCAGGGCGAGGCCGAGCGCGCCCGCCACGAGTGCGAGGTCGTTGAGCCTCCCCGCGAGGCCCCGCCCCTCCGGGCTTTGCCTCCGCGGCGTGTCGCAGCATCTCTCCGCCATCGCGGCCTCCTTACCGTCATTCGGGCAGGATGCGTCGGCGCGGGCTTCCGCGACAGGGACGGTAGCAGTACAATCGGACCGAACTGTCCTGAATGGCGAGCAGTACGGATGGCGGACGCAAGCCTGAACATCGACGGGACCCGGGTCGGCGCCGTGATGGCGGCGATCGAGGGGCGGATCGCCGGCCGCGTGCTCGGCCCGGGCGCCCGCCTGCCCTCGATCCGCGCCTTCGCCGAGACGATGGGCGTCTCGAAATCCACCGTCGTGGAGGCCTACGAGCGGCTGGGTGCCGAAGGCGCCATCGTCTCGCGGCCGGGCTCCGGCTTCTACGTCGCGGGCCGGCCCGAGCCCCTGAGCCTCGCGGCGATCGGGCCGCGGCTCGACCGGGCGGTGGACCCGCTCTGGATCGCTCGGCAATCCCTGGAGACCGGCCCCGCCCTCTTGAAGCCCGGCTGCGGCTGGCTGCCGGCCGAGTGGATGCCGGACGGGAGCCTGCGCCGGGCGCTGCGCCAGCTCGCCCGCGACGCGGGCGATCGGCTCGCCTCCTACGACACGCCGCTCGGGCACGCGGGCTTGCGCGGGCTCGTCGCCCGGCGGCTCAACGACCGGGGCATCCCGGCCCATCCGGACGCGCTCGTGCTGACCGATTCGGCGACCCAGGCCCTCGACCTGATCTGCCGCTTCCTCGTCGAGCCGGGCGACGCCGTGCTCGTCGACGACCCCTGCTACTTCAACTTCCACGCCCTGCTGCGGGCGCACCGCGTCCGCGTCGTCGGCGTGCCCTTCGGGGCGAATGGGCCGGACCTCACGGCGCTCGCCCGCGCGCTCGCCGAGCACCGGCCGCGCTTCTACCTGACGAATTCCGGCCTCCACAATCCGACGGGCGCCACGGTCGGCCCCGCCACCGTGCACCGGGTGCTCAAGCTCGCCGAGGCGCACGACACCCTGATCGTCGAGGACGACATCTACGCCGATTTCGAGCCGGAGCCCGGCCCGCGGCTCGCCGGCTTCGACGGGCTGGAGCGGGTGATCCATATCGGCGGCTTCTCGAAGACCCTGTCGGCGGCGGCCCGGACCGGCGTGATCGCCCTGCGGCCGGACTGGGTCGAGCGGCTCGTCGACCTCAAGCTCGCGGTGAGCCTCGGCAACGGCAACCTCGCGGCGGACCTCGTCCACCGCACCCTCAGCGACGGCTCCTACCGCCGCTACCTCGACGGGATGCGCGCCCGCCTCGCCGAGGCGCGGGGCGCGGCGCTGAAGCGGCTGTCCGCGCTCGGGATCTCGGTGCCGCACGTGCCGGCCGCGGGCATGTTCCTCTGGGCCCGCCTGCCCGGCGGCCTCGACGCGGCCGAGATGGCCCGGCGGGCGCTCCAGGCCGGCGTGGTGCTGGCGCCGGGTCCCGTCTTCAGCGCCTCGGGCGATGCCGCCGACCGCCTGCGCTTCAACGTGGCCCAGTGCGGCGACCGGCGCGTGTTCGAGGTGCTGGCCCGGGCGATGGGGTGAGGCGGGCCCTCAGCCGGCGATATCGTCGAGCGTCACCGACAGGGCGTCGGCGATCCGGCGCAGGGTGTCGAGCCGGCCCTCGCGCCGGCCCGCCTCGATCTGGGAGAGATAGGCCTGCGCGATCCCGGCCCGCTCCGCCAGGGCACCGACGCCGAGGCCGCGATGCTCGCGCCAGACCCGGATGCGGTTCTCGCCCGCGAGCAGGCGTTCGACCACGGAAGCCGGCACCAGCTCCTCCTCGCCCCGGGCGAGGCGCTGCCGGAAGGTCTCGACGGCGGCTCCGTCGGCCGCGTCCTCGGCGGCCTCGACGAGGGCGGCGTACTCCGCCTCGGGCAGAACCACGAGGCGTTCGCCCGAGGGACTCACGATCACCTGCGCGCCCATGCGCCCACCCTCCCTAGCCCGCGCGAAACGCCGCCCCGGCAGCCTCAATCGTAGGCATTTCCGCGCGCGGCGATCCGGATGATCGCGACGACGGCACCGTCCTCGCTCAGGATCACGCGCCCGTCGCCGACGCGCAGCCGGCGGATGCCGGGTTGCCCCTTCAAGGCCTTCACGTTGTTGCCGAGCGCGCCGGAATCCGCGGCGTAGAGCGCGATCTTCGATCGGATCAGGGCCGCGGTGTTCGCCGGCAGGCGCAGCAGCGTCCTGAGGGCATCCCTGCTGTACGTGATGTCCCTCATGACGAGCCGAATATAGCATTTCGCTATATTCGGCTCAAGCGCTTCGCTCTACGGCGCCGGCTGCACCCCATGGTGGGAATCGAGCACCGCCTCCGTGCTCGGATGCGTCTCGGCCACGGCGTCCGCCCGGGCGAGGTCCGGCGAGGTCGCCTCGCGGGCGAGCGCGGCCAGCGCCTCGTCGAGGGGCAGGGTGCGGGTCTGCTGGCTGCCGAGGCGCCGGATCGAGACCGTGCGCTCCTCCGCCTCGCGCCGGCCGAGCGCCAGCAGCACCGGCACCTTGGCGAGCGAGTGCTCGCGGACCTTGTAGTTGATCTTCTCGTTGCGCAGATCCGCCGCGACCCGGAGTCCCGCCCGCTCCAGCACCCGCACCACCTCGGCCGCGTAAGGGTCGGCCTCGCCGGTGATGGTGGCGACCACCACCTGCACGGGCGCGAGCCAGAGCGGGAAATGGCCGGCGAAATGCTCGATCAGGATGCCGGTGAAGCGCTCCATCGAGCCGCAGATGGCGCGGTGGATCATCACCGGAATCTTCTTCTGGCTGTCGGCGTCGACGTAGAAGGCGCCGAACCGCTCGGGCAGGTTGAAATCCACCTGCGTCGTCCCGCACTGCCAGTCGCGGCCGATCGCGTCGCGCAGCACGTACTCGAATTTCGGCCCGTAGAAGGCGCCCTCGCCCGGGTTGACCGACGTCCTGATGCGCCCGCCCGACTGCTCCTCGATCTGGGCGAGGACGCGCGTCATCACGGCTTCCGCGTGGTCCCAGAGCGCGTCCGAGCCGACCCGCTTCTCGGGGCGCGTCGAGAGCTTCACGACGATCTCGTCGAAGCCGAAATCCGCGTAGGTCGAGAGGATCAGGTCGTTGATCTTCAGGCACTCGGCGGCGAGCTGGTCCTCGGTGCAGAAGATGTGCGCGTCGTCCTGCGTGAAGCCGCGCACCCGCATCAGCCCGTGCATGGCGCCGGAGGGCTCGTAGCGGTGCACGACGCCGAATTCCGCCATGCGCAGAGGCAGATCGCGGTAGGATTTCAGGCCGTGCTTGAAGATCTGCACGTGGCCCGGGCAGTTCATGGGCTTGAGCGCGAACCAGCGCTTGTCCTCGGCCTCCTCGCCGGCGGATTGGGCCGCGAACATGTTCTCCCGGTACCAGCCCCAGTGGCCCGAGGTCTCCCACAGCGCCTTGTCGAGGATCTGGGGGGCGTTCACCTCCGAATAGTCGCCCTTGAGGCGGCGGCGCATGTAGGCGATCAGCTCCTGGAAGATCGTCCAGCCCTTCGGGTGCCAGAAGACGACGCCCGGCCCCTCCTCCTGGAAGTGGAACAGGTCCATCTCGCGCCCCAGGCGGCGATGGTCGCGCCGCTCGGCCTCCTCCAGCCGGTGCAGGTAGGCGTCGAGATCGGCCTGCGAGGCCCAGGCGGTGCCGTAGATGCGCGTCAGCATCGGGTTGTTCGAATCGCCCCGCCAGTAGGCGCCCGCGACCTTCATCAGCTTGAAGGCGGCCCCGACCTTGCCGGTCGAGGTCATGTGGGGGCCGCGGCAGAGGTCGAACCACGCGCCCTGGCGGTAGACCTTCAGGTCCTCGCCCGGCGGGATCGCGTCGACGAGCTCGACCTTGAAGGCCTCGCCCCTGTCGGCGAAGAGCGCGCGCACGTCGTCGCGCGTCCAGACCTCCTTGGTGAAGGGGGCGTCGCGCGCGATGATCTCACGCATCTTGGCCTCGATCTTCGGGAAGTCCTCCGGCGTGAAGGGCTCGGCCCGCGCGAAATCGTAGTAGAAGCCGTTCTCGATGACGGGGCCGATCGTGACCTGCGTCTCCGGCCAGAGCGCCTGCACGGCCTCGGCGAGGACGTGGGCGCAATCGTGCCGGATCAGCTCCAGGGCGCGGGGATCGGTTCGGTCGAGGAACTCGATCCGGGCGTCGGCCTCGATGCTGTCGTCGAGGTCGCGCACGGCTCCATCGAGGGCCATGGCGACGGTGCGCTTGGCGAGCGACTTGGCGATGCCCTCGACGACGCTGCGGCCGGTCACCGCGCCGTCATAGGCGCGCGTGTTGCCATCGGGAAAGGTCAGGACGGGCATCGGGTCGCGTCTCCTTGGCTCACTCCTGCGAACGAGGCAGGTAAGCGGGGGTTGTGATGGGCGGCGCGTGGCGCGGCGGAGGGGGTGTAGACCGATTTCGCGGGACAGGAAAAGCAGAGGGTCGCTGTTTCCGCCGTCGCGCAGCCTCCGCAGGGGCGTGGCGCCGTGCTATGCTGACATCACCACAAGGAACGGCGCGCACGGCGTGAACATCACTCTTCCGATCCCGGACGACCTCGCCCGGAAGCTGACCGAATCCGACGCGCGCCAACTGTCGCGGCGTGCCCTCGAAGCCTTCGGCCTCGAAGAGTTCAGGGCCGGCCGCCTGACCGCGCCCGAACTGCGCCGGATGCTCGGGATCGAGACCCGCTACGGCCTCGACGGCTTCCTCAAGGCTCACGGCGTGTTCCTCGATTACGGAATCGAGGACCTGGAGCAGGATCGGCGCGACCTCGAGCGGGCCGGCTTAGTTTAGGCGGTGCCGGTCGTCGCCGACACGAGCCCGCTCAACTACCTCGTCCTGATCGGCCGGATCGATATCCTGCCAAGCCTGTTCGACACGGTCCTCGTGCCGGAGACGGTCCGTCGGGAGCTCGACCGGCCGGAAACGCCCGACATGGTCCGTGCCTGGCTCGCGTCGGCGCCCCCCTGGCTCCGCGTGCATCCGGACGCGGCTGTCGGCGAGGAGCCGGCCCTGCCGGCGTTGGATGAAGGCGAACGCGAGGCGATCCTCCTCGGACGGAGCCTCTGCGCGGACCTCATCATCATGGACGATCGGGCCGGCGTCGCGGCAGCCCGGGCCGAAGGCTTCGCGGTCGTCGGGACGCTCGGCCTCATCGAACTCGCGGGCGGCCGCGGCCTGATGGATCTGCCCGAGGCCGTCGCGCGTCTGCGCGCCACTCATTTCCGCTGCCGCCCCGAGCTTCTGGATGCTCTGCTCACCCGGCACCGGCAGCGCGTCGGGTGACGGCCGGCCCCTCCTCCACCGCCTCGCAGGCGAAGGGCGACGGGGGCGCGTTGACGCCGCGCCAGCGGCCGTAGGCCCAGGGGGTCCAGGGGCGGGCCCGCGGCGGCAGGGCCTCCGGCACGAGGTCGATGCCGTGGGTGCCGAAGGGGCCGCAGCGGCAGATCCGGGACAGGCCCATCCAGCCCCCGGCCCAGAGCCCGTGGCGCTGGATCGCCTCGTCGGTGTAGGCCGAGCAGGAGGGCCAGTGGCGGCATTGGCGGCCGGCGAGGCCCGACAGGGTGAGCTGGTAGCCCCGGATCGCGAGATGGGCGAGGCGGCGCAGCACCTGCCCTACTCCGCCGCCTCGCGCGAGGCCGCCCCCCGGGCGGCGATCTGGTCGAGGGCGTCGACCACCGCGTCGAAGGTCAGGAGCGTCGAGGCGTGGCGCGCCTTGAAGTCGCGCACGGGCTCCAGCACCGCGAGGTCCGCCCAGGCGCCCGAGGGCACGGGGCCGTTCTCCTTGAGCATGGCGCGCATGGTGGCGCGAATCGCCCGCAGCTCGTCCGGGCTGGCGCCGACCACGTGCCGGGCCATCAGCGAGGAGGAGGCCTGGCCGAGCGCGCAGGCCCGCACCTCGTGGGCGAAGTCGGCCACCGTGCCGTCGGGGGCGAGGGCGAGGTCGACCGTCACGGTCGAGCCGCAGAGCTTCGAGTGGGCGCTCGCCGTCGCGTCCGGCGATTCGAGGCGCCCGAGCCGGGGAATGTCGGCGGCGAGTTCGAGGATGCGGCGGTTGTAGATGTCGTCGAGCATGGGAGCGGGGTCCTGCCGGGCTGCGCGGAGCCCGCGACGGGAACGTGCGGGAGCGGACGCTCGCCTCGGTGGTCAGATGCGCGGCCCGCGCATTGCGCGATCGGGCGAGAACGACGATATAGGCGCAATCGTGCCGTTTCGCGAGGAGGCGGCTCCGTCGACCCGGGTCGCGCCCACGGCTTCGGAACCCGTTCTCCCTCAGGGCGCTGGTTTGGGCAGACGCTCCCAGACCCGAGACGGTTCGACGCGATGTACGCAAAGCCGGACAGCACCACGATGACGGCCCGTGTGGCGCGGGCGGGAGATGCCATGGATGCCGCTCTCAAATCCCTCTCCTACCCGACCGCCGACGGGAACCTGCCCGAGGGCGTCCGGGATCTGAACGGCATGCGCAACGACAACGCTCCGACCCTCGTCCCCGCCCCTGTCTCCGCGGCACCTGTCTCGGCCGCGCCCTTGCCCGTGCGCCCGGTCGAGGTGGCGCCGCAGCCGCCCTCCGCGCAGCGGGTGCCGGACGAGATCGCGCTCGGCCGCCCGAGCCGCGAGGAGGCGGAGGCCGCCGTCCGCACGCTGCTGCGCTGGGCCGGCGACGACCCGACCCGCGAGGGCCTCATCGACACCCCCGCCCGCGTCGTGAAGGCCTACGACCAGCTCTTCGGCGGCTACCGGCAGGATGCCGACGCGCTGCTCGAGCGCGTCTTCGAGGAGGTCGAGGGCTATTCCGACGTCGTGCTCGTGCGCGACATCCCGTTCTACTCCCATTGCGAGCACCACATGGTGCCGTTCATGGGCCTCGCCCACATCGCCTACTACCCGACGAAGGGCGTGGTCGGGCTCTCCAAGCTCGCCCGCGTGGTCGACACCTTCGCCCGCCGCCTGCAGACGCAGGAGACGATGACGGCCCAGATCGCCGACGTGATCGAGAGCATCCTCAAGCCCCGGGGCGTGGCCGTGATGGTCGAGGCCGAGCATCTCTGCATGGCGATGCGCGGGGTGCAGAAGGCCGGCGTCTCGACGATCACCACCCAGTTCAAGGGCGTCTTCAAGGCGGACCCGAACGAGCAGGTCCGCTTCCTCACCCTCGTGCGCAACAAGGGCTGAGCGCGCCGCACGCGAGAGGATGCCCGCGATGACCACCCCGCCCTTCCCGGCGCCGGGCCCCCGCGCCGAGGTGGAGGAAGGCGATGCCTTCACGCCCCGCTTCGACGCGAACGGGCTCGTCTCCTGCATCGCGGTCGACGCGCGGGACGGGCAGGTCCTGATGCTCGCCCACATGAACGCCGAATCGCTCCGGCGCACCCTCGAGACCGGCGAGGCCTGGTACTGGTCGCGCTCGCGGGGCGAGCTCTGGCACAAGGGCGCCACCTCGGGGCAGGTCCAGCGCGTCGTCGAGATGCGGGTCGATTGCGACCAGGACGCCGTGCTGATCCGCGTCGAGGTCGGCGGCGACGGGGGCTGCTGCCATACCGGCCGGCGCGCCTGCTTCTACCGGAGCGTCAGCCTCGAGCCCTCCGACGGGCGCGCGACGCTCCGGCCCGTTGGCGCGTGACCTGGGAGGCGTCCCTCGGCGCCTTCCCCGAACCGTCCGGCCTCGTCCGGCACGGGGCGCCCGGCGCCGTCGAGCCGGTGCGGCCGCCCTGCCCGCGCGGGCCGCGGATCGGGCTGGCGCTCGGCGGCGGCTCGGCCCGGGGCTGGGCGCATATCGGCGTGCTCCGGGCGCTGGAGGAGGCGGGCCTCCACCCGGACGTGGTGGCGGGCTGCTCGATCGGGGCCGTGGTCGGCGGCTGCTACGCGGCCGGCAAGCTCGACGCGCTGGCGGAATTCGCCCTCTCCCTGACGAAGCGCCGGGTGGTCGGCCTCCTCGACGTGCGGCTCTCGGGCTCGGGGCTGATCGGCGGCGACCGGCTGCGGCGGCGCCTGGAGGGCGATCTCGCGGACCGCCGCATCGAGGGATTGCCCATCCGCTTCGCGAGCGTCGCGACCGAGCTCGGCACCGGCCACGAGGTCTGGCTGACGAAGGGCCGGCTCGTCGAGGCCGTGCGCGCCTCCTACGCCCTGCCCGGCATCTTCCCGCCGCTGCCCCTCGACGGGCGGCTCCTGATGGACGGGACGCTGGTCAACCCCGTCCCCGTGACCCTCGCCCGGGCGATGGGGGCCGACCTCGTCATCTGCGTGAACCTCAATTGCGACCCGCGGGTGCGCGGCGGCACCGTGATCGCCCCGGACGGGCCGGACCCGGTCGAGACGGGGGTGGCCGGCGCCGCCGAGGCGCGCCACCGCTGGAGCCTGCTGCACAGGGTCCGAGGGGCGGGCCGGCGCATCGCCGGGCGGCGGAGCCCGCGCCCGGCCGAGGGGGCGCCCGGCGTCGCGCGCGTGATGTTCGACGCCTTCAACATCACCCAGGACCGGATCTCGCGGGCGCGCCTGGAGCGCGACCCGCCCGACGTCGCCATCGGCCCGAAGCTCGCCGGGATGGGGCTGTTCGAGTTCCACCGGGCGGCGGAGGCGATCGCGGCCGGCCATCAGGCGGGCCGGGCCGCCCTCCCCCGCATCCGGGCGGCGCTGGAGGGCGCGAGCGCCCGGACGTGAGGGAGCGCGGGCGCCCGCGCTCCGCCACGGGAGGCGGGACGCGCTCCCTCTCCCGGTCGGGAGAGGGGACCCGCGACGGCCTCAGGCCATCGTGATGTAGTCGCGCATCGCCTGATGCTCGGCCTCGACGGCCGCGATCCGGCGCTTGACCACGTCGCCGATCGAGACGAGGCCGACGAGCTTGCCGTCCTCGCAGACGGGAACGTGGCGGAAGCGGCCCTCGGTCATCAGGTGCATCACCTCCTCGATCGTGGCGGTGCGCTTGCAGCTCGTGACGGTGCGGGTCATGTGGGCCGAGACGGGCGCGTCGAAGGCGGACGCGGCCTGACGGGCGAGCGCCCGCATGATGTCGCGCTCCGAGAGGATGCCGACGACGTGTCCCTCGGGATCGCAGACGACGAGGGCGCCGATGCCCTTGTCGGCCAGCAGGTGGATCGCATCGTCGAGGGTACGCTCGGGCTGCACCGTGACGACGGAGCTGCCCTTCTCGGCGAGGATGCGTGCGACGGTCATGTATGTCCCTCCCTGGACGAACATGCGCGCCGTCAGCCCGCGGCGCGTCGACAATGGCGACCGGCCGGGTTGCATCCCGGCACTCGTGCGGATCGCGGCAAGTGTGTGGCGGGCCAGCGCCCAAGGCAAGCGCGAGGGTTGAGCCCGCGGCCGGAAAACTGGAATTTTTTCGCCGCGCCCGGCCGATTCGGGCTCAGCCCCGCCCCGATTCCGGGCCGTCGATGAACGGGAACAGGAAGAATCCCACCACGAAGCCGCCCAGATGCGCGTCCCAGGCCACCGCCGCGCTCTCGACGCCGAGGGGCAGGGTGATCGCCCCGAACAGCAGGTTCGTCACGAGCCAGATGCCGAGGAACACGACCGCCGAGCGGTTGCGCATCAGCTCGGGGATCGATTCCAGCGCGCGCCGCGGCGGCACCTGCCAGGGCTGGGTGCCGTAGCCCGGGGGCGGGGGCCGGAAGACGAAGCGGGCGGCCGCCGCCATCAGGGCCGAGATGCCGGCGGAGGCGCCGACAAGGGGGGCGAGGCTCAGGGGATCGAGGGCGACGTGGAGCGCGCCCCCCGCCACGGTGCCGGCGAGCGCGAGCAGCCCGAAGCGCCAGGGCCCGCAGCGGCGGGCCACGGGCGAGCCGAACGCGGCGAGCCAGACGCAGTTGAAGATCACGTGCATCCAGGAGCCGTGCAGCAGCGCGTAGCTCGCGAAGGTCCAGGGCGCGGCGTCGGGCTCGGCCACGAGGTAGCGGGCGAAGGCCTCCCGGGCGGCGCTGAGGGCGGCATCGTTCGAGACGGCGGCCTTCAGCACCTCCTCCCCCTGGGCCGGGTCGATCGCGACCGTCCAGCGCGCCGGCACCAGGGCGAGGTCGAGGACGAGCCGGATGTCCCAGGCGTCCGGCAGCACGAAGTCGCGCAGGGCCTGGATCGCGAGCATCACGCCGATCGCGGCCGTGACCACGCGGGGCATGTTGAAGACGGGCACGCGGCTCTGGCGCGGGAAGTCGGGCGAGGCATCCATGGCCCCACCATGTCGGCGCGCCGCCCGGGCCGGCAACCCCCCAAAACGACGTCCCGGGCGCGTTGACGCCTGCCCCACGGCGCCCGCGCGCGTGCGGGACGCCTTGTCAACAGGCCGTTAACCTTGACGAAAGGTTGCGCGAGCGCGGGGGCGGCCCTCGCCCTAGGGTAGTCTCTCAGGCGGACCGAATCGCCTGCGGCCCCCGCGGACCGCGGGCGGGCCGCGCCCGCCGCGAGCCGCCTCGACGCCTTCCCAGCCCCACCCGACCCCGCCCCACCCGACGCACCAGGCCGCGACGCCCCAGGTCACCATGAAGCATCCGACGAGCCGTCTGCTCCACAGCTACTGGGACCGGTTGCGGGGCGAGCGCGCCGCGCCCGAGCGCGCCGAGATCGAGCCGGGCGAGATCCGCAACCTCCTGGCGGACAGCCTGATCCTGGAGATCGACCTCCCCGCCCGCAGCGCCGCCCTGCGGCTCGCCGGCACGCGGGTCTGCGCCCTGTTCGGGCGCGAGCTGAAGGGCGAGAGCTTCGCCGGCCTCTGGGGGGCCGAGCCCGCGGCCGATCCCTGGCGCCTGATCGAGATCGTGGCCGGCGACACGGTCGGCGTTGTGGCGGGCCTGCGCGGCGCCACGGGCCGCGGCGAGACGGTGGACCTCGAATTGCTGCTGCTGCCGCTGCGGCACCGGGGGCGGACGCAGTCGCGGGTGCTCGGCTCCCTCAGCCCGATCGCGATTCCCGGCTGGCTCGGGCTGCGCCCGGTCGAGACCCTCTCCGCCACGACCCTGCGGGTCCTCTCCGACTGGCCCGCCCGCGGGGCGGAGGCGCCCGCGGCCGAGCGGGCGGGCGGCCTGCCCGCCGGCCTGCCGCTCCCGGCCAACGACAGCGTGCCGCTGCGCCGGGGGCATCTCCTCGTCCACAGGGGCGGGCGGCCCTGAGCGGCCCGAGACCGGGCGCATCTCGGATCGGACAAAGCCTTTCGTAACCCGATCGCCCCTACAAGGGGCTTCGGACGACTTGGGACCGGTGCGCGCGGCGCCCGCCCGGGCGCGTCCCGACCGCGAGGGCGGGCGTTTCGCACGAGGCTCCCGAGCCAGACCCTGGAATGGCATGACCGAGGCCGCCGCACTGTCCGGCACACTCCGCCGGCTGAAGACGCTGCAGGGCGCCGAGCAGCGCCGCCACCAGCGCGTGAAGATCGCGATCCTGGGGCGCTACATGCTCTCGGACCGGCGCGAATATCCCTGCCAGACGGTCGACATGTCGCCCGGCGGCGTGCGCCTGACCTGCGCGGTCGTGGGCGCGATCGGCGAGCGCGTGGTGCTCTACCTCGAGCATATCGGCCGGATCGAGGGCGTCATCGTCCGCCATCCGTCGGGCGGATTCGCCGTCCAGCTCAACGCGACGCCGCGCAAGCGCGACAAGATTGCCTCGCAGCTCACCTGGCTCGCCAACCGCGAGGTGCTCGGCCTGCCGGAGGGGCGCTCCCACGAGCGCCTCACGCCGACGCAGCCCGCCGTGACGCTGCGCCTCGAGAGCGGGATCGAGTTCCCCGCCCGCCTCATCGACGTCTCGATGTCGGGCGCGGCCATCGCGGCGAGCGAGCGGGTGCCGATGGGCGCCACCGTCACGGTCGGCCGCACCCCGGGCCGCCTCGTCCGCCATTTCGAGGGCGGCTTCGGCGTGCAGTTCCTGTTGCCGATCTCGCCCGACCGCTTCCACGACGGCATGACGCTCTGAGAGCGCAACGCTCCGGGAGCGCGATGTTTCGGGAGCGCGACGCTCCGGGAGCGCGCCAGGGTCGCTCCCCGTCGCTGCGCCCCCTCTCGGAACGAGGGGGAGCCCGCGCCCGGCAGGGCGACGTCGGGACCTCGCCGGATCGCGGGTGAATCGCCCGTCCGCCCACCGGCCGGAAACGCGCCCGCCTCCTTCCGCGGCCCCGGTCGCCTCACGGTTTCCGGATCCTGAATCCGATCCGCCCAGTCTTCACGAATGCGGCAGCCCTCGGTTCGCCCCGTTGAGAACGCGGCCTTTTCGGGGCGCGAATCGATAAAATTGCGCGCATCCGCTTCAGCGCGGAACAGCCCGGCGGGCCCATCCTCTCTCGCATGGATGGGGTGCTCGCCATGTGCAGCAAGACGACAATCGCTCTCGGTCTCCTGGTTCTCGCCGCGCTCGGCCTGAGCGCTCCGGCGCGGGCGCAGACCCTCGCCGCCCTGCCCGCCCCCTCCGCCTCTGCGACGCCCTCCGGCGAGGCCCGCCCGATCATCGCCTGGGCGGCCTTCTGCCAGGGCCACGCGGCCGAATGCGCCGTCGACCCGGCCGAGCCCGCCGCCATCGCCCTCACGGCCGCGACCTGGAACACGATCGTGTCGGTGAACCGCCGGGTGAACAAGGCGGTGCGCCCGATGACCGACCTGGAGCATTGGGGCGTCGCCGACCGCTGGGACATGGCCGAGGACGGGATCGGCGATTGCGAGGATTTCCAGCTCCTGAAGCGGCGCCTCCTCGTCGAGGCGGGCCTGCCCCGCCGGGCCATGCGCATGACCGTCGTCATCGACGAGAAGGGCGAGGGCCACGCGGTGCTGACGCTCGTCACCGACCGCGGCGACTTCATCCTCGACAACAAGACGAGCGCCGTGCTCGCCTGGCACCAGACCGGCTACACCTTCATCAAGCGCGAGAGCCAGGACCGGGTGGCCTGGGTGTCCCTCGGCGGCGTCACCTCCCCGGTCACCACCGCCAACCGCTGAAACCCGCCGCGGAACCCGGTCGCTGAACCCCCACCGGTTGCAGCGATGCATCACCGTCCCGGATTGGAACCAATCCGCCCCGGGCGAGTTAACGGGGGTTTAACTTTGCCATTGAGCCCCGGCCCGGCCCGTGTCAGCTTTGCCGCCTGAGGATCGGTCGGCGGGGCGCGGGGATGCGGCACGGGGGTCTCGGAGGGAGCGGCGCCGCTGCGGCCGCTGAAGGCGCCCCCTGGCTCGGCGCATGGGAAGCCCTGGAGCCCGCGCGGCTGGCGCGCGGCCTGCGCCGGCGCCTGAACCGCAGCGCCGGCCTCGCCCTGGTCGGTGCGATCCTGATGCTCGGCGGCGCCACCACCCAGGCGCGCACCGGGCCGACGCTGCCCGAACCGGGCACGCCCGTGGAGACCGGGGCCGCGGTCAAGCCCGTGGCGGCCTGGAGCGCCTTCTGCGAGCGGATGCCGGCCGAGTGCACGGTCAACACGGCCGAGCCCGCCTTCATCCATCTCGACGCCGCGATCTGGCGCACGCTGACGAGCGTCAACCGGCGGGTGAATGCCCGCATCAAGCCGATCACCGACCAGGCGCAGTGGGGCGTGATCGACCGCTGGGACTACCCGGACGACGGCTTCGGCGATTGCGAGGATTACCAATTGCTCAAGCGCCGCATGCTGACCGAGCGGGGCCTGCCCCGGCGGGCCTTACGCATGACGGTCGTGATCGACGATATCGGCGAGGGCCACGCGGTGCTGATGGTTCGCACCGACCGGGGCGACTTCATCCTCGACAACAAGACCAACGCGGTGCTGCCCTGGGCCCGCACCGGCTATTCCTACGTCAAGCGCGAGGGCCAGGACGGGACGCGCTGGGTCTCGCTGAACGGCGGCGCCTCGCCGGTGACGACGGCCAACCGCTGAGGGGCCGGCCTCGGTCCCCTCGCCTCAGGCGCCGACGAGGAGCGCGGCGAGGTCGATGGCGATGCGGCCGGAGATCAGGCCCCAACCGCAGGCGATCATGGTCGCGAGCATCACGAAGGGGATCGGGCGCCCCTCGATGCGGCGCCCGCGCACCGTGTTGCGCAGGATGATGAAGGGGGCCGAGAAGGCGAGCACCGGCAGGGCGGCCACCGCCGCGACGCCGCCGCGCTCCAGGAGCGAGAAGCTCGCCCGCCGCTCCGTGAACAGCTCGTAGGCGCTGGCGAGCAGGCCCGAGAGGGCGAGCCCGACGCAGAGGGTCTGGATCGTGTCGAGAGCCGAGGTGTCGAGAGCCATACGCGACGCGCTCCACCGTTAACGGACGATGAAGCCACTCTGCCCCATGGTTGACGAAACGTTAAGCGCCGGCCGGGGTTAGGGTTAACCCCGTGCACAGCTGCGCGGGCGCGGGCGCCCGGGATGCCTCAATCCTCGAGGTCGATGTCGAGGATCGCCATCCGGAACATGAAGGAATCGTCGCCGTCCTCCTTGTCGTCGGAGATGACGCCGATCGATTCCTGGCCGATGAACACCTCGGCGGAATCGGCGGATTTCATCGCGACGACGCGGATGTTGGCGTTCGCGAACGTGCGGCGCAGGTAATCCTGCAGCTTCGCGATCTCGGGCTTGGTCACGCTGTCTCGTCTCCGTCGTGGCGCAAGGGGATGACGGTGGCCTTGCCATGCCCGGCCGCCAGCGGCAAGCGCGGCCGGACGCCCCCCTCCCCGATCGAGGCGCCGGGCCTCAGATGCCCTCGGCCATGTGGATGAACTGGTCCATGCTGACGAGCTGGTCCATGGCGCGCGCCGGCTCGGCGCAGCCCGCCGTGCCCACGACGCGGGCCGGCACGCCGACGACGGTGGTGTTGGGCGGCACCGGCCGCAGCACCACGGAGCCGGCCGCGACCCGGGCGCAGGCCCCGACCTCGATGTTGCCGAGGATCTTGGCGCCCGCCCCGATCATCACGCCGCGGCGGATCTTCGGGTGGCGGTCGCTGCCCTGCTTGCCCGTGCCGCCGAGGGTGACGGCGTGCAGGATCGAGACGTCGTCCTCGATCACCGCCGTCGAGCCGACGACGAGGCCGGTGGCGTGGTCGAGGAAGATCCCGCGCCCGATCCGGGCGGCGGGATGGATGTCGCACTGGAATACCTCGGAGGAGCGGCTCTGCAGGTAGAGGGCGAGGTCGCGCCGCCCGTGGCCCCAGTACCAATGGGCGAGGCGGTGGGCCTGGATGGCGTGGAAGCCCTTGAAATAGAGGACCGGCTCGATCGCCCGCGAGGTGGCGGGGTCGCGGTCCATCACCGACACGATGTCGGCCCGGAAGGCCTCGCCGATGCGGGGATCGTCCTGCAGGGCCTCGTGGAAGCCGTGGGCCACGAGCTCGGCCGGCAGAGAGGCGTGCCCGAGCCGGGCGGCGACGCGGTGGGCGACCGCGCCCTCCAGCGTCGCGTGGTTCAGGATCGTCGCCACGATGAAGGAGGCGAGCTGCGGCTCCTCGCGGAGCACGGTCTCCGCCTCGCCGCGCAGGCGCGACCAGACCGGATCGCACACGCCGGCGATCGGATCGTGGCCGGCGGCGGGGCTGATCGACGGGCTGGCGGTCATGGGCTTCTCCTCGGGACCGTGGGGCCGCCGGGCTCCCCTTTCGGCGGGAGGAGGGGCGGCCGGCCGGGAACGATTCTAGCGCGAATTCGCTGCGGGCGAAAAAACGGGCCTGCGGATCGCGGGGCGGGCGGCGGCAAGATCCTCGCTGCCTGCCTCGCTGCAATGCACCGTGCCCCTACCGTGGGGTGCCGGCCGGGTGCGATCAAGACCCTTAGGGGGCGAGGCGCTTCAAAGCCGCGTGCCTGTCGCCCGGGCGGCCGCAGCCTTCCCGCGCCGCCACGGCCGGCATGGCGGCGCGCGAGGTCCGGCGCGAGGCGTCAATCGGAACGTCCGGTCGCGGCGCGAGGCCCGCGGCCGCCCTCACGCGCTGCGGCGGCGCTCCTGCGTGCCGAAGCGGGCCTCGATCGCGGCGGTGAGGCGGTCCACCATCACGTCGATCGGGATGTCGGAGGTGTCGACCACCGTCGAGGCGCGGGCGTAGAGCGGCTCGCGGCTGGCGAGCACCGCGCGCAGCTCCTGCATCGCGGTGGCGTGGTCGCCGGTCGGGGGCAGGTTGTCCTGGTCGCGCACCCGCTGCATGTGCTCCTCGGGCTTCGCGCGCAGCCAGACCGTGAAGAAGGCCTGCAGCAGCAGGTCGTAGGTCAGGGGCTCGGCCACGATGCCCCCGCCGGTGGCCAGGATCAGCGGGCCCGGATGCTCGGTGAGGCGGCGCAGCGCCGCCTGCTCCAGCCGGCGATAGCCCTCCTGCCCGTAGATCGCGAAGATCTCCTTCACCGAGAGGGCGTTCTCGCGCTCGATCTCGGCGTTGAGCTCCACGAAGGTCCAGCCGAGCCGCTCCGCCGTGAGCCGCCCGAGGGTCGACTTGCCGGCGCCGCGCAGGCCGATCACGGCGACGCGGGGCTTGGGCACGCTGCCGTCGGCGAGCGCGCCGCCGGCGAGCAGCGCCTTGGCGGCCGCGATCTGCTCGGGCGCGGCCTGGGCCACGAGATCGCGCATCACCTGCCAGTCGGGCGTGAGGTCCTGGCCCGCGATGAGGTCGTCGAGGCGCACGCCCATGGCGTTCGCCACCCGCCGCAGCAGGATGATCGAGACGTTGCCCTGGCCCCCTTCGAGCTGCGCGATGTAGCGCTCGGACAGGCCCGAGGTCTGCGAGAGCAGCTTGCGCGACAGGCCGCGGACCGTGCGCGCGTGCCGCACCCGCCGACCGAGCTCGGTCAGGAAGAGGGTTTCTTGTTCCGCCGCGCCGGCCATCGGGTCGCCCATGTTCCCAGTCTCGCAAGCAAGGCCGGTGCCTCGCGAGCGCGTTGATACTCGACCTCCGCCGCCTCGTCTCCACGAACGCCGAAAGCGGCAGAATTGTGCAGCATCCTGTGGATGGATGCGCGTACGATATCGGTGTTCGGAAGGAAAATTCCGTTCGTCCCGAGCAAGCTTTGCCATCGGGGACATGCCGATGCTCACACGGGCACGGCACTGAACACACCCGTGATCGGATGGATGTGTTGACGGGAGCGGCCCCGATCAAGCGCGGCCGCGTATTTCTCCGGAACGGGGAGCGATTACTGCCCGGCGGGAAGCGCCGTCGCCTCGAGGATGGGCGCCGCGGCGGAGGGCGCCTTGCGCGCGGCCGGACGGACGATGGCGGCGAGGAGCTGGGGCGAGGGGCGGCGCGGCGGCAGCGGGACCTCGACCGATTCGGCGGCACCCTGCGCGGCGGAAGGCTGGGCCTGAGCCGCCGGGGCCGGCGGCGGGCCGCCCTGAGGGCCGACCGAGAGGGCGGCGAGGTCCGGCGCGGCGAGGCTCGCGACGGCGGATCCGCCGAGGCCGGCCGGGCGGCGGGGCGGCAGGGGGACCTCGACGGAGGCCGAGGCCTGCGGGGCGGCCTGCTGCGCCTCCGCGGCCCCCGGCGGCTTGCCCGCGGCGGCGAGACCGGCGGCGGGATCGAGGCTTGCCAGCTGCACGGTGTCGGCGCCCCCGAGGGCGGCCGGGCGGCGCGGCGGCAGCGGCACCTCGACGGGCCCGCTCGCCGCCGCCTGCGGGGCGGCATAGGCCAGAGCCGGGCCGGAGGCGGCGTCGGAGGGGCGCAGGCTGAACAGGCTGGCGAAGGCGCCGGCCGAGGCGGCGGGGGCGGGCAGCGTCGGCGTCTCGTCGGCCACCTCGGTGGTGATGCCCTGGCGCTTGGCCGCGTAATAATAGCCCCGGTTGTAGTAGTGATAGGCCTGGGCGAGGTTGCCCTTGGCGGTGCGGTAGGCCCCCGCCAGATAGGCCACCCCGTAGCGCAGGTTCACCTTCGGGTCGTAGAGGCCGCTCGCATCGCCCCTGTAGCCGAGGCCGCGGGCGGTCGCGTGCTTGATCTGCATCAGGCCGAGCGCGCTGCCGCCCTTCGCGTTCGGATTGTAGTTGCTCTCGCGCTTGACGACCTGGTGCACGAAGCTCGCCGGGACGCCGTTCGCCCGGGCATGCTCCTCGATCAGCGCGTCGATGTTGTCCCGCGCGACCTGCTGGGCGAGCGCGGGCGCCGGCGCGGCCGCCAGGAGGGCGGCGAGGAGCAGGAGGCGGCGATTCATGCGCGAGACCCGGTTCGCTTGTTCTTCACGGCCTAGGTCGAGGCGAAATGAGGCCGGAAAGCGGCTTCCCTGCGGTTGCCTGTGGGCGGCGTGGCCGTTGACCCCGGCCTGTGCTCCGTGCGCCACAGACCCTTCGGGCCGGCGCCGGGCCGGGGGCTCAGGTCAGGACGAGGCGGGTGATCGCCTTCGCGAAGCCGTCGGAATCGTTGGCCTCCGTCACCGCGTCGGCCCGCGCCTTCAGGCTCTCCACGGCGTTGCCCATCGCGATGGAGAGGCCGCTGCGGGCGAACAGGGCCGCGTCGTTGCCCGCATCCCCCAGGGTCGCGATCCGGGCGCGCGGGATGCCGAGATGCCCGGCCATCCAGTCGACGAAGCGGCCCTTGTCGAGGCCGGGCGGCGTCACGTCGAGATAGTAGGCCTGCGAGCGGTGGACGCTCGCCCGCGGGCCGAGAACCGCCGCGACCTCCGCCTCGCAGGCGGCGAGATGGGCGGCGTCCGGGCTCACGCCGACGATCTTCGAGGCGCAGGCGAGCAGGGGTTCGAGATCGGCCGCGATGGCGGGCTCGGCCTGGAGCGTGCGCCGCTCGAGATCCGTGTAGGGCGCGTCCGGGTCGCGCAGGAACCAGGCGCCCCGCGCGAACACCCAGACGTCGAGGCCCGCGGCGTCGAGGCGGTGGGCCGCCTCCCGGGCGGCCTCCTCCGGGATCAGGGTCTCGCTGAGGATCGTGAGATCCGGGCGCACGATGCTCGCCCCGTTGAAGGCGGCGAGCGGCAGAATCAGCCCCAGCGCCTCGACGAGGGGCCGGAGCCCGACGGGCGGCCGGCTCGAGGCGATGGTGAAGCCGATCCCCGCCTCGCCCAGGCGCCGCACCGCCGCGACCGCGGCCGGGGTCAGGCGCTTGTCGGAGGTGACGAGGGTGCCGTCCACGTCCGAGATCACGAGCGCGATGTCGTGGCCGCCGGCATCCGTCATGGGCCCCTCCCCTCGTCCCTGCCCTCGCCCTCGCCCTCGAGCCCGAGCCGGGCGACGATCGCCTCGGCGATGGCGTCGGGCGGGTCCTCGATCCCGACGACGATCGCGTCCTCGTCCGGCCCCGGCGGCTCGAGGGCCGCGAACTGGCTGTCGAGGAGGGCTGCCGGCATGAAGTGGCCGCGCCGCTCCGCGATCCGTTCCGCGACGCGCGCACGGCTGCCGTCGAGATGCACGATGCGGACCTCCGCGCGCCCGGCGACGAGCACGTCGCGATAGGCCCGTTTCAGGGCCGAGCAGGCGACGATTCCGGTTTGCCCCGCCGCGAGGCGCTCCCCGATCCAGGCGGCGACGGCCCTGAGCCAGGGCGCCCTATCCGCATCGTCGAGGGCGTGGCCCGCCCGCATCCGGGCGACGTGGTCCGGGCTGTGGAAGCTGTCCCCGTCGACGCAGGCCCAGCCGAGCCGCTCGGCGAGGCAGGCCGCGACCGTGCTCTTGCCGGAGCCCGACACTCCCATCACCACGAGGATGCGCGGTGCGCTCCGTTTTGCCGGGGGTGGGGCCGAGATTTCTGCCAACGCGCGCATCCGGGTTCGGGCCGATGGCCGGATGTCTTAGGGCGCGGAGGGCCTCCGGTCTCGCGTCCGGGCCCGCGGGGCGTCAGCCTGCCGCGGTGAGCGGGGCGGGATCGGGCCCCTCCGGCGCCAGCACCCGCTCGCGCAGGCCCTGCGGCCCCAGCGTCATCGCGAAGAAGTCGTAGGGGCCGCCCCGCTCGTTGGCGAGCAGGAACTGGAAGTGCATCCGGAAGGGCCGCAGCCGGACCCTCGCATAGGTCTCGGGCGACAGGATCTCGCGGAAGCGCGCCGAGCGGATCAGCGGGTTCGCCACCGGCCGCCCCCGCAGGTCGAGGGCGAGGTGCCGGACGGGGTTGAAGCCGGGAAAGTTCATCCAGTCCTGCGGCGCCTGGAAATCGCACCAGACGAGGTGCGGCTGCGTCACGAGGCTTTCCACCTCCGCCCGCAGGCGGCGGGCGCGCGGCTGCAGCGCCACGAGGGGCAGCCCGGAGCCGAGGGTGACGAGGGAGAGGGCCGGCCCCTCCGCGCCGAGGCGCGGATCGCGGGCGAAGAGGCGGGCCGCCACCTCGACGGCGGTGAGGGCGCCGGAGGAATGGCCCACGATCATGACCTCGTCGACCGCCTCGCCCGCCTCCGCCCGCTCGGCGAGCCGCGCCAGCACGATGTCCGCGAAGGCCGCGAGCCTGTGCTCGTAATCGGGCCGCCAGCCCTGGCCGTGCTGCCAGTTGAAGACCCAGTCGTTGAGCAGCTGCCAGAAGAAGATCCGGTTCAGGAAGGCCTCGATCCCCTTGATCCAGACGATGCCGGCCGCGACGCCGAGCGGCAGCGAGAGGTAGATCGGCAGGCCGATGCTGTGGCCGAACCAGTCGCCGAGATGGGCGTGGACCATCGTGCCCAGGAAGACCGACAGCAGCGTCAGCAGCACGACCATGGCGAAGGGATAGAGGATGACGTTCCCGTACTTCCAATTGAGGCGATAGAAACGGAACAACAGGCCGACCAGGAGGGAGTGCAGCGTTCCGGCGACGAGGAGGGCGACGCTGAGGATCCGGGAGCGGGCGAAATCCCGCGCCACGAGGTCGTCCCACAGCAGCACGTCGTACGCGGTCTCGGCGCCCTCGCCGCCCTGGGGCGCCTCGACCCGCCAGCTCTGGACCAGCCCGTCCGGGCTGAGCCGCGCCTCGGAGACCGCCCGACGCTCGCCGCCGAAGCGGCGCGCGTGCCGGTTCAACTCCCGCACGAACAGGAAGCGGTAGCGGCTGCGGCCCTCCGGATCGTAGCCCGGGATATAGAAGACGTGCCGCCGCCGCACCGGCTGCGGGCCGGGACCCCGAAGGTCTGGGGGCGTATAGGTCAAGGGTTGGTTCATCGATCGGGCACTCGGCGCCGGGTCGTGCCGTGTTGCTTGAGCCGAGCGGCCCCCCGATCCTGTCTAGAACATGCGCGGCGGACTTGCATTAACGTGGCCATCCTCTTGCGAGGATTGCAGCGTCGGGGGAGCTCCCGGCAAGGCCGGAGCAGCATCCGCGCCCCGGGCTTGCGCGGGGCTTGTGGGGAGCGGGGACGGCGGAGCCGGCGGGCGGGTCGCCCCGGGACTGTGACCCACCCGCCACGGACAGGGGGGCGGCTTTGGGCTAGGGGTCGGGAGAACCGGCGAGTTGCTGGCGCTCCGTCCCGCGGCCGGGGTTCCGGCGGATGGGCTGCAGCGGCAGACGAGAGAAACCGACAGGCGATCCTGGATGCGCGCCCTTCCCCTTCTCCTGTGCACTGCGCTCGCGGTGTCGGGCTGTAACGTCCTGCCCGGGGCAGGTCCGACGGCCGGCGCGATCGCGTCGGGCGCGGAGACGGTGACGAGCGAGGGGGTGTTCGCCCGCTACGAGATCGTCGACATCACCCCGGCCGTGGTCGAGTCGCTGCGCTCGCGCCCCCTCGACAGCCTGCTCGCCTCGTTCGGCGACAACCGGCCCGCCCTCGAACCCGTCATCGGCGTCGGCGACTTCGTCGCCGTCTCGATCTGGGAGGCCGGCTCCGGCGGCCTGTTCTCCGGACCCCTCGTCGCCGACCGCTTCTCGGCCGGATCCAAGTCCGCCCTCATCCCCGAGCAGGTCGTCTCCCGCGACGGCGCCATCTCCGTGCCCTATGCCGGCCGCATCCAGGTCGCCGGACGCCGCACCCAGGACGTCCAGGCCCTGATCGAGACCGAACTCGCCGGCAAGGCCATCCAGCCCCAGGTGCTCGTCTCCGTCACCCGCCCCGTCTCCCAGGCCGTCACCGTCACCGGCGAAGTCGCCGGCGGCGCCCGCCTGCCGCTCTCGGCCAAGGGCGACCGCCTGCTCGACGTGGTCGCCTCCGCCGGCGGCGTGCGCGCCCCCGTCGCCGAGACCTTCGTGCGGCTCTCGCGCGGGCCCACCACCGCCACCGTGCCGCTCACCACCGTGGTCTCCAACCCGCGCGAGAACATCTACCTGCGCCCGGGCGACGTGCTCACCCTGGTGCGCGATCCCCAGACCTTCCTGGCGGTCGGCGCGCTCGGCAACTCCACCGAGATCCCGTTCCAGGCCGAGGGCATCACGCTCGCCCAGGGCCTGGCCAAGGCCCGCGGCCTGTCCGACTTCCAGGCCGACCCCTCCGGCACCTTCATCTTCCGCTTCGAGCCCGCCAGCGTGGTGCGCAAG
>NZ_SMNT01000016.1 GCF_004348265.1 Methylobacterium segetis
CGGCCAGATGGGTCCGCGCTTGCTGCGCAACTTCGTGCGCGACAGTCGCAACCAGATCGCACTCGGCATCTTTCTGGGCACCTTCGCCTATGCGCTCATCGTCCTGCGAACGGTGAGGACGGTGGAGGAGACGCAGTTCGTGCCGCATCTGGCGGTCACCGGCGCGATTGTGCTGGCGCTTCTCTGTCTAGGCACCCTGGTTTGGTTCGTTCATCACATCGCGACCAGCATCAACGTTGAGACGGTCGTCGACGAGGTCCACCACGACCTGTGCAAGGCCATCGACGACAGGACCCTCGACGAAGCAGACGTCCAGCCCCCAGCGCTGCCCATCGACGGGCTGCCAGTCAGCGTCACCGGAAATCAGTTCTTGCAGGCGATCGATACGGCGCAGCTGGCCGATTACGCGCATGAACACGGTGTGAGCATCCGCCTGCTTGTGCGCCCAGGCGACTACGTCCCGTTCGGTGCATCGGTTGCCGAAGTGAGCGGAGCTGCCGAAGGAGTGAGCGAGGCTCTGGACCGCGCCCTGACGTTCGGTCGGCGAGCTGTCGCCCTGCAGGATCTGGAATACTCCGTCCGTCAGCTGAGCGAGATTGCGGTTCGCGCCCTTTCGCCCGGCATCAACGATCCGTTCACGGCAGCAAGCGTGATCGAGCGGTTCGGCGATGCGCTCTGCCGGATCGCACCCCGTCATCTGAGAACTGGCGCGGTCGAGCGCGAAGGGCGGATCGTTCTGGTCTACCCTGTGACGGACTACGCAGGCCTGTGCGATGCCATGTTTCACCTGATCCGGCAGAACACCTCGGGATCAGCCTACGTGCTGATCCGCATGCTGGAAGTTCTGAGCCGGATTGCCGAGGTCGAGCGACAGCCACCGCGCCGCCTCGAACTTCGGCGGCATGCTGATCTGATCATGGCAAGCGTCAGACACAGCGTGACGGATCGGGCTGCCCAAGCTGACGCTGAGGACTATTACGGGGCGTTTGCTGTGACGATCGCCAGCTAGAGCAGATCCCGCGCCGCTTGAGACGGGTTGGCGGATGGCACGTTGACGGGTGAAGGAGCTTTCCCATGCCTTCGCCTCTATCTGTGGACCTGCGCGAGCGTGTCGTGGCTGCCGTGGCGGCAGGTGCCTCCTGCCGTCGCGTCGCCGCTCGCTTCGGGGTCAGCGTGTCGAGCGCCAGCCGCTGGTCGGAGCGCTTCCGCAATGAGGGCCAACTCGCCTCCAAGCCGATGGGCGGCGATCACACCTCGAAGCGGATTGAGGCGCATGCCGCGCTCATCCTGGCGACCTCGAAGCAGGAGCCGCGCCTCTTCCTGCGTGAGCTGCGCGACCGACTGGCCGAGCAGGGCGTGCAGACCAGCACGAGCGGGTTGTCACGCTTCTTCCAGCGGCACGGGATCAGCTGGAAAAAGGGGCGACACACGCAGCTGAGCAGGAGCGCGCGGACGTAAGAGCGGCCCGCGAGGCGTGGTTCGAGGCCCAGCCCGAGCTCGACCCGGACCGGCTGGTGTTCTTGGACGAGACCGCGGCTGCCACCAACATGGCGCGACGCTACGGTTGGGCCCCGCGCGGCGAGCGCTGCCGGCTCGCAGCGCCGTGGGGGCATGACAAAACCACCACCATCACCGCCGCCCTGCGCACGAGTGGGCTGTGCGCCACCGCGCTTCTTGACGGTCCCACCAACGGCAGGCGCTTTCGCAGCTACGTCACCGAGACCCTAATCCCGGTGCTGCAGCCGGGCGACATCGTCGTCATGGACAACCTGCCAGCCCACAAGGTCGCCGGCGTGCAGGCCGCGATCGAGGCCACAGGGGCCAGGCTCATGTACCTGCCGTCCTACAGCCCCGATCTCAATCCGATCGAGCAGGCCTTCGCCAAGCTCAAGGCGCTGTTGCGCAGCGCAGCAGCCCGCACCATCCCGGATCTCTGGGCAGCAATCCGGCAGGCCCTCTCGTGCTTCACCCCGCAGGAGTGCCGCAAATACCTCGCCGCAGCCGGCTACGAAGACGACTTGGCCGTCGCTACCTGACCGGGAACAGCTCTAATATGTGCCCTCGTCAGGGATCATGCGTTCGGGTCGGCCTCGGACGGTCTCGCGGCCGTATCGAGCAGCAGAGTACCAGAACCATCTGGCCCGCCCTGCAGTTTGCTCACGAACTCAACGATCGCAGACTGAGGGGCGAGTAGGTCCTACGCCGTCAGCTCGGATGTCGGTGAGATCGTGCACTCCCGACACAAGCTGAGGGTTTCCGCTATGGACGCCAGGACGCCCATTCGCCGCCCGCTCTCCGTCCTTCGCTCGTTACTGCACAGCGAGGCCAGCGGCGGCCTTCTCCTGATGGCCAGCGCCGCCCTAGCGCTCGTGGTGGCGAACTCCCCCCTGGCCGACACCTACTTCGCGGCGCTCAAGGCTTATCTCGGCCCCTTGAGCGTGCTGCACTGGATCAACGACGGCCTCATGGTCGTGTTCTTCCTGCTGGTCGGCTTGGAGATCAAACGCGAGCTGCTGGATGGGCGGCTGCGGACGTGGCCAGATCGCATTTTGCCCGGTGTAGCAGCCCTCGGCGGCATGGTTGCACCGGCGCTCGTCTATGTCGCGGTGAACTGGCACTCGCCCGGAACGCTGCGCGGCTGGGCCATTCCGGCCGCCACCGACATCGCCTTCGCCCTTGGCGTGCTGGCCCTGCTCGGCTCCCGCGTGCCGGTTTCGCTCAAGATCTTCCTGACGGCGCTCGCCATCATCGACGATCTCGGCGCGGTGCTGATCATCGCGGCGTTCTACACCGCCGACCTGTCGCTGCCGATGCTGGGCGGCGCGGCCGTCACGGTCGCCGTGCTGTACGCGATGAACAAGGCCGGGGTCGGCCGCCTGCTGCCCTACCTGCTGCTCGGCGTGGTCCTGTGGCTGTTCGTGCTGAAGTCGGGCGTGCACGCCACGATAGCCGGCGTGCTGCTGGCGCTCACGATCCCGCTGCGCCTCAGCATCGGCAAGCCGGATGACCCCACCTCGCCGCTGCACAAGCTGGAGCACGCCCTCCACCCTTGGTCGGCCTACCTCGTGCTGCCGATCTTCGGCTTCGCCAACGCGGGCGTGTCGCTGGCTGGGTTCGATCCGCACATGCTGCTCGATCCGGTCACGCTCGGCGTGGCGCTCGGCCTGCTGCTCGGCAAGCAACTCGGCGTGTTCGGCTTCGTGCTGGCGGCCGTGAAGCTCGGGCTGGCGCAGCGGCCGTCACGGGCGAGTTGGGCGCAGATCTACGGCGTGGCGCTTCTATGCGGGATCGGGTTCACGATGAGCCTGTTCATCGGCCTGCTGGCCTTCGCCAACAACCCTGCGCTCGAAGCCGAGACGAAGATCGGCGTCCTGGTTGGCTCGCTCACCTGCATGGTTTTAGGCGCATTGGTGCTACGGTTCAGCCCTGCCGCAGCAAGGCCAAAGCGAGTGCCGGTTTCATAACATCCATTCGGCGAGAACCGCGTCGATTGGGCCTTATGGAGCGTTGGGTGGTATCGACACGGCAGCGCGAAGGAATGCAGCGTGTCGGTCATCCAGCAACACAACGTCAAACTGGCGGGGACAGGGCCCATAGCGATGGTTTTCGCCCACGGCTTCGGTTGCGACCAGAACATGTGGCGGTTCGTGGCCCCCGCCTTCGAGGACGCCTTTCGCACGGTCCTGTTCGATCACGTTGGGGCCGGTGGCTCGGATCTCTCGGCCTACGACCCCGAGAAGTACGCCTCGCTGGACGGGTACGCCGACGATGTGGTCGAACTCTGCCGCGCGTTGGACGTGCAGGGCGGCGTCTTCGTCGGGCACTCGGTGAGCGCCATGATCGGTGTTCTGGCCTCGAAGAAAGCCCCCGAGCTGTTCAACATCCTCGTCATGATATGCCCATCACCGCGATACATTAACGACGGCGACTATGAGGGCGGCTTCAGCGAGGCCCAAATCGCCGAGTTGCTGGATTTCCTCGACAGCAACCACATGGGTTGGTCACAGGCGATGGCTCCCATCATCATGGGCAACCCGGATCAGCCCGAGTTGAGCGATGAGCTCACAAACAGTTTCTGCCGCACCGACCCGGACATCGCCAAGCGGTTTGCACGAACCACCTTCCTCTCGGACAACCGAGCCGATCTAGTGGAAGTGAAGGCTCGCTGCCTCGTGATCCAGTGCTCTGAGGACATCATCGCGCCGCTCTCCGTCGGCGACTACGTGCATGGCAACCTTCCCAATAGCGAGCTGGTTCTCATCGAGGCGACGGGTCACTGCCCGAACCTGAGCGCCCCTGAAGCGACCATCGCGGCCATCAAGGCATTCCTGTGAGGACGACTTGAACGGGGCGACGCCTGCCTCAGCGCCGCAGGAGACCGACGACCTGGAAGACCTCTTCGAGAATGCGCCGTGCGGCTACGTCTCCACGCTGGCAAATGGTCGGATCTCCAAGGCCAACCGCACCTTCTCGACCTGGACGGGATACGATCCTGAGCAGCTCGTTGGGCGCCGCTTCCTCGAACTGCTGAATATTGCCGGCAAGATCTACTACGAAACCCATTTCGGGCCGCTGCTGCGGATGCAGGGCTTCTTCAACGAGGTGGCCCTCGACGTTGTGCGCGCGGACGGCACGATACTGCCTGTCCTCGTCAACGCCGTCGTCCGTCGGGCCGAGACAGGCGGCATTCGGTTTATCCGAGTGACGGTATTCAACGCCTCAGATCGCCGGCGTTACGAGCGAGAGCTCCTGGAAGCACGCCGGACCGCCGAGCAGGCCAGCAGCGCCTTACAAGACCTCAACGCGACGTTGGAAGCCCGCGTGGTGGAGCGGGCCCGCGCGCTGGATCGTGCGTGGCGGCTCTCTCAGGACCTCCTCGTGATCGCCGGAGCGGACGGTGTGCTGACCGCAGTCAATGCTGCCTGGACGGACCTGCTGGGGTGGCAGGCGTCCGATCTCATTGGGCACAGCTTCGAGGCGTTCACGCATCCCGAGGATCTGGCAGCCACACAGGCCGCATTCGCCGGCATCTTCGAGGCGCCGCTCACCCAATCATACGAGTACCGCCTGCGCCATGCAGATGGAACATACCGCTGGTTCGCCTGGACAGGGGCACTTGAGCACGGCGAGGTCTACGCAACCGGGCGTCACACGACGGCCCAGCGCGAACAAGCCGCCGTACTGGCCCGGGCTGAGGATGCCTTGCGGCAATCGCAGAAGATGGAGGCGGTGGGCCAACTCACGGGCGGTTTGGCGCATGACTTCAACAACCTGCTGGCGGGCATCTCCGGCAGTTTGGAACTCATGCAGACGCGCATGAGCCAGGGACGGCTGGGCGACCTCGACCGCTACATCAACGCCGCCCAGGGTGCCTCGAAACGCGCTGCAGCCCTCACCCACCGCCTGCTCGCCTTCTCGCGCCGTCAGACGCTCGACCCCACGCCCACCGACGTGAACCGGCTTGTGACGGGTATGGAGGAGATGATCCGGCGCACCGTTGGTCCAGCCATTCACATCGAGGTGGTTGGGGCCGGCGGGTTGTGGCCAGCCCTGATCGACCCGCCGCAGCTCGAGAACGCGCTGCTGAACCTCTGCATCAACGCCCGCGATGCTATGCCGGAGGGCGGGCGCATCACCATCGAGACCGCTAACAAGTGGCTTGATGACCACGCCGCGCAGGAGCGTGAATTGCCACCGGGCCAGTACCTCTCTCTGTGCGTGACGGACACTGGCACGGGCATGCCGCCCGAGGTGATCGCTCGGGCCTTCGACCCGTTCTTCACCACCAAGCCCGCTGGCCAGGGCACCGGTCTCGGCCTTTCGATGATCTACGGCTTCGCCCGGCAGTCCGGTGGACAGGTGCGGATCTACTCGGAGGTGGGCCAAGGCACGACGATGTGCCTCTACCTGCCCCGCCACTACGGTTCGGTAGATCCTGAGGGCACCCTGTTCACCCACTCAGCCGTGCAGCGCGCGGAGCAGGACGCGACGGTGCTCATCGTCGATGATGAGCCGACCGTGCGGATGTTGGTGACGGAGGTCCTAGAGGAGCTGGGCTACACGGCTATTGAGGCGGCTGATAGCGGAGCGGGCCTGAAGGTGCTCCAATCAAACGTGCGCATCGACCTACTGGTGACGGATGTGGGTTTGCCCGGCGGCATGAACGGGCGGCAAATGGCGGATGCGGGGCGTCTGATGCGGCCAGGCCTGAAAGTGCTGTTCATTACGGGCTACGCCGAGAACGCGGCGGTCGGCAATGGCCTCCTGGAGCCAGGTATGCAGATACTGACGAAGCCTTTTGCGATCGAAGCACTGGCCTCCCGCATCAAAAATCTCGTTACGGACTGACCTGCAGGAACCCGCTCCCGTGTCTTTGAGGGGTTCATCTCAGAGCATGTGGTGCTCTCATCGGACACATCCGGGTCACTGTTCGTGGGTTGGGATTTATGGAACCGGGGGTGACTGTCCGTTTCCCAGTTCAGGAGGTCTGCTCGGCTTCGCCGCCGCGCCGCAGTTCGGAAACCAGTGCTTCAACAGTGAACACCACGCCGCGCGGGCGATAGTCGATCTCTGCCGTGCCGCCCAGCTCGGCGGCAAGCGCCCGCTCGATCAGTCGTGTGCCAAAGCCCTTTTGCGTAGGCGGCGTAACCGGCGGCCCGCCCAACTCCTCCCAACGCAGGCACAGACGCTCAGGGGCGGAACCGTCTACGATGTCCCAGTTCAGGATCACCCGGCCCTCGTCGGTCGAGAGCGCTCCATACTTCACCGCGTTGGTGGCCAACTCGTGCAGGGCCATGACGAAGGCCAGTGCGAGGCGTGGGCTGAGCCGCACCTCGGGGCCACTGGCCTTGAACCGTCGCCCACTGCCGGCCTGGAACGGTCGCAGCGCACTCTCCACAATCTCCGCCAGCGTCGCTCCTTCCCAACTCTCGCGCGTCAGAACGTCATGAGCGGCCGACAGGGATTGCAGGCGGGCCTCAAGGGTTTTCCGGGCCTCGTCGAGGGAAGAGGCGCTACGCAGGGTTTGATGTGCGATCGACTGCATCGTCGCCATCGAGTTTTTGACCCGGTGGCTCAACTCGGCCACCAGCAGCGCGCGATGTTCCTCGCCGCGCTTGCGCTCGGTGATATCGATCGAAACGCCGGCCATGCTCAGTGGCGAGCCATCGGCGTGGTAGTAGGTTTGCCCCCGGATTTGTAGCCAGCGGACCTCTCCTTTGGGAGTGCGGATGGCGTACTCAATGTCGTAGTCGGTCTGCTGCTCAATCGACGTTCTGACGGCCGCCAGCATCCGCGCCCGGTCCTCGGGTATGATCGACGCCAGCAACTCGTCGTAGGTGAATGTATCGCCGGCCGTACGGCCGAAATTCTCCTTGCAGAGGTCGGAGGCGACCAGCCGCCGGTCGGCCAGATCAAGCGTCCAGGTGCCGAACCGGCCAGCCTTGAGCATAAAGCGCAGCCGGTCTTCGCTGCGGCGCAGATCGCTCGCCCGGCGCTCCACGTCCTGCTCCAGAGCGTCCCGATCCTTTTGAAGGCGCACCAGCCGGTCACGCTCCAAGGTGACATCGAACTGTGAGGCAAAGAAATACGTCAGTTGGCCATTGTCATCGAACACTGGAGAGATCAGCAGTCGGTTCCAAAAAACCTCGCCGTTCTTCTTGTGGTTCAAAATCTCAATTTCGACAGGCACACGCCGCTCAATCGCATCACGGATCTTCGCGACATCCTCCTGATTGGTCTCCGGACCTTGGAGGAAACGGCAGTTGTTGCCCAGGATTTCACTGCGCGCGTAGCCAGTGAGCTTGGAGAACGCGTCGTTGACGAAGACGATCGGGTTGTCGGGCTTGCTGGGGTCCGTGATGATCATCGGCATTCGCGTTGCCCGAACGGCAGCGACGAAAGGGTCCGAACTTTTCGCAATCCGCACGAGTTCGGCGTCGATGCGGTCGTGTTCGCGGCGGTTGCTCATTGTCCGCTGCCTCTCCACACGGCCCAGAGGCAGGCTGCTCCTGCGCTTCTCAGGTCATAGCACAGCTCAGCCTGCTGGCTGTGGCCCATTGGAGCGGCTCCCCCTCTCCCACCTGATAATCCGGCTCAGCCTATCCCGGTAGCGGGCTGCCCGTGAAGGTGAGCGTGGCCGAGTAGACGGCGTGCCCGTCCTCATCCTTGACCAGCATCGTGAACGTGCGCTGGTCAGCCCCCTTGGGGATGTCCTCGCAGGCGACATTCGGCAGGAGGGACTTAGCCTTCGCATACGCTTCGTCCAAGCCTGCAAGCTCGGTCCCGATGTCATCGCAGTGGGGACCGCCGTCGTGGACGTCGAAGAAGTAACGCGGCATGTGGCTCTCCGCATGCAACAGGCGGGAGCACACACATCTCTCAGGCGCCGACGGCCAGGGTCGAGCCAGCGATGGTCTACTTCCGCACCGATCGGCCACGAGGCGCCACAACATGGATGAACGCCTCGCGCGAACGGAAGCCGCCACGTCCCAAGAAGGCTTGTCCGGCTGGACCTTAGCGGGCGGAGCGACCCACCCAAGTACTCCTCGCAGCTCGGGCGACACGGAACTCAGAAGCAGAGCAGCGTCAGCCTTTGCGAAGGAGCGCCTGGTTCGTTCACCTGCGTAAGTGTCCGCTTTTTGCGACCCGGCTACGAGGCGGGATGCCCTGGTTCTATTTCCACCTACGTACGCCTGACGGTCTGGACCTCGACGAGATCGGGCTGGAGCTGATCGGGGTAGAGGCCGCCTACCTGGACGCCTGCCGGGCGATCCCAATGATGGCGGTCGAGCTGCTGGAAAAGAAGGTTGATCCGCGGCGCTGCTGCTTCGAGATCACCAACGGGGCAGGTCAGGCTCTGCTGAAGCTGCCATTCACGGAGATCCTCGACCGGGATGCACACCGCATACGTACGAACTCTTAGCCCGCGCCCGAGCGATCAGCACCAGCAGCGATAGCCCTGATCGGCATGCGCCCTGAGCGTATAGCTGGCCAGCGGGGACACTGGCCTTTCGGTATCGCCTGCCTTCAGGGGACCCGCAGGTACGTCGGATCGAACTCCGCAAGGTGCTCCAGAGCTGGCCGATCCAGCAGGCTCACTCGCTCTCTATGCCAGCCGATGAGGTTCTGGCTGCGCAGCGCCTGCAACGTGCGGTTGACGTGGACGTTCGACATACCAGTCAGTTCGGCAAGCTCGATCTGCGTCAGGGGCAGACTGTACCCCTCTTCGTCCGCCAGCCCGACTGCGTGCAGCCGCTCCCGCAGCTCGCAGAACAGGTGGGCGAGACGTTGCAGAGCGGAGCGTTGGCCGAGGCTCAACACCCGCTCGCTGTCGATGGCTTTGTCGAGCAGGAGACGATTGAGCAGCGTGCGAGCAAGCTCAGGCTCCTGCCGGAGCGGATCGGCCACGCGTTCGAGAGGGATCTCACCGAAGATGCAGGGGGTCAGCGTCGTGATCCCGCAATCCGCCCAGCCGCGCAGAACGGTCTCAAGATCACACATGTCACCTGGTACCAGGAGAGCTATCATCTGCCGCTGGCCGTTTCTCAGCGTGCGATGCCGACAGGTGTAGCCAGATAGGAGTACATGCGCCATCTGAGGCGCCTCGCCCTGTTCGATGAGGTTTTGATACCGGCAAAGGGCCCGCTCGCGCACGACAATCCGCAGCACTGGATGAGCAGCCTGCCCCGCAAAACGCACTAGGGATCCGGCCATTCCGCTCGCACTCATGATGGGCTTGTTCCCCCTCCTTCGGGCCCGTCAACACGTATGACTTACGTAGGTTACAAGTGCTCAGCAAGAGTTCGATTGCGGACAATCGGATTGACCACTCCAGCGCATGAGCGTTCCAATAGGTCTTGCCCTATCGGACCGGTCCGGACTCCTCAAAACGTCATGTCCAGAAAACGACGGTTTTTGAGACAGGGTTGCGAGAGTGAGAGCCGCCCCCCGGACAGGGTCTGTCAGCGGCTTAGGCTATGCTGTGACAGGAGAGATCTAGGCGTACGCCGAGCCCATCGGTACGGTCAGGCTTCATTGGCTCGCAACGCCGAGAACCACGATGCCCATCCGGCGCGAGCACCGCTTCTTCTACCCAATCGATTGGCCGCAGCTCTCGATCGTGATCCGCTTCCGTAGAGCCGGCGGGCGCTGCGAAGGTTGCGGTCGACCACACGGACATCGTGTCGTTCACCTGGGTGACGGCCGCTGGTGGGACGCTGCGACCGGCGTGTGGCGGGACGGACGAGGCAAGGCTCTGCGCAGCCTGCCAACCGCCGAGGAGATCGCTGCTGTCCGAATGACGAAGGTCGTGCTTGCGACCGCCCACCGCGACCACGACCCCAGCAACAACGCGGCCTCGAACCTCGCTGCTTTCTGTCAGCGGTGCCACCTGCTGCACGACCGTCCTGAGCATCAGCGGCGGCGATGGCTCACGTTGTTCCGGCGCAAAGCCTTGGGCGACCTGTTCGGTGGCCCATACGCCTAACTCAGCGTTCGTGAGCAGCCTCTTCCGGTGGGCGCTGGCGAGTTTGGCGGCTCCATAAGGATCAGCCCGCGCAAGAACGGGTGATAAACCGCCTCGATTTTGAAAAATCAGTTGTACGTCGGCGGCATCAGGCGACTTGGCCCGATGCTCTAGTTCGACGCCCGAGCAGGCACCCGCAGTGGCAAGCCGTATCGCGCAACCTCTCCGCACCCATCCCTAGCCTTGCCTGCCACCTTGAGCGGCACATTAGGAACAAAAGAGGTACATGGCCGTTAGCGGGACCGAGCGTGGCAGCAGCGACGGCTCGCCCTGCTGCCGAGTACGGCACAACAACCATAATCGGGGCCGTCTATGCCTTATGAAATTGACTTCCTACCGGTTGGGACCATGGCCAGCAGCGGCGATGCCATCGCCATTCGCTACGGTACCCACGGCCTCGGTTACACCATCCATGTAGTCGATGGCGGCTATGCTGACACCGCACCGGGTCTCATCAAGCACATTCGCAGCAGCTACAGCTCCGAAACCATCACACATGTGGTCTTGACCCACGCAGACGGCGACCATGCCGTCGGCTTGGTCGAGGTTATGCAGACTCTCAACGTGCAAGCTTTGTGGATGAATAGACCTTGGCTCTACGCGGCCGAGATCGTCCATCACTTCCACGGCAACTGGACCGTTGATGGTTTGATCCGCCACCTGCGCGAGAAGTACCCCACGCTGGTTGAGCTGGAAGCTATCGCCATTCGGCGGGGCATTCCGGTCTATGAGGCGTTTCAGGGTGCGCAGATCGGCCAGTTCACAGTGCTGGCGCCCTCGCGGCAACGCTACCTCAATCTGCTGCCTGATTTCGATAAAACTCCGGAGCGGAAGACCACGGCGGATAGCGCAGGTTTGTGGGGGCGCCTGATTGAGACCGCCAAGGCGGCGGTGCGATGGGTGATGGAAAGTTGGACCAGCGAAACTCTCTCTGAGAACCCGGAGCCGACTAGCGCCTCGAACGAGAGCAGCGTGGTGCAGATGGCCGTGATCGACGGCCAGCAGTTGGTGCTTACTGGGGATGTGGGCCCGCAGGGTCTGCACGAGGCCGCGACGTATGCTGAAATTCTGTACGGCCGGCTGAACCCCCACTTCATCCAGGTGCCGCACCACGGCAGCCGGCGCAACGTCACGCCATCTGCCTTGAACCGCTGGTTGGGGCCGATCCAGCCACAAGGCTCCTCGCTTGGGGTCGCCTACTGCTCGGCCGCTCGGCTGGACGACGAGCATCCGCGTAAGAAAGTGGTCAATGCTTTCACGCGGCGCGGCTACGAGGTCCACGTCACCAACGGGCGGCACATCTACTACCAGTCCGACATGGGCCGGACCGGCCTTCCGATAACGCCTGAGCCCTTCGCGACCCAGGTCGAAGAATGATGGACTTCTTCAAACAGTTCGACACTTACAGCCTGAAAGCGCGGGTTTTCCCGGCGCTGATCGCTGGGCTGCCGACCCTCGCGCTGCTGTTCATGCTGGTGCCATGGGACCGGATCGGCCTGCCGCACCTGACCGCCTCGGCTATGGGGCTGGTGCTACTGTTCGCCTTTGCCGACGTTGCCCGACGCACTGGCCGCCACGTCGAAACGAAGCTCGGCACGCGCTCCACGCCTGAGCAATGGCACCGGGGCAACGCGGACGTAGCTGAAGGGGCTAAGGATCGATACCGCGCGTTCATTGCGGATAAGCTCAAGCTGCCGGCGCCGACCGCTGAGGACGAGCGCACCGACTCGGCGCGAGCCAACGACTTCTATCGCAGCGCGGGCAACTGGCTGCGCGAGCACACCCGCGACACGCGCACCCATGCCATCCTGTTCGGTGAGAACATCACCTACGGGTTCCGGCGCAACCTCCTTGGCCTTAAGCCCATTGCCTTGCTGGTCAACCTCCTGGTGCTGGCGTTCTGCGTGGTCTTGCTGTGGTTCCGTCCGCTCTACTTCGCCGCGTTGCCTAACATCGACGAGAAGCTCGTCATCATAATCGCGGCCGTTTTCCTGCACTCAGCCTACATGCTGTTTGCAGTCAGCAAGGGCGCAGTGCGCGACGCGTCCCGCGCCTACGGTACTCAGTTGGTTCTCAGCTGCGAAACGCTGATGAGGCAGCCGACCGCGACCACTCCTCAAGCGGGTAGGAAAAGAAATAACAATGGCTAGGCCCTTCACCGCAGGGCCAGGACTTTAGGTGTGGAGTAGATCGCGCAACGCACAGTCGGCGAAAGACTGACAGATCTTCTTCCATTCTAGCGCACCCATCGGCCGACCATCGCTCCATGCGTCTCCAGGTAGGTTCTCGATGGTGATGCTGGCCACCAGCTTCTCCAGCGACCAGCGCGGTCTCGGACTCGCCATCTCCGCATCGCTCTCCTGGCTGACCGTGGCCAGCGACCCGAGGTGCAGCGCGGCGCTCAACTTGGAGGGTCTTGGAAGGCTTTGGAGGGCTCGGATGCCTCCGCCTGGAGGGCTGTCATCCGCGGCTAAGCCTCGGCAAGGGCTTGGCTATTCGGGTGCCGCCGAGCCCCTGGAGGGCTTGGAAGGCCGCGGCCCTCTATCTCTAATATTCCTTTTCCCTCTATCTCTCCCCCGGTCCCCCTGCTCACCCCATCCGCACGCCCCTCCGGGGCCGGCCAATGGCGGCTGCTCGGGACGGCGGCTCCCCCTTCATCTCCTATTTCTCCTCGTCTAAGAGAGAAAAGAGCCCTCCAAGCCTTCCAAACGCCGCGCCGCCAATGGCTTAGCGAGCGGAGCAGCCTTCCGACAGCCTTCCAAGACTCCCCCAACCTGCCCTCCGAACGGGGCTGTCGGGCTGCTGTCTGCCTGTCAGGTTCCGTCAGTCTAGGATCGAGCTGCCCGCCGCTTGAGCCTCCGCGCCGCTCGCGCCCATGCGGCCAGCGCAAGGCGGGCGACGTGTCATCTCTGTCACCCCGCCCGAGCGCGCCGGCTGTCACCCGTGTCACCTCAGATCCGGGAGGTCGTCACTGAAAAGAACTCGGGTGCCTGGCGCCCGCAGCCCTCCGACCCTCGGGGAGGGACCCGCGCCCCTCAAGCTGGCAACCCGTGCCGAGCCGAGGGCGGGTCAACCCGCCGTCGTCAACCGCGTCAACCCAGCCGGCGGCCGAGCCTTACTGCCACCCCCTTGGGGAGCGGAGCACCGTTAAGCCGCACCGGCCGGCTTAACGGTCCGGGCTGTTAAGGCCGTTAATCCAGGTTCGCCCATTGCCCCACTGGAGAGGGCTCGGGTGGCGACTGCTCGCCCGGGAGCACCTCCGCAGGAAGGACCCAGCCGGGGTCGGCCCATCCGACGCGCCGGCCGACCCGGCTACTCATGGTTGCGTTGAGGGCCGGGAAGCTAACAGCAGGCCGGGAGCGTTAGGTGCCGTTAGCCCTGATCCGCGGACAGCCCGACTGGAGAACCCTCGGGTCGTTACCGCTCGCAGGGGGCACGCCTCGCAGGAGGGACCCGCTCCACCATTCACGCCCGGGCCTCGGCCCAAGCGCGAAGCCGCCCCTCTCCGCACACTCACCGGGGAGGGGCCGAGGTCGCCGCTCCTCCCCCATCCTGTGTGGAAGGCGTGCCGCCCTAGGAGCAAAGGGGGAGCGGGGGAGAGAGGAAGCCAGGCCCGGCCGGAGCCGGGACCGGGGTCAGGTCAGCTTGCGGAGATCCCAAACCGTCTTGCCCGAGTGCCTGGAGCGGGCATCAATCCCGCGGTCGCGCAGGGCCGGGGCGATGCGGGTGAGAGCGGTTCCGAGGGCCTGCGCCGTCTTGGGCCAGGCATAGCTCCGCCGAACCTCTTCCTTGGCCCACTTCGGATCCGACAGCACCTCCAGGAGTTCGGTTGGGGTGCCGGTCCACTCGCCCCCGGGCAGATCATCCATCATCGCCACGACGGCCAGGGCGACCGGGTTGTTGCCGAAGGCGGTGCTCGACAGCTCGCTCAGCATGGTCCGGTAGGCGGCGAGCAGGGCATCGCCATCAAGGCCCAGCCCCGGCGCCGCGGCGACCATGAAGTTCGCGAACCAGGCCATGCGGGGCGGGTTCGCGAGCCGAACCTCAGCCATCCGGCGCAGGCCGGTGCTCATGGCTTCGAGGAAGGCGCCGAGGACGCGCGGAAGGACTGCCTCCCAATCCCGCTTGATGTCGGCCGAGGTCCGCCGCTCGCCGGCCGGCACCGGCCGCAGCCGCACGGTTACGGAGCGGTCGGCGAGGTCCGGGCGCTCGGCCAGGGCGGGGATACCGTTGAGGATCACCGGCCGGGTTGCGTCGAGGATGGTGAGGTTCGCGTCCGTGTACATCGAGCGGGAAGCCATTTGGCCGCCGGTTGCCAGCATGCAGAGGCAATCGCTCATCCAGCCCTCGACCTTCGACAGATTGTCGAAGGCCACGACGTGGGTGTGCTGCGCGAGCACGAAGAGGTCGCGGTCCTCTTTCGGGGGCGACAGGATCGAGGCCGCATGCGGGTCCACGATGGACCGCAGCAACCGCGTCAGGGTGCTTTTGCCGGTGCCCTGCTCGCCGTTGAGGACCAGGAGCGGGAACTCATCCGAGGCGCACAGAGCCGCCAGGGTCCAGGCGATAATGAGGTGAAGGTCCGTTTCCGTCCCCACGTTGACGAAGGGGGCCAGCATCTCCGGCAGGCTGTTATCCGAGGCGAACTCGGGCTCGGGCAGCGGTTGCAGCCCCTCCGGCCGCACGAAGGGCAGGCTGTGGCTGTCGAGGATGCGCACCTCCCGGGGTCCGACCTCAACGGCCCGCCAGCGGGTGCATCCGAGGTCGAGATAGAACTTCCCGTCCTGGCGGCCGACGCGCAGCCATTCCTTCCGCTGCGGGCCGTAGGCGATGGCTCGCGCCTCCAGGAGGCCAACGACCTCCTCCAGGTTCGATTTCGACGGGATGCGCGCGGACGCCTCGTGCGCCCGCAGACGCAGGTAGCGGGCGAAGGCATCAGACCGCAGGCGCCAGTTCTCGCGGTGCCCCGTGGGCATCAGGATCGACGCATAGGCATCCTTCTTCGGGGTGTGCCAGAGCTCGAACTCCTCGGCGATTGCCAGGAGGGTATCCTGCATGGACGGGCGGCCCGGGCCACGCTTGCCCCCGTCCTCGGTGGACGCCTCGGCGCTCGGCGCCGCGGGCTCGGGGAAGGCGGCAGCCGGCGCAGGGGCCGCGGGCCTTGCCGCCGGCCTGGCACCCGCGACGAGGGCCGTCGCGCGCTCCTGCGACCATCCCTCCTCAAGGGCGTCCGCCGCGTCCCATCCGTCCTCAACCTGCTCGGACGCCAGCTCCGGCAGCATCACGACGAGGACGGACGCCGCGCCGGCCGCGTACAGCCGCTCGGCGGCGGCGGCGGCGTAGGCCGCGCCCGGCTCGTCCGGATCGGGCCAGACCGTGACATGCCGGCCCCGCAGCGGAGCCCAATCGGCATGCCCTGCCCGCTTGGAGCCGCCCGCGCTCGCGATCGTGACATGCCCCGGGAGCAGCTTCCCGGCGGCGTCCGCCGACTTCTCGCCCTCGCACAGCACGACCGGCGCGCCGGGCCTCTCGGCCAGGCGGTCGAGGCCGTAGAGCGGAGCGAGCCCGTCCCAGGACTGCCACCGCCAGGCGAGCCCCGCCCCCTTGTCGGAGGTGCACACGACGAGGGGGCGGAATTCCTTGCGGCCGTCCGGCTTGTTGAACCGGCAGGTGTAGCCGAGCAGCCGCCGCCCCCCGTCGAGGTAGGTCCAGGTCGCCGCGGGAACGCCGAGCTGCGGATGCCGCTTGGGGGCGGCCGGCGCGCCATCGGGGACCGGCACGACGGAGGAGAACTTCGGCTTGTCGCTCGCCTTGGCCGCAGCCTTAGGGGCCGGCACGTCGGCGAGCCGGGCGAAGGGGTTGCTACTCATACGCGTCGAGCCCCAACATCTCGGCGACGCCGACGGCCGCCTCATCTTGCTTTTTGTCGAAGAGGAAGGCGGCCAAGCTGATGAGGTCGCCGCCCCGGTCGTTGGTGGCGAAGTCGCCCCACTTGCCGGTGCTCAGGTTGACCTTGAAGGAGCCCGGCCGGCTGTCCGCCCGTCTTGGGTTCTTGGCGACCCACTCGCGCCCCTCGCGGCGCCCGTCCGGGAGCCACGACCGCATGATGTCGTCGGCGCGGTAGGCCGCGGCCGAGGCGATGCGGGTGAAGGCGATGCTGCGACGGCGCTTCATGGGCGACCGTCCCGGCCCTCGGCCTCGCTCGCGTATGCCGCCTCGATTGCCGCTGCGATGCCGTCCCGGCCCGCCGCGTTGAAGGAGACGCCCGCCGCCACCTCCAGGAGCCAGACGCCCACGACGCCGCGCGCCACGCCGTAGAGGGTCGAGAGCAGGGATACGAAGTCTCGGCCGGCATGGTCGGGCCGATCGCGCAGCCGGGGCTTGGCGCCGGCATCGGGGAAGGCGTCGAGGTCGATCCACCAGGACAGGCCGACCACGCTGATGCGGACCCGGCCGAGCCGCTTTTCGAGGTGATGCTTCCCGCGGGCCCCGAGCGTCGGCGCCAGAAGGGCGGAGCGCAGCAGGGGCGCCGCATCCTCCAGCTTGCTCCGGAGGCGGTGCCGACCGGCATACAGCGCCTTGGGCACCACGTCGTCGGGGGAGGCGACCTCGCCCCGGATATCCAGCTCGTACCCGGTCGCGCGGTAGGGGGATTCCTTGCGGTAGCAGTGCGCCGCGCGGTGTCCCGGAAAGGCCCCGTGGCTGTGCACCGTCTCGCAGTGCTGGCACCAGACATGGGCCTGAGCCACGCGGCCGGCGGCGGCGGGCGTCACGAAGGCGGGGAGGATCGGGACGGGCCGCATCACTGCGCACCCCCGATCCGGGCGAACACGTCGAGCGTCGCGAGGCCCAGATGCGCCAGGAGGCGATCCTCGGCCGGCAGCTCGCCCGGGTGCCGCGCATCGGCATCGGCGCTGCCGTGCCAGTACCAGCGGGCGAGGGAGAGCACGTCGGCGCCGCCCTCCCCTTGGGAGGTGCGCCATACCCCTGAGGTCAGGTCGACCGTGACCACGACCTCGACGGGGTACATGCGGCTGAACCGGGCATCGTTGCTGCGGCCGTAGCGGGTGACGCACCCGTGCAGCATCCCGTTCACGTCGACGCTGCCGCCGCTCAGGATGTGCGGGACCAGCTCGGCCGCGTGGGCCTGAAGCACGCGGCGCAGCCGAACGGCCGTGGCGCCAGTCGGGCGCACGGCTCCCCAAGGCAGCTCGCCGAGGCGGTTGCCCCAACGGATCGCAAGGCCGTCCGGGAGGGAGACCTCGGGGCGTCGGCGCGGTGGAGTATCGGGCTTCGGGACAGGTTTCGGCATCGTCGTCTCCGAGCGCGGGGAGGAGCCCGCGCGGCGAGAGACGATGGAAGCAGACGGCCGAGCTTGGGGCTTCCCGACCACCCTCCGCCTTTCAAAGGGTTGTCGGACAGGGCCGCGGGCCGGCACCCGGACACACCGGGCACCCGACCCTGCAGGAGGGCGGCGCGCGCCCTTTCTGCACGATGATGGAGGGGCAAGCGGGCAACAGCGCAGCCCGAAACGCGGCCGGAATGGCCCCGCCAGGAGGGTTGCCGCCTAACGGAGCGGCCGAGGGCCGTTAACGATGGAGCCGGAAATGATTGACACCGCGAAACGAAGCGGGTCGGATGGCGCTCGCGGGTCCCGGCGGTCGGGATTCGCCAGAGGTCCTATGGTCTAGAAACACGAAACCCGCCGGGTCAGGGCGGGCTGCGCGCTTCCAGCTCGGCGAGCGAGGAAGGAGAGGATCGGCGAACCAATCCTGTGGCGGGATTGATCCTCTCCCAAACCGCGGCGCCTCGTCAAGCGAGAATGGTCAACTCTCGCGATGGCGGAGCTTTGCCTGCGGCCAGGCTGTGCAACCCTGTGGGTTCGTAACCCGAGGTTACGAGTTCATGCTGGTTGACGAGATGCGCCGCTCGATCGAGCGGTGCGAGCTGACGCGCCTGCCTGAGGTGTCGTCGGCGGTGTGGAAGGCGTTCGGCGCCGCAGCCATCACCGAGGATGAGGCCGGGGAGCTGTCGCAGCTCATCGCGGCCCGACAGGTGGCCTGGAATGCGGCCAAGGCAGCGCCCTCGGCCCGCCGTTCGGTGGGCACCCGCCCCCGCACGTCCGCGAGCCTGGAGCGGCGCCGGAAGTGGTGCGCCAGCGGCTTCCTGCCGCCAGCCATCGCCGCCAGGTTCTCGCCCGCCGAAAACGCTGTGCTGGCCGTGATCGCCGCCGAGTGTGGCCCGACCGGCGAAGGCACCTGCGATCTCGCAATCGCCTACGTCGCGGCCTTGGCGGGGGTCTCAGAGACCACCGTACGCAACGCTGTTCGGGCGGCGAAGGCGCTCGGGCTCCTGGCGGTCGAGGAGCGCCGGGTGACCGCGTTCCGCAGCCTGACCAACCTCGTGCGCCTGTACGAGCCGGCCTGGCGCTCGTGGCTCCGTCACCGGGCCAAGACGGCCAAGGGGGGTGGGTGCAAATTAGCGCAGCCCACGAGCATAGATTCTACAACTAAGGACCGGCAGCGCCCGGCATGGACCCGCGCAAGGGCTGCCGGCGGGACGCGGGCAGGGTCGGCAGCGCCAACTTGGCACCCACAGCGGTTCGCGGCGGCCGGCGCTGGCCCGAGCCGAGGCCATGCGCCCTGAGCATGCGGCCGTTCGACATGACGGACATGGCAGGCAGGCAGCGGAACGGCCTCGCCCCCGTCGGGGCGACAACCCTGAATTCCGGACTAGCCTCACTGGCGGCCCCCCGGCATGCCTATGCCCGTGCGGTGAGGAAGCCCCGGGAGGGACCCGCGGGCCCTGCCCTATCTCGCCTCCTCCAGGAGACGCAGGAGGTCGGCCGCCCGGGCCCGGAGCCGCCGAGGATCGGCGCCAGCGCCCGCGGCGGCCCACAGGAAGGCTCGGAGCTGCGCAGCCTCCTCGCGGGCCTTCTGTGCGGCCTGGAGGGCGCCCGCGAGGTCGAGGACCAGAAGGCGCTCGACGGCATCGGCGGCCGGGCTGGTGCCACCCAAGGCCACAGCCGGAACCTCGGGAGAGGATTGCATCGCCGATCCTTCAGTGTGCCGCGGCGCGACGGGCGACCTTCGCCACCTGCCAGACGCCCGTGAGAGCCGCCGAGAGGCAGGACGCCCAGGCATCACCCGTGGCCTCGCGGCGAGCCTGCGCGACGGCCGCGGCCATGATCGCACGGCGGTCATACCGGCCCGCCACGACGAGGGGACGGGCCCGCAGTTCTTGGCGGGCGCGGTTGGCGGCCAGCTTGGCGAAGACCTCGCGGCGGCAATGGGCCCGACGCGCCTCGGCGCTGACCTGCATCCGGTCTGCGCGCAGGTCGCGGAGGGCGGCGTTCCAGGAGATCGAGCGACGGAGGGGCATCGAGAGTGGCCTTGCTGTAAATCGGTGCCTGGAGTACCTTTCTGGCCCTGAGGTTTGTAAACACCTCAGGACCTAATTTGTGCCCTGAGTATCGAAAAAGCGACGCGCGATGACGAGCGAGATGGTGCGGGCCGCCCGCATGCTGCTCCGGTGGGAGCAAAAGGATTTGGCAGAGGCGTCGGGGGTCGCCCTGTCCACGATCAAGCGGCTGGAGACCAAGCCGGGCCCCCTCGGAGCCCATGGGTCCACGATCCAGGTCATGCGGCTCGCGATGGAGAAAGCCGGAGTGACCTTCATCGAAGGCGACACCTGCGGCGTTCAGATCACAGCGGCGCGAGGCTGGCGGTGACCTCGAACCCGAAGCACTGGCCTAAGGGACCGCATCGGCACCTCGACACGATGGTGAGCGTCCTCGCCGCGGGCGAGCCCCTATCGGATGACGAGTGGGACGCCAAGGCGGAGGCGATCAAGGCCATCGCCACGGATTTCAACGCGACCGTCGCCGAGCATGAGGGGGAGGATCGCAGCGACGATGCCAAGGAGCGGAAGAAGAATGCCGCCCGGCACAGCCACGTCGCGGAGCAAATCAGGCGGATCGAGGCCGCCTGTAACGAGCTGGCTGCGTCCTTCGAGGAGGCGCACCCCTTCACTCTGCGCGTGTTCTCCGGAGAGACCGTCGTCGGCGGCATCGCCTCCAGGATGACGCGCCACATAGGGGAGGTCGGAGGCGCATTCGACCTGACACGCCGGTATCACATCCCGCTCGCGCCCAATCCGTCCTTGCCCGAGGTGCAAGATCTCCTGTCAGCCGGGCACACAGGGGAGGAGCTGCGCCGGTTCTCGGAGCACCTGAACTGGACCCACGCGACCCGGGCCCTCGCCTTGATCGCAGGGGCGCGCCTTCGCGACTTCCAAGAGGGCTTCCACGAGGAAGTGGAGCGCGCCCGCTCGATCATCGACGCGGGCGCGGATGGATCTCTGCGGCCGTCTGAGCGCGGGATTGGCGCCCTAGCGACGGAGGCGGAGCGGCGCCAGCGGCGAAGGAAGACGGCCGTTCCGAACGCGCCCACGGACGCTGGCGGCGTCCAGAACCTTGCCGATGATGTCTACGGGCGCCCCAAGTGGAACCTGACGCGGGACTGCTACGGGCTTCTGTACGAGGCCGGGCACGGCCCCGACCTATCGGCGGCGGCTGACGGCATGCTTGTGACGTTCGCCCGCGAGATGCACGCCTATGCCACCGGGGAGCATCCCGACGAGGGCAAGCGCAGCGACGGCTACAAGCACCTCGCCGACGCCGCTGTTAGGATCATGGGGGCTTGGTACGAGCACGTCCGGCAGCTCCAGGACGCCGCTATGGGACTGGTGTCGCTTGACGAGGCATTCCACGTCCGGTGGACCGCGCTCCAGGGGGCGAACCGGACGGGGCACATCCCGATCTGGCTCGAATAGCGGGGTTGGCCACATCGCCAGCGTACTAGTATGCAGGCGCGCTAGTCTAACAGTAGACCAGCGCGCCAGCGTGACAGCGCGCCAGCGTGACAGCGCGCTAGCGTTCGGTAACGCCCTTGAGGCCGCCGTGTCCCTGTTGCGTCAGGTAGAGGTCAAGGGCGTCGAGGTATACGTCGTGCGCCTTCCTGTCCTCAACGAAGCCAATTTCCTTGAACTTCCTGGCCACCTTTGGGGGCAAGTAGAGCATCACCTTCGCCACGTCCTTTGAGGGTTTGGCCGCCGCGGCCAACGCCTCGACAGGGGCCGGAGCCAGCCCCTGTGCGGGGACCGCGGTTGGGGCCACCGATGCGGCCGGGGTGCCCGCCGTGGCTGCCGAGCCGGGTGGGGTGCCGTTCCTTATGGCCTCAAGCGCAGGGTTATTCCTTGCCACCGTTCGCCTCCATCCTCTTCCTCGACCACGCCCACACGTCCGCAATCTCGGCGGCGGCCTTGCCTTCGGGGGCGTATTCATGGACGCCCTGCCCGAGGGCGTAGGCGTATTGGTGATCCATCCGGATCGCGACCGGCACAGGCACGACCTCGCCCGAGGTGCTGAGGCGAAGGCTTACAGCCGCTGTAAGGCGGGCTTGCCGGTTGGTCGGCGCTTGATTGATGACCAGGGCGTAGGGCCGCCCCATTGCCTCCAAGGCGCGCACAGTCGGCATCGTCGCCTTTACGTCCGCCTCGGAAGGCCGCACGGGCACGAGGGCGAGGTCGGCCTCGCGCATCGCGCCGCGGGTCGAGTGACTGTCGATGCCGGGCGTGTCGATGATGGCAAGCGTGAAGCCGGCGCCGCGGAGGCGGGCCAGGGCCTCGGGGATCGCCCCGACTTGGTTGTGATCGAGCACCGCAGGGGTTTCCGCCGCCCGGGTCTCATACCAGCTCGCCGAGGTGCCCTGCGGGTCGAGGTCGAGGATCACGACGCGCTCGCCTGCCTGCTCAGCCGCGACGGCGAGGCTCACGGCCAGGGCGCTTTTCCCGGTGCCGCCCTTCTGGGTCACTAGGCTCAGAACTCGCATCGTCGCCCCTGTGTGCTGGTAGGCTGACATACCTGCGCACTGCTACGCTAACGAACCGTTGCGCTGGCATGGTGGCGTGCCTGTGTGACAGCGAATCGGTGCACTAGTGTACAGGCACACAGGCACACAGCTAAGCTGGCACGCCGGTCGGTGGCCGAGGGCGTATGTCAGGTCCAGGCTCTAGGGCCCGGCGCTACCGTGAGGAGGGCACTACCGCCCCCGCGCGATGCCGGAGGCCCGACAGGAGACCCGCAGGCCCCGCGGCGACAACCCTGAATTCGGAGGCGGCCTCACTGGCGAGGGGCCACGCTGCTACCCATCGTGGGTCCCGAAGCCCTCAGAGGGACCCGCGGACGCGGGCCCTATCCCGCACGCCCTGACGGGGCAGGCCGCCCGGCGGCAATCGCCGAAGGCGGCGCGGAGAGGCGGGGCGCGCTTGGCGCCCCGGCCAGGGGCATCAGGCCGCGATTGCCGCCGTGCGTTCGGCCAGCAACGCAGACACCGCCGCCGGAAGCGCGGACGAAGGAATGGGCGGGAACACAGGTGCGGCGCTGTCGTCGGGTTCGAAGCTGATCGGCGGGAGTGTCTTGGGCAGGCCGCGCCCGTCATCCTCTCTGTCCGGGTCATCCTCCGGCGGGTCCCCTTCCTCGTCGTTCTCGGTCTCGACGCCCCAAGAGGTCAGGATATCGTACGCCTCTGGACCCGTATCGAATAAGAAGCGGGTCCGTTCGTCCTCGACTTCTTCGATATGGGCATCGTGAGCTATTTCGTTGACAACAAAGACGGCTCTTATCATGCCAGATATTAGAATTGGCCCGCCTTCTGTTAGTACGCCCGTCCCCTCTTTCATTCGAACAAGCTTTAGCAGTCGGCCGCCGGCCCTTATTGCAGGGCCGTCCGATGTCATAGTGATCGGCATTACAGTTTGAACCCACGCCTAGAGAGCTGGTTCATCCAGCATTACGCGGGTTGGACAGACCGAGACACGCGGCCCCCATGAGTATTAGCCATGTCCTCTTGTATGCAACAGTAATGGGAGTCGGATTGCTGACGGTTCGCCAATCCAGGTCCACAGCTATTCTGCGAACACTGGAGGCGTAGCACGGCGGCTAGGCCGACGGAACGGGTTTTTTGGTGCTATACCAGTGTCCGTAAACGGACCTTAACCACTGTGCCTCTGCGGACACAGGTCCCCGTCGAACAGGCTTGGCCGCTTGCCGCCTCTCAGGACAGCCCTACTGGCCCCCGCTTCTGCGCGAGGTCGTCGATCGCCTCCAGGATGAGGCTATGGAGGGACCGGCCTTGGGTCTCCGCAAGGCGGTTCAGGGCCGCGTACCGGGCCCCGTCCAGGCGCACCGTGAACCGGGCGGCGACCTCTCGACGGCCCGGCGGCCGACCGGGCGGGCGCTTGATGGGCGGCTGCGTAGCGACCTCGGACATCTCGACCTCCGGCGGTTGGCTGCCAGGGTCGCCCGCCCCGGGCTCCGTGGCCGTTGCTTTTCGTGCGTGGGGCGGGCGCGCCCCTTCGCGACGAGCCATCATGTTCTCCTGCCAGCGTGGCTCGTGATAGCCGACCCTGGCGGGAATACACCCGATTCGACTAGCGCCGCCCTATCTCTCAAGCCGTACCGTACCTTGGCCGTAGCGGCTACAGGTCAACGCCGGGGTGGGGAGGCAAGGCAGATGCCGTCCTGGCGCCTCAGGAGCTGGCGGCACAGGGCTGGAGGCCGACAGGCGGCATGGGTAAGAAAAAGGATCTGCGGCGCACCCGGCAGGAGATGGAGGCCGAGATGTCATCCGAGGGCCCAAGGCCGCTCACTCCGCACGATGACGACGGCAAGCTTGGACAGGTCAGCATATTCATGACCAAGGGCGACCGGCGACGCCTCCGCTATCTCGGGCTCCACCTCGGCAACCTGTCCATGCAACGCATGGGCACGCGGGCCCTGAACGCCTTCCTGGAGAGCCACGGGCAACCGAGGCTCACACCCGTCCTGCAAGGGAAACCCTCGCCCGAGGAGGCGGACTAGGCAAGGAGTCCTAGTCCGAGAGTGTAAGGCCGGATTTCGGAACAGCCTCACTGGAAAGACCCCGCGCTGCTAGTCTCCGCGTGCCTTGAGAGGAACGGAGGGACCCGGAGCAGGCCTACCCCTCCGGCGGGCACCCGAGGTCCGGCACGGTGGCAAGGGGCAGAAACGCAAAGCCCCCACCGGCTCGCGCTGGCAGGGGCTTCGTTTAGGGTCCGGTTTGACCGCTGAGGCGGTTGCCTAAGAAGGCTCCGGACCCCTTAGGTCCCCGAAGGGATAGGCCCCCAATATGGGCCGTCCGGCCCCGGAATTCAACGCCGGGGCAGGGCCATGCCGAGGACGTGCAGGAGCCCGGTCTCGATCCGCTCCATGTCCGCCGGGCTCAGGATCTCGTCTAGGCCCGCGCCGCTCGCGATGACGCGGTTGAGGCGGTCGTGGGACACGGACATTACGGCCGCGCAGATTGCCCAGGTCGGGACGGTCAGGCTGGCATAGATCCCCGCCGGGAACGGCACGTCGCCCGGGGTCGGGCGCGGCGGCGGCGAGGCGGAGAACGGGACCACGAGGCAGCGGCCAGGACCGTGGCCGTGCCGATGGTTGTGCGATCGAGGGGAGACTACAACGGCGCGGCGGGTCTTGCGCATCTCCGGCGGGACGCGCGCCATGTCGAAGTGGCAGAGGAGGATCAGGCCCCGGCGCGGAACGAAGGCGATTGCCACCGGCTAGGCCGCCGACTTGGCCGCGGTGAGGATGCGGTGCACCGATCCTTTGCTGACCCCAAGCTTGGCCACGATGGCGTTCATACTGAGGCCCTGCGCGGCCAGGGCCTGGATCTCCTCCGCCCTCGCTCGCGCGGTGGGCTTGCGGCCCTTGTAGGCACCTTCGGCCTTGGCCTTGGCGATGCCCTCTCGCTGACGCTCCAGCATCATCTCCCGCTCGAACTGTGCCACGCCTCCGAGGACGTTGAGCATCAGCTTGCCCGTGGGGGTCGAGGTGTCCACGCCCAGGCTCTCGATCCGCAAGGCGATGCTGCGGGCCTCCAGGTCCGCGAGGATGGTGCCGAGGTGAGGCACGGACCGGGCGAGGCGGTCGAGCTTGGTGACGACGAGGGTGTCACCCGCCCGGACGAATTCCAGGGCAGCGGCGAGCTGCGGGCGAGGCCCAACCGACGACACCTGCTCCCGGAACAGCTTCTCGCACCCGAGGGCCTTGAGGTCGCGCACCTGCGCCTCCAGGCCGGCATCCTGCTCTAGGGTCGAGGTGCGGGCATATCCGACGAGCATAGGGGCAATCCGGTCCGTTTCGGTCCAATAGGTTCTAAGACATAAGGATCTAATCCGGTCCAAAAGTCAAACCCTATTTATGTGGACTGGATTTCACCGGGGATTGGACCGGTCCGCTAGAGCAAGCCCTATTGGAACGACGGGCGCTCAAAGCAGGCCATTGAGACTTGGAAGGGAAACAATCCGAGCCGCTGCGCGTCCGGTAAGGACCTGCTTTTGGCAGGAGTGGGGCCTGCACGATGATCTTCGAGAGCTGGAGCGGTCTTGGACGTGTCGCGCTCGTCGGACCGCTGGCCTACATCGCGCTCGTCGCAATCCTCCGCATCTCGGGGAAACGCACGCTCACGAAGCTCAATGCCTTCGACCTAGTGGTGACGGTCGCCCTCGGCTCGACCCTCGCCACGGTCTTGCTCAGCAAGTCCGTCGCGCTAGTCGAAGGCGTGCTCGCCATGGCGCTGCTGGTGTTCTTCCAATTTGCGATCACTTGGCTTGCCGTCCGGGTGCCGTGGGTCAATGGACTGATCAAGAGCGAGCCGACCCTGCTGCTGCACAAAGGCGAGTTCCTGACCCAGGCCCTTCGCGCGCAGAGGGTCACCAAAGACGAAGTTCTCTCGGCACTGCGGGCTTCAGGGGTTAGCGATGCCACTCGCGTCAACGCTGTTGTGCTGGAGACCGATGGATCGCTGAGCGTGCTGAAGAAACAGGAAGGCATGGCTGAAGATGCCACGCTTGCGAACGTGAAGCGCGTTCCTCCCGTCGATCGTTCAAGTCCCTCGCAATGACCGCACGCCTGCGCGCTTGGCTGGAAGCCCTCGGGGATCAGTTCTGGCTGCGACCTGCCCTGATCATTCTTCTCAGCCTCGGGCTCGGCCAAGCCGCAGTCTGGCTTGAGAGCGCTCACATTGCGGGTCATGACCTCTCGTCCGGCAACTGGGGGTACTCAGGTGGTGCAGAGGGTGCGCGGGCTCTGTTGAGCGCCGTTGCCTCCTCCACGATCGGGGTCGCCGGTACCACCTTCTCCATCACCATTGCGGCCTTGTCCCTCGCCTCCGGCCAGATGGGTCCGCGCTTGCTGCGCAACTTCGTGCGCGACAGTCGCAACCAGATCGCACTCGGCATCTTTCTGGGCACCTTCGCCTATGCGCTCATCGTCCTGCGAACGGTGAGGACGGTGGAGGAGACGCAGTTCGTGCCGCATCTGGCGGTCACCGGCGCGATTGTGCTGGCGCTTCTCTGTCTAGGCACCCTGGTTTGGTTCGTTCATCACATCGCGACCAGCATCAACGTTGAGACGGTCGTCGACGAGGTCCACCACGACCTGTGCAAGGCCATCGACGACCGGACCCTCGACGAAGCAGACGTCCAGCCCCCAGCGCTGCCCATCGACGGGCTGCCAGTCAGCGTCACCGGAAATCAGTTCTTGCAGGCGATCGATACGGCGCAGCTGGCCGATTACGCGCATGAACACGGTGTGAGCATCCGCCTGCTTGTGCGCCCAGGCGACTACGTCCCGTTCGGTGCATCGGTTGCCGAAGTGAGCGGAGCTGCCGAAGGAGTGAGCGAGGCTCTGGACCGCGCCCTGACGTTCGGTCGGCGAGCTGTCGCCCTGCAGGATCTGGAATACTCCGTCCGTCAGCTGAGCGAGATTGCGGTTCGCGCCCTTTCGCCCGGCATCAACGATCCGTTCACGGCAGCAAGCGTGATCGAGCGGTTCGGCGATGCGCTCTGCCGGATCGCACCCCGTCATCTGAGAACTGGCGCGGTCGAGCGCGAAGGGCGGATCGTTCTGGTCTACCCTGTGACGGACTACGCAGGCCTGTGCGATGCCATGTTTCACCTGATCCGGCAGAACACCTCGGGATCAGCCTACGTGCTGATCCGCATGCTGGAAGTTCT
>NZ_SMNT01000017.1 GCF_004348265.1 Methylobacterium segetis
GGGGAGCGGCTGGAGTACATCGACGGGCAGGTAATCCGCATGCTGGTCGGCGGCTCCATCGCCCACGATGCCTTGACCCGGCCCCTCGATGACCTGACGGTACGACCGCGGCGGGAAATGGCTCGAATACCAGACGCTGCCGGACCTCATGCATTTCGTCCTTGTCGCGCAGGACCAGCGCCGGGTTGATTTCTTTCACCGTCAGGGAGACGGATGGCACTACGAAGTCCAACAAGGACCAACGCCGTCCTCCGGCTAGCGGCCATCGGGGTCGAGTTGAGGCTCGACGATCTCTACTCGTCCATCCCGATGCTCGCCCTGGAGGACGGCGACCTTGCTACCCAAGCCACGTTCGCCCCCGCTCAGGTATCGGGCATCGCGGGGATGAAGGGTCTTCCACGCTCGCCGGACATCTACGCCAAGGTTACGGAGATGGACGCCGGCGAGTGTGAGGCGGCCGTAGCTGCCATCGTCGGCTTGGTCGGTACGCCCGCGATGGTGGACTGAGAGTCCGTACTGCCGGAGCGGTTGCAGGACCGGCTGGATGCTGTTCTGAGCGCCAGCACTTACAATGAGGCAGTCCTTTCAGGAGCCGGGCGGCTTAATCATAACCGAAGGGGGGCGGCCCCATGAGGGCTTGGGCCTCCTCCGACGCCCGGTCGACGTTGCGAGGGTGTTTGCCCGCTCTGGCACCCGCCGCGACGACCAACGCCGGATGGAACCCCGTCTTCCTTACCCACTCCGAACCTAAGCGGTCCGTACCCCGACGGCTTCGGCGGCCATGGCGCTCAGCAGGTAACCATCCCCGAAGCGTTGGATCTCGGTCACCAAAGGGCACTGACGAAAGCTCGATGTTGACAGCGGAGAGCATCTCTGAATCAATGCTCTACCGGCCTGAAAACCGGCCGATATGCCGGCGAGGTCAGGCTTCTCAGTAAATCGGTCCACATAACTCGCTTCCCGGGATATGTTTTACTGAGAAATTACAGGCCGTCCCGTCACACGTCGAGATTCGCCACGCTCAGCGCGTTCTCCTGGATGAACTCGCGGCGGGGCTCCACCACGTCGCCCATCAGCTTGACGAACAGGTCGTCCGCGTCGGTCGTGTCCTTGACCTTCACCTGCAGGAGCGAGCGCACGTCGCGGTCGAGCGTCGTTTCCCAGAGCTGCTGGGCGGTCATCTCGCCGAGGCCCTTGTAGCGCTGGAGCTGCAGCCCCTTGCGGCCGAAGGCCATCACCGCCTCGAACAGCCCGACGGGCCCGTGCAATTGCGTCTCGTCGCCCTTGCGGGCGAGCGTCACGGGCTCGCCGTAGATCTCGCGGAGCGCGTCGGCCCGCTCCGCGAGGCGGCGGGCCTCCTGCGAGGCGATCAGGGAGGCGTCGAGCGTCGCGACCTGACGCACGCCGCGCAGCGTCCGGCTCAGCACGTAGCCGCCCTCGGACGCCTCGCCCTGCCAGCCCTGCTCGATCTCGTCGGCGATGATGTCCATGCGCTTGGCCATCATGTCGGCCAGCACCTCGGCCTCGCCCGCGTGCTCGGCGGCCTCCGGCCGGAAGGCGCCCGCGATCACCGCCTGCTCCACCACCGCACGGTCGTAGCGCGTGTGCAGGCCCTGCAGGATCGACCGGAAGCCCCGCGCCTCCTCGACGAGGGCCTTGAGTTGCTCGCCCTGGAATTCGGTGCCGGACGCGAGCCGCAGGATCGCGCCCTCGACGCCCTGGTCGATGAGGTAATCCTCGAGCGCGCGCTCGTCCTTCAGGTAGATCGCCTTGCGCCCGCGCTCGGCTTTGTAGAGGGGCGGCTGCGCGATGTAGAGGTGGCCGCGCTCGATCACCTCCGGCATCTGCCGGAAGAAGAAGGTCAGCAGCAGGGTGCGGATGTGCGAGCCGTCCACGTCCGCATCGGTCATGATGATGATCCGGTGGTAGCGCAGCTTCTCGGGGTTGAAGCCCTCGCGGTCCGTCGACGAGCGGCCGATGCCGGCGCCGAGCGCCGTGATCAGCGTGCCGATCTCGGCCGAGGACAGCATCCGGTCCGCCCGCACGCGCTCGACGTTGAGGATCTTGCCGCGCAGCGGCAGCACCGCCTGGAAGGTGCGGTCGCGACCCTGCTTGGCCGAGCCGCCGGCGGAATCGCCCTCCACCAGCAGGATCTCGCATTTCGTCGGGTCGCGCTCCTGGCAATCGGCGAGCTTGCCGGGCAGCGAGGCGATGTCGAGCGCGCCTTTGCGGGTCACGGTCTCGCGGGCCTTGCGGGCCGCCTCGCGTGCGGAGGCCGCGAGCACAACCTTGCCCATCACGGACCGGGCCTGGCCCGGATTCTCCTCAAGCCAGTTCGAGAGCCCCTCGTTCAGCACGTTCTCGACGGCCGGGCGGACCTCGGAGGAGACGAGCTTGTCCTTCGTCTGCGACGAGAATTTCGGGTCCGGCACCTGGACGGAGATGACCGCGGTCAGGCCTTCGCGGCAATCCTCGCCGGTCAGCGCGACCTTCTCCTTCTTGGCGATGCCCGAGGATTCGGCGTAGCCCGTGATCTGGCGCGTCAGGGCCGCGCGGAAACCCGCCATGTGGGTGCCGCCGTCGCGCTGCGGGATGTTGTTCGTGAAGGGCAGCACGGTCTCGTTGAACGAGTCGTTCCACCAGAACGCCACCTCGACCCGGATGCCGTCGCGCTCTGAGCACACGGTCACCGGCTTCGTCATGCCCTCGATCGGCTTACGCGAGCGGTCGAGGTAGCGCACGAACGCCTCGATGCCGCCCTGGTAGCAGAGCTCCTCGCGCTTGTGCTCGGCGTGGCGCGCGTCGGTGAGCACGATGCGCACGCCGGAATTCAGAAAGGCGAGCTCCCGCAGGCGCTTCTCCAGCGTCGGGTAGTCGAACTCGACCATCGTGAAGGTCTGAGGCGAGGGCAGGAAGGTCACTTCCGTCCCGCGCCGGCCGCCGGCATCGCCCACGACCTTCAGGGGCGCCACCGCGTCGCCGTGGCGGAACTCCATCATATGCTCCTGGCCGTTGCGCCAGATGCGCAGGCGGAGCAGGGTCGAGAGGGCGTTCACCACCGAGACGCCGACGCCGTGCAATCCCCCGGAGACCTTGTAGGAATTCTGGTCGAACTTACCGCCCGCGTGCAGCTGGGTCATGATGACCTCGGCCGCCGAGACGCCCTCCTCCTTGTGGATGTCCACCGGGATGCCGCGGCCGTTGTCGGACACGGTGCAGGAGCCGTCGGCGTTCAGCGTCACGGTGACGAGGTCGGCGTGACCCGCCAGCGCCTCGTCGATGGCATTGTCCACCACCTCGTAGACCATGTGGTGGAGACCCGAACCGTCATCGGTGTCGCCGATATACATGCCCGGCCGCTTGCGCACGGCATCGAGCCCCTTGAGCACGCGGATCGATTCCGCGCCGTACGAGTCGGCGTGTTCCTGTTCGGGGGTGTCGGCCATGAAAATCCTCGGGCAGGCGTCTCTACGTCGGGGGCTGGGCACCTGTCAGGCCGCCCGTCGCCTGCGATTCGTTCAACCCGCCTGATATAGGGGCTCCGCCTTGGAATTGCATCGTTTTCCGGCGTTGAGGCCGCCCCGATCGCTCGATTTTTCGCCGTAGCGTTGAGGATTTGTGAGTGCTGCCGACAGCCGGGTTCCGGTCGCCACGGTGGGGGCCGTTCCCTTAAGAATTCTGGCCTAGTGTTCGACCCGAATCCCGGACTGCCTCATGGACGCGCCAGCCCCTTCTCCTGATCTCGACGAGGTCGAGTGCGAAATCCGGCATGGATTCAGGATGCTGCGCTTCAGTCCCTCGATCGAGCGACAGTTCGAGGCCGACACGGGGGAGGCCCGCTGCCGGCAATTCATCCGGCAGAACTACATCGGCCTGTTCATCTATCACTTCTTCCTCGTGAGCGACTACCGCCTCGTGGGAGACGTATTCCACCTAGACCTCATCATGCACTTTTGCGTCACGACGCCGATGACGTTCGCGGCCCATCTGATCCTGGCCCACAATCCACCGCGCTGGCTCAGAGCCGGATCAGAGACGCTGGTGATGGCGGTGGTCGCGCTGACCATCATCGTCGTCACCTGCGCGAGCCGGATGCCCGATCGGGACATCCTTCTCTTCACCACGGTGCTCGTGGTCCTGTTCATGATCGTGATGCAGGGGATCGAGTTCTTCTACGCCGTTGCCGGCTGCCTCGCGATGTTCGTCATGTCCGTGATCGCGGTGATTACGTTCACCGCCTTCTCGTCCGAGCGGATGCTGATGGCGAACTCGATCATGGCCGGCGTGATGATCTTCTCCCTGTCCGGCTCCTACATGCTCGAACACCGGACCCGGACGGCCTACCTCCTCGCCCTTCGCGACCGGCTGCGCAATCGCGACCTTGAGATCGCGAGCCTGCGCGACGCGCTCACCGGGATCGGCAATCGGCGCGCCCTCGATGCCACGCTGCTGCGCCTCCTCGCCCAGCGAGGCCACGAGCCATGGCGCGCATCTTCGATCCTCCTCCTCGACATCGACCAGTTCAAGACGTTCAACGACACCAACGGGCATCTGGCCGGGGATCGTTGCCTGAAGCGCGTGGCGGGCATACTCGCGAGCAGCGTCCGCGAGGACGAGGGGACGGTGTTCCGTTTCGGCGGCGAGGAGTTCCTGGTCCTGCTCGACGACCTGCCGGCGCCTGAAGGCGGCCTTGGTTGCGGAACGGATCCGGGTGCGCGTCGCCGAATGCCGCATCCCGCGGGATCGGGCCGCCACCGGTTTCGTGACGGTCAGCGTCGGAGTCGCGTCGGGATGCCTCGGGCGTGACACGACCTCGGAGGGTCTGATCGCTGCGGCGGACAGCGCACTCTACGCGGCCAAGCGCGGCGGCCGCAACAAGATCTGGCCTCCGCTCGCAGTGCCGGAGGTCTCGGCCGAATTCGGCAACCGGCGCGTCGCATTGGGCTGAAAGCCGGTTCCGATCGGGCGGGGCCGCGGCCGGTTGCCGGTCGGCGCCTCAATCTTGGAGGAACGGGTTGGTCAATCGCTCCTCGCCGAGCGTTCCCGTCGGGCCGTGGCCGGGGATGAAGGCGAGGTCGTCGCCGAGCGGCAGCACCTTCTCCTTGATCGCGCGGATGAGCTCGGCATGGTTGCCCCCGGGCAGGTCCGTGCGGCCGACCGAGCCCTTGAACACCACGTCGCCGACGAGGGCGAAGCGCGCGTCCCGGCTCACGAACACGACGCTGCCCGGCGAGTGGCCGGGGGCGTGCAGGATGTCGAAGGCGAGCGGGCCGACCTCAACCCGGTCGCCCTCATCGAGCCAACGGTCCGGCGTGACGGCGCGCGCCCCCGCGATACCGTAGCCGGCGCCGGTCTCGGGCAGGGAATCGAGCAGGAAACGGTCGGCCTCGTGCGGGCCCTCGACGGGCACGTTGCCGAGGCGCTCGCGCAGCTCCGCCGCGCCGCCCGCGTGGTCGATGTGGCCGTGCGTGAGCAGGATCTTCTCGATCGTGATGCCCTGCTCGCGGATCGCCGCCTCGATCCGGTCGAGGTCGCCGCCCGGATCGACCACGGCGCCGACTTTGGTGGCCTCGTCCCAGATCAGGGTGCAGTTCTGCTGGAAGGGCGTGACCGGGATGATTCCGGCGCGGGGCGTGCCTGGCATCGGGACTCGTTTCGGGTTTGTCGCCCGGACGGGGCGGGACGGGCCGGCCCTTCTAGCGCGCCTTCGCGCCCTGCGCGAATCGCCTTCAGGCCGGGCTGCGCTTCAGCAGGGCGTCGAGCCCGCCGACCCGGTACCAGTGATAGCCGTAGCCTTCGAGGCAGAGGACGTGGCGCCCCCTCTCCCCGGCGCTGCGGGCGCCGGTCAGGAGGTCGATCAGGAGATCGCCTTCCGGCGGCTCGATGCCCGTCGCCAACTGGATCTCGATCGGGCGGGCGGCGAGGTTGAACACGCAGAGCACGGCGTTGTTGCGCCAATCGTAGCGCAGGGCGAGCACGGCGCTCTCGCCGGTCTCGAGGGCGGTCACCGCGCCCCAGCCGATCTCGGGCGCCTCCTTGCGCAGGCGGATCATGCTCTGCATCCAGGCGAGCAGAGAATCCTTGTCGTGGCGCTGCTCGGCGACGTTGACGTGCTCGTATCCGTAAGGCCCCTTGCCGATCACCGGCATGGTCGGCCGCTCCGACTTCGTGAAGCCGCCGTTCCTCTCACCCGTCCACTGCATCGGGGTGCGGGCGCAATCGCGCTCCTTCAGCGAGAGATCGTCGCCCATGCCGATCTCGTCGCCGTAGCGCAGGACCGGGGTGCCGGGCAGGCCGAGCATCAGCGCGTAGGCGAGGCGGATCCGGCGGGAATCGCCCTGCAGCATCGGCGCGAGGCGGCGGCGGATGCCGCGCTCGTAGAGCTGCATGTCCTTGTCCGGCCCGAAGGCGTCGAACACGGTCTGGCGCTGCTTCTCGGTCAGCCGCCCGAGGTCCAGCTCGTCGTGATTGCGCAGGAAGGTCGCCCACTGGGCGGAGGCCGGACGCTGCCAGGTCTTGTCGATGGCCTTGATGAGGGGGCGCGTGTCGCCGGCGGCGAGCGCGTAGAAGGTCGCCTGATTGACCTGGAAGTTGAACATCATGTGCATGCGATCGGCGTCGTCGCCGAAATAGTCGAGGTCCTGCTTCGGAAGGATGTTCGCTTCCGCCAGGATGATCGCGTCGCCCTTTCGCCACTGCAGGAACTCGCGGAAGTCGCGCAGCATGTCGAACTGCTCGACCGGCTCGCCCGTCACGTCGGCACCCTTCTTGGCGATGACGAAGGGGACCGCGTCCATGCGGAAGCCCGAGACGCCGAGCTCGATCCAGAAGCCCATGATCTTCAGGATCTCGGCCCGCACTTCCGGGTTCGCGGTGTTGAGGTCGGGCTGGAAGTCGAAGAAGCGGTGGAAGTAGTAGGCCTTCGCCTTCGCGTCGTAGGTCCAGGTCGTCTTCTGCACGCCGGGAAAGACCATGCCCTCGTCGGCGTTGGCGGGCTTCTCGGCCGACCAGACGTACCAGTCGCGGTGGGGTGAGTCCGGGTCGGAGCGCGCCGACTGGAACCAGCGGTGCCGGTCCGAGGTGTGGTTGACCACGAGATCGATGATGACGCGCAATCCCCGCTGCTTGGCGGCGTGCGTGAAGGCGACGAAGTCGCCGAGCGAGCCGTAATCGGGGTCGACCCCGTAATAATCCGAGATGTCGTAGCCGCCGTCCTTCTTCGGCGAGGGCTGGAACGGCATCAGCCAGATGGCCGTGATCCCGAGCCCTTGCAGGTAGTCGAGCCGCCGCTCCAGACCCGCGAAATCGCCGATCCCGTCGCCGTTCGCATCCATGAAGGTGCGCACCGACAGGCAGTAGATGACGGCGTTCTTGTACCAGAGATCGGTGATCATGCGGTCTCCGAGGGACGGCCCGGGTGGTGCGGCGGCCGAGACCCTAACGCTCAAGGTTGCAACTTGGTCGCGCGGCCATTTCAGATCCGTGCGCGGCGACGGATCCTTCACCCTGACGCCGAAATTCAGCTTCCAGGCGGTTCCGAAGGGCAGAAGGGCGTCGCCGCGGCCCGAAAGTGGGACGCGGCGTCAATCTTCTTCGATTAAGGGAGGGTCGGGGGCAGATGAGGCGGTCTGCCTGAACTCGATAAAGGCAGACCATGAGACGTATCCTGATCGGCGCCCTGCTCTGCGCGGCGCTGGCGCTTCCGGCCGAGGCGCGGAATTTCGCGGTGCCTCCGAAGAATCCGGCCATGACGGTCGTCGTGCCCGACAGCTGGAAGGTCCGGGAGATCGATTTCGGCTTCTCCGCCCGATCACCGGACGACGAGGTGGTGTTCTACGTCGAATATGCGAGCAAGAAGAAGCTCGACGCGATGCTCGAGACGAACCGCGCCTGGATGCGCGAGAACGAGATCGACGACAGCGTGAAGCCGCTCGAGAAGGAGATGGACTTCAACGGCGCCTCCGGCACCGTGCTGCGCTACGACACCAAGGACGCGAACGGGAAGACCATCGTCGACTTCGTGCTCCTCAGCGGCGGCGAGAACCAAGTGATCATGCTCACCCTCTGGGGCTCGGAGGAGGAGCGCGCCTCCCACAAGGCCGAGATCTCGGCGATCATGAACAGCGTGCGGCCGATCAAGTGAGGGAGGGAGAGGCATGATGCGCACCATCCTCGCCGCACCCCTGGCGGCCTGTCTCGCCCTTGGGCCGGCCGCGGCTGCCGACGATTTCTGGTCTGGCGCGAAGGCGAAGGTCGGAGCCGGGCAGAACGCCGCCGCGGGCTCCAGCCTCGGCGAGTACGAGGCGGCCGAGCGCGCGGTCTCGGAAGCCTGGGGGCGCCTGCCCTTCTCGACCCGCCGCGCGATGTTCGTCAATCGGAAGGCGGCCCTCTACGGCGACTACGACCGGCGCGGCTCGAATGTCTTCGCGCCGGGCGAGCCGCTCCTCAGCTACGTCGAGCCCATCGGCTTCGGCTATCGCAAGTCCGGCGACCTCCATACCTTCGAGGGGACGATCGACTTCTCGATCCGGACCCGCACCGGCGAGGAACTCGGCAGCCAGAAGGCGTTCCAGACCTACAGCCTGACAAGCCATGCGCCGGCGCGCGAGTTCTTCCTCAACCTCACGATCACGCTCGACGGGGCGCCGCCCGGCGACTACGTCCTCGTCTTCACGCTCAACGACACGGTCCGCAAGACGAGCACGCCGGTCGAGCAGCCCTTCACGATCCGGGGGGCCGAGGGCCGGGCACCTTAAATCAGCCGCGTTGTCATCCCCATCTGGGGTCGGGACGGCCGCGCTTGATCGGCGCGCCGTCCCGAGCGTTGTGTCAAGCCGGCCGGTGCCCATTCCCTGATGAACACCATCCTGATCAAGCTGTTCGCGACGGCGCTGACGTTGAGCCAGGTCACGACCCGGCCCGACGCGGTCAGGACCCAGTTCGATCCCGGCACCGATGGCGCCGAGGTCGTGCAAATCCTGCGCGACGGCTGCGCGCACATGCGCAAGGCCTTCGACATCGAGGACATCAACCTCGACGAGCTGATCTCGACCGCGATGGAGGATCCGAGCGCGGTGGCGGGCGCCGGCGCGCCGAAGCTCCTGCACGGGCTCGACATCGGGGAGCTCAACACGAGCTACCGCCAGTTCTGCAAGGGCGAGAACCCGAAGGATTCGCCCTTCGACGCCGCGGAGGTGATCGCCTTCTACAACAAGGCCGTGACCGACCTCCCCTCGGCCGAGGCGCTGCGCGATGCGAAGTTGCCCGGCGCCAGCGTCATCCTGGACGGCTCGGGCAAGCCCTACGCCGAGACCTTCGAGGCGAACGGGCGCCGCCTCACGGTGCCGATCGCCTCGGTGCCGCCGCTCGTGCGCCAGGCCTTCGTCGCCGCCGAGGACAAGCGCTTCGAGATCCACCACGGCATCGACGAGCGCGGCGTCATCCGCGCCTTCATCGGCAATCTCGCCTCGCCGGGGCGTCCCCAAGGCGGCTCGACCATCACCCAGCAGGTGGTGAAGAACCTCTCGGTCGGCGACGACGTCACCTACGAGCGCAAGATCCGCGAGATGATCGTGGCTGGGCGGCTCGAGCGGATCCTCACGAAGCCCGAGATCCTCGGCCTCTACCTCACCGGGATCTATCTCGGCCGCGGCGCCTACGGCATCGAGATGGCCGCGCGCAGCTATTTCGGCAAATCGGTTGGCGACCTGACTCTGCCGGAGGCGGCGCTCCTGGCCGGCATGCCGAAGGGCCCGAACTACTACAGCCCCGACAAGTACCCGGACCGTGCCCGCGAGCGGCGCGCCTACGTGCTCTCTCGCCTCAAGGAGGAGGGCGTGATCACCGAGGCCCAGATGGCGCAGGCCGTGACGTCCGATCTCGGATTGAAGCCCGTCGATACGGCGAGGCGCGATTCCGGCTTCTACGTCGTCGACCACCTCGCCCGCGAGGCGCGCACCTTCGGCGGGCTCGACTCGCTCACGGCCGCCTCCTTCACGGTGCGCTCGACGATCAATGCCGGGCTGCAGCGGGCGACCGAGAGCGTCCTGCAGGACGGCCTCGCGACCTACGAGCGCGCCACCGGCCGGCAGAGCTTCACGGGACCGGAATTCAACCTCGCCGACGCGGTTCGGAAGATCGAGGCCGCTGCCCCTGCGCCCTCGCCAGCGCCGGCCGCCGCGCCGGTGCCTCCCCCCGCGGCCGAGGCGAAGGCGTCGCCCGAGGCCCGCAGGCCGCCGGCCAAGGCCGCGAGCGCCCGGCCGCCCGTCGCGAAGGTCGTGGGCCCGAAGCCGGCCTGGCTCCGGGCACTGGAGAGCGCGCGAGCCCCCCTCTACGACGTGCATTGGCCGCTCGCCGTGGTGCTGGAAGCAGGGCGCGGCCCCGTCAGGGTCGGGCTCGCCGACGGCCGGATCGCGAGCCTCGATCCCGGCATCGCGCGCGGCAAGCTCCAGGTCTACGACGCGGTGCGGGTGAAGCTCCGCGAGGGCAAGGGCGCGCTGCGCGCCGAGATCCGGGTGCGGCCTGCGGTCCAGGGCGCCGCGCTCGTGCTGGAAAACCGCACCGGACGCATCCTCGCGATGTCCGGCGGCTTCTCCTATCCGGTCAGCCAGCTCAACCGCGTGACCCAGGCCGTGCGCCAGCCCGGCTCGACCCTGAAGCCCCTCACCTATCTGGCAGCGCTCAATGCCGGGTTGCAGCCGAACACGCTCGTGATGGACTCCGCCGTGACCCTGCCGCCCATCGGCGGTATCGGTGATTCCTGGTCGCCGAAGAACTACGACGGTGGCGGCTCCGGCGCCACGACCCTGCGGCGGGGCCTCGAATTCTCGAAGAACCTCGTCACGGCCCGCCTCCTTCAGGGCGGCATCGCCGAGAAGGCGCCGGCGAGCCTCCAGCGGGTCTGCGACATCGCCCTCGAGGCCCAGATCTACGCCGAATGCGAGCGCTACTACCCGTTCGTGCTGGGCGCCCAGCCGGTGCGGATGCTCGATCTCGCCGCCTTCTACGCGGCCGTGGCGAACGAGGGCGTCCGCCCCACGCCCTACGCCCTCGAAGGCATCGAGCGGGACGGCAAGGCGATCTACACGCATGCGGCGCGCGACCCGGTGCGGATCGGCTCGGCGGACAGGGTCGCCTTCTACCAGCTCAAGACCATGCTGCAGGGCGTGACGAACCACGGCACCGCCGCGGCGCTCGCCCGCAACTCTGCCTACGTCGCAGGCAAGACCGGCACCTCGGAGAATGAGAACGACGCGTGGTTCGCAGGCTTCACCAACGAGGTCACGGTGGTGGTGTGGGTGGGCTACGACAACGCCGACGGCACCCGCCGCACGCTGGGGCGCGGCCAGACGGGCGGGCACGTCGCGGTTCCGATCGCGGGCTCGATCCTGCAGGCCGCCTGGGCGAACGGGGTGCCACGCACTCCGCTCAACCCGCCCTCCCAGGAAGCACGGCGCAACCTGATCGACCTGCCGGTCGATCCCCGCAGCGGCGAGCGCGTCGCGGGCGGCGGGTTCCTGGAGCATTTCCGCACGCAGGGCGACGGCCGCATGGCGGACACCCAGTACCGCCTCGTGCCGCGCGAGACGCTCTACGCGATGCGGCCGGACGCGCAGGACGGCGACGGCCTCGGCGGCGCCGAGGACGGTGCGGACGTGCGGGGCGACTTCTTCGGCAACCGCGCGCCCGAATCCGACTTCCTCGATCCCTATGGCGGGCGCGGGCAGCAGCCGGGCCGCAGCCGTCGCGCTCAAGGGGACCTCGACGGGTACCAGGACGGATACCGCGCGTGGCCCGGTCAGACGAGCCGCTCGCCCTTCGGAGACGAGGATGTGTCGCGGCCCCGCCGTCGCGATCCGGACTGGCTCTTCGGCGACGATCCGCGCTACTGAGCCGGCATTCCCAGACCATTCCCGAACCTGAGGCCCGAGACGTGCGGACGCATCTGACGGCATCCCTTGCCTACGTGCTTGCCCTCCCCCTCCTCGCCGGGGCAGCGGCCCCGGCGCTCGCCCAGGCGGCGAGGGAGCCCGCTGCGGGCATGGCGGCGCAGGCGCCGGCCGCGCCCGAGCGCATCCGGGAGGTGCCCTCGGTGACCGCCCTCGACCCGGCGCAGATCAAGCCCGGCACGATCCTGTTCACCGACCACCGGGACAACCCGTCCGCGCCCGAGAACGGCCTCACGCCCTATCTCGACTGGGTCCGGAATCGTCCGGCCGAGGCCGCCGCCCTCGCCCCGTTTCCCGGCTACAAGGAGCCGGATTACACCGTGACCGTGAACGGCGTGACCAAGCCCCGGCACGAGACGCTCAAGGTCTACGTGGCGGAGGGACGCTTCGTGGTCGCCCGCCCGCCCGAGGCGATCGACCTCGCGGCCTTCGCGAACCTCGCCTTCGTCCAGAGGATGGATCCGGCGATCCGGCACAAGGCGGTCGATCCCGCCGACGTGACGCCGACGAAGGATCCGGCCGCCGCGTTCGCCAAGCGGCCCGACCGGCCCTGGTGCGCGGATGCCGCCGCCTGCATCGAGTCGCGCTACGACCTCGAGGGCAAGCTGCCCCTCGGCGTGAAGCTCGCCAACAAGCTGGAGGAAGGCTCGTCGAAGAAGATCGCCGAGTTCGTCTCCTTCCAGAGCGAGCTGCGCGTCCTCCCGGCCGCGGAGGCCGCGGCCTTGTCGAAGCTCACCCGGGTCGACACCGCGGTGACGGGCGGGCTCGAACAGACGATCTTCTGGGTCAACCAGATCCTGCGCTTCGGCAAGTTCCTGGCCGTGTTCCAACCGATGCCGGGCGATCCGACGAAGACGGTGGTCACGACCTACATGGCGCTCGCCATCAAGGCCGACGTGCTCGACCGGAAGGCGGAGTATGCGCGCGTGCCCGTGCTCAAGAACCTGCTGCCGGCCCAGGTGCTGATGGGCAATTCGAGCTTCAACACGGGCAACTCGATCAGCGCCGGGCTGCCCACCTACGCCCGCAACCGCATCGCCGCCTTCGCGGACGCGCTGGCGAAGCGGTAGCCGGCCGGGCGCGCCGTCCGGTCCGATGCGCCAGGGACGCTCTCTCCTCGAGAGGAGGAGCGACCCGTACTCGATACGGAGCAGCGGCCCGGCTCAGTAGCCCCGGTTCGCGATCGAGGGGATCGAGGGCTGCGTGTAGAGGCGGTTCACGTCCCGGCGGGTCTGGGTCCCGTTCGTGTCGTTCGAGCGGCGGAAATTGTCGGTGTTGAAGGTCTCGGACAGTCCGCTGCGGCTGTCGGGACCCTCGACGCTGTTGCAGGCCGCGAGACCGGCGGCGAGAGCCGCGATGAGGGCGAGGGGCTTGAGGCGCATGTCGTCTTCCAGATCTCGTCGCTGAGCGTCGCCGCTCGGGGTCGGGGCGTGGTGGTGCCCGGCGGGCGGCCCCGTCAAGCATGGTTCACGGGGCGTGGACCATTGCCGCCAGGGTGATGCCGGGCGGCCACGAAAAACACACCAATCCGCGTCGAATCGGCCACGCAACCGCGGCAATCGTGTGGAGGATCGGGCGCGGAGTCTGGCGAATCCCCGAGCTTTTGAAGAAGACTGGCGTCGATGAGCAACGTCCTGCCCTTCCGCCAGCGCCAGCCCGCCGCTCAACTTGCGCGGTGCGAGGTCGTGGCCGTCGCCGGTGATCTCCTCGATCTGCTGGAGCAGCTTGAGGGCCTCAGCGCCCGGGCCGCTGCGATGGGCCGACCGCCGCTGGAGGTCGAGCGCACAGTCCAGAATCTCCTCGATGCGGTCAGCGCCGTCGAGCGCGCCCTCGACTGCATCGGCGAGGGCGACGAGGCGGCACCCGGCTGACCCATCGGTACAGCTCAACCCTTAGATTGTACCGGAACTGTCACGTTAACCCCCCGTTGAAGGTGGGACGTCCCGCCGCAGTTGCGGGAGAGCCTGCCGGAGGGGACCGATGCCGACGACCCAGACCCGCCTCGCCCGTCGTTCACGCAAGCATGGATTCGCGCTGACGCTCGCCGCGGCCGGGATCGTGCTCGGGACGGCGGCCGTCCACGCGCAGGAAGAAGGGCTCGGCGGCTTGTTCCGCCAGCTCTTCTCGCCCGCGCAGCCCACTCCGCAGACGGCTCCTCCCGCCGAAGTCCAGATGCCCAGCGCCGCGCGGTATTACGGCCGCCGGCACGCGCAGGGCGGTCGCGTGCGGCCGAAGGTGCGGTACGCCGCGCTGCCGAAGCCCGAACCCCTCAAGGTCCGCATCACCGACCGGCAGCAGCCCCTCGACATGAAGGCGGGCGCTGCGGCCGCGCTCCTGAGGGACGAGACCCTGCGCCCCGGCGACATCGTCATCCTCAAGGACGGCGCCCGCGTCTTCACGGGCAACCCGGACAAGAAGCACGCGATGCACGAGTTCGAGCCGGTCGACCGCTCGCGGCAAGTGGACAAGAAGACCCGGCGGCTCCTCGCGGGCATGATGGCCCCCGTCGGCGCACTTCCCGCCGACGAGGCGCGGCGCCAGATGGCCCGCCTGAAGCGCGCTGCGACGCCCCGGCACTCCGAGCCGCTTCAGGCCGAGGCGGTGCAGACGGAAGCGGCGGTGCGGGTGATCAACCCCTGGTCGACGAGCCCCTGAGGAGGGCTGCGCTTACGCGGCCGCGGCGCCCGAGACGCTCGCCCACACCGTGCCGTAATGGCATGCGGTACCCACGAGCACGAAGCCGTGCCAGATCGCGTTCTGGAACGGCAGGCTTCGCCAAACGTGGAAGACGACGCCGAAGGAGTAGAGCAGGCCGCCCAATGCGAGCAGCCAGAGCGCCGTCGGCTGCAGGGCGGCGATCACGGATTCGTAGGCGAGAAGGCCGCTCCACCCCAGCATCAGATAGAGGGCGATGGAGAGGCGGTCGAAGCGGCCGGGCAGGAACAGCTTCACGCCGATGCCGATGCCGGCCACCACCCAGATGAAGGCCAGGAGCCCGTAGGCCGTGGGGCCTGTGCCGACCAGCGTGACGAGCGGCGTGTAGGTCCCCGCGATCATCAGGTAGATCAAGGCGTGGTCGGCCCGCCGCAGGAGCCATTTCCGCGGGTGGACCGGGTGGAGGTTGTAGATGGCCGATACGGCCAGCATCGAGACCAGCACCGCTGAGTAGACGAGGATCGCGGCGCGGGCACCCCAGCCGAGATGGGCCGCGGTCGCCGTCACAACCAGTGCGATTGCGCCGGCGAGACCCAGCACCACGCCGACACAATGGATCACCCCATCGGCCATGATCTCGCGACGGGTATAGTTCCAAGTCAGGCCAACGGGTCGTCCATCTTCCGCCAGGAACATTTCTGCCTCCAGCACCATGCGAAGGCTAAGCTTTTTCTCTGAAAGTCGTTCCGTGGGAAAAGTGCGGATTCCGGGTTACTCCCAGTTATTTGAGCCGGATTGGTAAAGGCTTGTGCACTGCAAGACATTTCGCCGCGCGGCAAAAGCAAGCCGCACCTGTGTTGCGGGCAGGCGATGCGGTCGCCTACCCCTCTCCGGTCGAACGAGGTCTCGCGATCATTGAACCCACTGTAGATCAGACCCTTCGTTCGGCCAGGGCCTCGTAGCCGAAGGGAATGCTCGCGGGGCCCAGCGTCGCGGATGCAGGCACCGTGCCGCGGCTGAGGCGGGCGTGGACCACGGCCATCACCAGCACGGCCATCGCGAGGACCTGATGCGCGAGGGCGGCCCAGAGCGGCACGGCGAGGAGGAGCGCGGTGATGCCGAGGGCGGCCTGGAGGAGAGCGAGGCCCGCGATGCCGGCCGCCCGCCGGGCCGCGCCGCGGCCCGCCAGACGTGCGTCGAGGGCGTGGAGCAGGGCGACGGCGAGCAGGAGATAGGCCGTCATGCGGTGGTTGAACTGGACGAGGGTGACGTTGTCGACGAAGTTCTCGATCCAGGGCTTCACGACGAACAGGCCGGACAGGTCGGGCACAAGATCGCCGTTCATCGTGGGCCACGTGTTGTAGACGAGACCGGCATGGGAGCCCGCCACGAGGCCGCCGAGAAAGATCTGCAGCAGCACCAGAAGAGGTAGGGCGTAGGCGGTGCGGCGCAGCCGGGCGCCTGCCGGCCGGCCCGTCGCTCCGCGCAGGCCCGCGGCGAGCCAGACGAGGCCCGCCAGGATGAGGCTCGCCGTCGTCAGGTGCAGGGCGAGCTTGAGCGGCGCTACGGCCGTCATGCCGGGCTGAAGGCCCGAGGCCACCATGATCCAGCCGATCGCCCCTTGCAGGCCGCCCAGAAGCCCGAGCCCGAGCAGGGCGAGCCCGAGGCGAAGGTTCAGGCGTCCGCGCAGCCAGAACACGACGAGGGGCAGGAAGAAGGCGAGGCCGATGATGCGGCCGAGCATCCGGTGACCCCATTCCCAGGCGTAGAGAACCTTGAAATCCGAGAGGCCGAGCCCCTGGTTCAGGATGCGGTATTGCGGCGTATCCTTGTACCTCTCGAATTCCGCGGCCCAGGCCTCGGCCGTGAGGGGAGGCACGGCGCCCGTCACCGGCCGCCATTCCGTGATCGAGAGGCCCGAGCCGGTCAGCCGCGTCGCGCCGCCGACCGCCACCATCGCGACGACGAGGGCGGCGAGCAGGTAGAGCCAGGTGCGAAGGGCCCTGTTCGCCGGAGGAATCGCGGTCGCGGCGGAGATCATGCTGTCGGTTGCCTTCGGTCTCGATCGGGCAGGCCCGGCGCCGAGTTCGACGGAGGCGGAGGGCGCGCTCAGGGCAGGCTCTTACGGCAGCGAGGATCGGCGGGGCAACGCCTGCCGATGCCGCAGCGGGGGAAGCCGCGCCGATTGTGCCCCCTCCCCGGCACGCGAGGCGCCGCGCAGGAAGGGGCCGATGCGAGCGACGCCGCCGGAGAAGCCGCGGGCAATCGCGGCCAAGGAGTCCTCGGGACGCGTTTCGAGCGGGTCGGTCGGCGCTTCGCACCGGTGCGGCGCCGGGCCGAGTTGCCATCGGCGGATGCGCACATTAGCCCTCGGCGCGAGCCCGGACGGGGCGCGACTTCGCTGATGAAAGGGACCCGATGGCCCGCCGGACCCGAACCCTGATCGGGACGATCGTGATCCTGGCCTTCGTCATGATCTACGCGCCGCTCGCCATGGCTCTCGCCGACAGCCGCATCGCCGAGGCCCCTGCCCTCGTGCAGACCATCCTCTACTGCCTGCTCGGCATCGCCTGGATCTTCCCGTTGATGCCGGTGATCCGGTGGATGGAGCGCCCCGACCGCTGAGGTAAGGCGCGCCTGCCGGCATCGCCCGCGTTTTCGCCGCACTCGCGCGCCAGAAGCGCGACGTCAGCCCTCCCGATCCTGGTCCCACCCCGCCCCATGCCACGCCCTCACTCGCGCCGCCTCGGCCTTGCCGGCTTCCTCTGCCTCATCGCGAGCGGCCCGCTCGGGGCGCAGGAGACGCCTCGCTCGATCGGCGATTGCGAGCGGCTGAAGAACGATCTCGCCTACAACCAGTGCCTGTCGATGTTCGGGCCGGCGGCCAAGAACATCGCCGGCGGCGACGGGGCGGCTTCGCCGGCTCCGGCCCTGGCCGCGGCGGCGATCCCCATGGCCGATGACCCGGCGCCGGAGGCCGGCCGCGGCCGGCGCGGTCGCGCCCGCTACGGGCGCCGCGGGCGCCAGGTCGCCGTCTTCACGGCCGGCGGCTCCGAGGAGACCCGCACCTACCGGCGCCGCCGCAGGCGCTGAGTCGGTTCGTCTCAGGCCACGTCGAGGCGTCGGCCCCTGTTCCAGACGAGGAAGGGAACGCCGGAGAGGAGCCCCTTCAGGGCGGCCCGCGACTGATGGCAGCCGTTGACCGAGATCCGCGGCAGGGCGTGCAGATGGTCGGCATGCTCCGAGAACAGGTGTCCCGGCCGTGTCGTCACCGCCGTGGCGAAGCCGAGCTCCCGCGCGAGGGCGAATTCCCGCGGACCCGCCGATGTCCTGTCCCCGACGGGATAGGAGAGATGGCGAACGCGGCGTCCGACCGCCCTCTCGATCCGGGCGCGCCCCCCCGCGATCTCCGCTCGCGCGACCTCGACCGCGTGCTTGGCGAGCATGGGATGCGAGCGCGTGTGCGCCCCGATGTCCACGGCGGGATCGCGGGCGAGATCACGCAACTCGTCCCAGCCGAGGCAGAGTTCCGCGGCGACGCTCCCCGCCCCGAACCCTGCCCGCTCGCAGAGCTCGGCGATGGCCGAGAGGAGCCGTTCCTCCGGACCCGCACGCAAGGCCCGGTAGACGGCCTCGAAGGCCACGCTCTTCTGTGCCGCATCGCGCGCGGGCAGGTCGAGCCGCTTCCCTGTCCCGAACGTCACCGCGACCCGGTCAAGACGCCGGATCGCCCGTTCCAGCTCGATCCACCAGAGCCGGCCGCGACCGTCGGCGAAGTCGCTCGTCACGAACAGGGTCCAGGGCGCCCGGTGCCGGGCGAGCACGGGCGCCGCATGGAGCGCGTTGTCGCGATAGCCGTCGTCGAAGGTGAGTGCGGCGAAGGGAGCGCCCGGCCTGCGTGCCAGATGGTCGGGCACTGCGTCGAGGGGAACGAGGGTGAAGCCACGCTCGCGCAGGGCCGTCAGCGTCTCGTCGAGGAAGTCCGGCGTGATGCTGAGGAGGCGGTTCGGCGCAAACGGGTCCGGCAATTCGGGCGAGACGTGGTGGAAGGTGAGGATGAGGCCCTGTCCCCGCGCCGCCGGTTCGAGCCAGCGATCGGCTCCGAGCCCGGACACGACACGGAAGCCGGCCTCGAACAGGCGGCGGCGATTGCGGCTGGAGAGCATGACGAGCCTCTGAGCCCGGCTGGTGAGTCGGGGCAGCCTATCCCGGCCCCCGACAAGGTTTCGTTACCCACGCTCGCAGGCCGCCCGACCGGCGACACGGCCCGTTAGGGGCGCCCGCCCCAATCATGCCCGGTCGGGCGCCGGAGCGCCGCGTGGCGATGAGGCTCGGCCGATGTCGGTCATCGTGCAGGATTGGTCCGCGGTAGAGGATGCCGCCGAGGGCGCGCGGGGAGAGGCTCGGGGCGGCATGCGAGCGGAGATCTGGTCCGATCTCGAGGCGGTCGAAGCCCTCTGGCGCGATTTGGAAAACGGCGCGGGCTGCCTCGCGACACCCTATCAGCGTTTCGACTGGGTCGCGGCCTACCTCCACGGCGCGACGCCTGGAACGTTGCGGGTCCTCGTCCTGCGGGGCGAGTGCGGCCGACCGCGCCTGCTCCTCCCCCTCGTTGTCACCCGCGAGCACGGCGTGCGGATCGCGCGGGTCGTCGGGGGCACGCACGCGAACTACCACCTCCCCCTCTTCGCGAGCCGCGAAGCCGCGGCCGTGTCGACCGAGGATCTCCTCGGCCTGCTCGTCCGCCTCGCGCCCGCGGCCGGAATCGATCTCTACGTCCTGTCCCATCAACCCCGGACCTGGAATGGGGCGGTGAACCCCCTCGCCATCAGGGCGCGGCCGGGCGCGAACGATGCCTACGGGCTGCAGCTCGGCCCCGACCCGGAGGCGACCGTCCGCCGCGCCTTCAGCGCGGACGCGCGCAAGAAGCTGCGCTCGAAGGAGAAGCGCCTCGTCGAGGCGGTCGGACCCATCGACTACCGTCGCGCCGGCACGAGGGCGGAGGCGGAGGCCTACCTCTCCGGATTCTACGCGCACAAGGCCGCCCGTTTCGCGAGCCAGGGCATCGCCGACCCCTACGCGGCGGAGCCGATCCGCCGCTTCCTCGCAGCGGCGTCCGACCCCGAGACGGGCGCGCCCGCGGTCGAACTTCACGCCCTCGTGGCCCGGGCGAGCGGACGGATCCTCGCAATATTCGGCGGCGCGGTGGACGGTGACCGCTTCAGCGGCATGATGACGGCCTTCGACCCCGACCCCGACATCGCCCGGTGCAGCCCCGGAGACCTGTTGCTGCATCATCTCGTGCGGGACCAGACGGCGCGCGGCCACCGCGCCTTCGACCTCGGCGTCGGCGAGGCGCGCTACAAGTCCAGCATCTGCGACGAGACGATCGAGCTCACCGAATTGGTGCTGCCGGTGAGCCTGCGCGGCCATCTCTTCGGCTTCGCGGCGGGTTGCGTTACGGGCTTACGCGCGCGGATCAAGCGCAATCCGCGCCTCTGGGCCCTCGCACAGAGAGTGAGGCGGCTCCGGCGGAGCTGACGCCTCGCCCCTTTCACGCCGCGGAGAGGCGCAGCTGCATGTCCTCTCCGCCGATCTCCACACGCACAGCGACGCTGTCCTGGGCCACGAGGACCTGCCCGGCGCCCGAGTCCTCGGCCAGCGCGTAGAGATCGACGAGGTCCGGGTCGTCGGCGGCCGCGTTCGAGACGATGACGACGCTGTCCATGCGGGCGGAGACGGCCGCGAGGAGGGCGCGCGGCCCCTCGCCCGACCGGAGGCGCTGGCTGCAGATCACCCAGTCGTAGGTCTCGGCCATCGCGTCCAGGGAGATCGCCAGCGCCTGGGGCTCCTCCAGCAGGACGGCGCTGTCGACGAAGCCGCGGGCGACGCGGTGCAGGCGGGAGCCGGGTACGGGCTGGATCACGTCGAGGAAGGCGGCGTCGCCCGCGACGAGATCGGTGAGACCCGGATCGTCCGGGTGGCTCGCCGGCCCGTCGAGATCGACGGCGAGCGTCCGGCCGCGCCCTGCCAAGGTATCGGCCAGCGTCTCGGCCAAGCTCTTCTCCGGCGATCTCGCCCCGGCCAGTCCCTGTGCGGAGGCAGTGAGGCGGACTGGTCGCCGCGCGGGCACGGTCTCGACCACCAGCACGATGCGGCCCGCCTCCGCCTGCGCTCCTTCGGCGAGACGCTCGATCAGGAGGTCGAGATCGAACGGTGAGCCGGACTCACCGCGCGGCTCCGGCGCCGGAGCGGGTGGGGCCTCACCCGACACGACGGCGAGGCTCGGCCATGCGGAGGGAGGAGCAGCCTCGGGGAAGCTGAAGCGCGCGGGCTCGGGGCGGGACGCCTCATCGGCCTGCTCACGCGCGCCCTGGTCCGGACGCGCCGCGCCGCCGGGATCGGCGAGGAGCCGCCGAGCGATGACGGCACCCGCGGAGAACAGAAAGGCGAGGAGCGCCGCAAGCCCGACGATCGGCAGCTTCTTCGGGAATGACGGAAGTTCCGGAACGACGGCCCGCGAGACGATCCGTACATCGGCCGGGCTCGCGCTCTCCGCATCCCGGGCAGCCGCCTCGCGGTAGCGCGACAGGTAGGATTCGAGTTGCTCGCGCTGGGCCTTGGCCTCGCGCTCGAGGGCCCGCAACTGCACCTCGCTCGAATTGCCCTTCACGACGACGTCGCGCTGCCCGTCCACCGTCGCCTGCAGGCTCTCGACGCGGGCGCCCGCGATCTTGGCATCGTTCTCCAGCGTGCGCCCGATCCGCTCGGCCGCCGACTTGATCTGCGCGTCGAGATCCGCGACCTGCGCGGTCAGCTCCTTGATGCGGGGGTGGGCGGGAAGCAGCGTGCGCGATTCCAGGGCGAGCTGCGCACGGAGGGTGATCCGGCTCTCCACCACCCGGCGGATCAGGTCGTTATTGGCGACGTCCGGGATCTCGAAGGCGCGGCCCTCCTTGATCATCTCCTTGATCAGCTTCACGCGGCCGTCGAGATCCGCCTTGAGCGTGCGCGCGTGGGAGAGTTGGCTCGAGAGCTCGGACAATTGCTGTCCGCTCAGCGGCTGTCCGGCGGTGCCGCCCGCCGCGACGAGGCCGTTCCTGGCCCGGAAGGCCTCGACCTTCGCCTCGGCCTCGGCGACCCGGCTGCGCAGCGTCTCGATGTTGCCGCCGAGCCAGGTCGAGGCGTAGCGCGCGGTGTCGACCTTCGCGGCCTCGAGGGAGGCGATGTAGAGCTCGGAGATGGTGTTGGCGCCCTGCGCCGCGAGCATCGGATCCTTCGAGCGGAACTCGACGCTGAGGATGCGCGACTTGCCGGCCGGGTAGACGAGGAGCCGATCGAAATAGGCGTCGAGCACGCGGTCCTCGGAGGGACGCTCCAGCGGGTTCTGGGCGAGACCGACGAGCATCAAAGCCCGCTGCACGGGGCCGAGCCCCTCGACGCTCGGGTCGAATTCCGGGTTGCCCACGAGCTTGAGCCGGCGGATCGCCTCGCGGGCGAGATCGCGCGACATCACGACCTGTGCCTGGCTGGCCACCGCCTGCTCGTCGATCGGCTGGGGCTGCTCGGCACGCTCCTGCGCGGTGCGGGCGAATCCGGCCTCCCGGCTCTCCAGGAGAAGCTTGGCCTCGCCCGTGAAGCGCGGGGGCACGACCTGCACGAAGGCGACGGCGCCCGCTGCCGCTACGATCGTCGGCAGAGCGATCCAGAGCCAGGACCGGCGCAGGACGCCGCCGACCTGCGAGAGCGCAAGGCTCTCCGTCGGTGCCGCGGCCGGAGCGGAACGGCCGGCTCTCGCGGAGCGGCGGGTATGACGTTCGGTACGCAAGGCCAAAGTATCCGCTGCACAGGACTCGGATCAGCGCGCAGTAGAAACCGTTAAGATTGACCAGCGGTTAAAGCAGGCTGCGGCGGCCCTGCGCCCTTCCGGGACGTCAGTCTTCATTAACCATATCCGCCTACACCGTCGCCGTTGAGGAAAAACACGGCGGCATGGGTGATGAACCGGCGCGCACTCCTTCTGGCTCTCACGTCCAGCCTCGCGCTGGGCGGCTGCCTGCGGCCCGACTTCCGGACCGCTCAGCTCGACGCGACCGGGACCGGCTCGATCGGCGCCCGCTACACCCTGTCCGCGGGGGACCGGTTGCGCGTGATCGTGTTCGGACAGGACAACCTCTCGAACATCTACGCGGTGGATGGAGCCGGCCGGATCGCCATGCCGCTCATCGGCACGGTCTCGATCGGCGGCCAGACCACGGCCGCGGCCGCGCGCACCATCGAGGGCAAGCTCGCGGCAGGTTTCGTGCGCGAGCCGCACGTGACGGTCGAGGTCGATGCCTACCGGCCGTTCTACATCCTCGGCGAGGTCACGACGTCCGGCCAATACCCCTACGTCAACGGCATGACGGTCGAGACGGCGGTCGCCATCGCGGCGGGCTTCGGGCCTCGCGCCGCCCGCGACTACGCCGTGCTGACCCGGGAGGGACAGGGTGGGCTCGTCTCCGGCATCGTGCCGATGACCTATCCCGTCCGGCCGGGCGACACGATCATGGTCAAGGAGCGCTTCTTCTGAAGTCTCGGCTTCACAGCCGCCTGTACATGACGAGGGCATCGAAGGCGCCGAGCCGCGGATGCCGGAAGGCGCCGGGAAGGCGGCCGACCGTCTCGAAGCCGAGGCTCTCCCAGAGGCGGATCGCCCCGGCATTCGTGCCGATCACGAAATTGAACTGCATCGCCGCGAAGCCCCGCTCCCGCGCCCGGTCGAGGACATGCTCGCACATTCGGCGGGCAACACCACGGCCGGCGGCTGCGGGCGCCGTCACGAAGCCCGCATTGGCGACGTGGCTGCCGCCCCCGGCCTGGTTCGCGCGCAGATAGGCGGTGCCCACGAGGGCTCCACGATCTTCCGCCACGAAGGTCTCCCGATCAGGCCCGCTCCAGTAGGCGAGCGCCTCGGCCCGCGTCATGTCGCGGGGTAGCGCGTAGGTCTCGTCTGCCTCGATCACCGGCCGCAGGATCTCCCAGACGGCGTCCTGATCCGCTCCTTCGATGAACCTGATCAGCACGCTGCTCCCCCCGCAGCTCGCCCTCCAGGAGAGCCTGCCGTCGCAATCCGAGCGATCTCCTTAGCCCCACTCTAACCCTGCCGGCAGATAGATGGCGCATCTCGCCTCCGGAGCCGCGTCCTTAACCGGCCAGGCAACGATCGGGCCCTAGCCTCCGGGCCGATTTCCGCGCCGTCGCTGGAGATGCCGCCCGTGCCCGCCGCCATCGCTCACCCGGTCGAGTCCCACCGGATCCTCCACATCTTCCGTGCTCCTGTCGGCGGACTGTTCCGGCATGTCGTGGATCTCGCCCGCCTCCAGGCCGCCGCCGGGCACCGGGTCGGCATCGTCTGCGACGCGACGACGGGGGGCGATCGGGCGCAGGCCGCACTCGCCGAACTGGCCCCCGCCCTGGCCTTCGGGGTGACGCGGGTGCCGATGCGGCGCAATCCGCACCCCTCCGACACCGCGGCGCTGCTCGCCGTGGCGCGGCGGGCCGAGGCCGTCGGTGCCGACGTGCTGCACGGGCACGGCGCCAAAGGTGGCGCCTACGCCCGTCTCTGCCCCGCCCGCAGCGAGTCCATGATCCGCGCCTACACGCCGCACGGCGGAAGCTACAATTATCGGCCCGGCACCCTGATGCACCGGCTCTACATGGCGGCGGAGGGCCTGCTCGCCCGGCGCACCGACGTGTTCCTGTTCGAGAGCGAGTACGTGGCGCGGCGCCACCAGGCTTTCGTGGGCGCCAAGGCGACCCTCGCGCGGATCGTTCACAACGGGATCGGCGCGGCCGAATTCGAGCCGGTCGAGCCGGCTCCCGATCCCTTCGACCTCGTCTACGTGGGCGAGCTTCGGGACGCCAAGGGCCTGCCGGTCCTGCTGGAGGCGCTGGCACAGATGCGCGCCGAGGGCCGGCACGTGCGCCTCCTGATGGTCGGGTCGGGTCCGGACGCCGGGCGCCTCGCGGATCAGGTGCGCGATCTCGGCCTGACCGAGGCTGTCGCCTTCGAGCCGGCCCAGCCGATCCGTCCGATCCTGGCGCGGGGCCGGATCATGGTCGTGCCCTCCTTCGCCGAATCCCTGCCCTACGTGGTGCTGGAGGCCGCGGCGGCGGGCCAACCGCTCGTCGCCACCAATGTCGGCGGTATCCCGGAAATCTTCGGCGCGGCCGCTGACGAGTTGGTGCCACCGCGCGATGCGGCGGCGCTCCGACGCGCGATCCTCCGGGTGCTCGACGAGCCGGCCGAGACCCGTCGAGCGCGTTTTGCGGCCCTGAGCGCTTCCGTACGCCAGCGCTTCTCGATGGAGCGGATGGGCGCCGACGTGCTCTCAGGCTACGCGGCGGCCTTCCGCGCCCGCCTCAGGGAAGGGGTGCCGGAGAGCGTTCCGGCCGCCCCCGCCCTCGCCGGGAGCTCGGGCACGCGCCCAGGCGCTTAAGCTTTCCGAGACGAGATCCTGCAACCTTTCGACCGACCATCCCAAACCGCATCACGTTTCCGGTGTTTCCCGATGAGTGCCTTCGATGTCCGTGACCTTCTGAAGGTCGCCGGTCAGCCCGGCTCGGCCCTGGCCGCGGCCGGTGACGCCACGGGGCGTCCGCTTCCCGCAGAAGCGAAAGCCGCGCTCCCCGGCCCCCTGATCTCGCCGGTCGTGCTCGCGGGCTGCGTGCGGGCCGCTGAATTCTGCCTTGTCGGCGGGTTCGGCCTCGCCCTGCATCAGATCATGCTGCGGGGCGTCGTACCGCTGGGCCTGTCCTACATCGCCGCGATCCTGGCCGTCGCCGCCATCACGATCACCCTGTTCCAGGCCGGCGGCACCTACCGGATGGGGGCGTTCCGCGCCTTCTTCCCATCCGCGGTGAAGCTGTCGGCCAGCTGGGCCCTCGCCTTCCTGCTCGTCGCGGCCGGCATGGTCCTCGCCAAGGTGGCGGATCATTATTCCCGGCTGTGGCTCGGCGCCTATTTCGCGGGCGGCCTCCTCCTCGTCCTCGCCGGACGCTTCGTGCTGGCGCAGGTCGTCGCCGCGCAGGTCCGCAAGGGGCGTTTCGACCGCCGCACCGCCATCGTCGGGGGTGGCCCGGTGGCCGAGGAACTGATCCGTGCCCTCGAGTCGCAGGGCGATTCCGGGATCCGCATCGTCGGCGTGTTCGACGACCGCAACGACGACCGCTCCTCGGACGTCGTGGCGGGCTACCCGAAACTCGGAACGGTCAGCGACCTCGTCGCCTATGCCCGCCACGCCCGCCTCGATCTCGTCGTGTTCACCCTGCCGATCTCGGCCGAGGGGCGCATCCTGCAGATGCTCGCCAAGCTCTGGGTGCTGCCGATCGACATCCGGCTCTCGGCCCACGCCACCAAGCTGCGTCTGCGCCCGCGCTCCTATTCCTACATCGGGGGCGTGCCGGTGCTCGACGTATTCGACAAGCCGATCGCGGACTGGGACGTCGTCGTGAAGGCGGCCTTCGACCGCACGGTGGGCCTTGCCCTCCTCGTCCTGCTCGCGCCGGTGATGCTCGCCGTGGCCCTCGCCGTGCGCCTCTCGTCACCCGGGCCAATCCTGTTCCGACAGAAGCGGCACGGCTTCAACAACGAGTTGATCGACGTCTTCAAGTTCCGCTCGATGTATGTCGACCAGTGCGACCACGGGGCGGCACGGCAGGTGACGCGGGGCGATCCGCGGGTCACCCCGGTCGGCCGCTTCATCCGCAAGACGAGCCTCGACGAGTTGCCGCAACTCTTCAACGTGATCCGGGGCGATCTCTCCCTCGTCGGCCCCCGGCCACACGCGCTCCAGGCGAAGGCCGCGAACACCCTCTACGATCAGGTCGTCGACGGCTATTTCGCCCGGCACCGGGTCAAGCCCGGCATCACCGGCTGGGCTCAGGTCAATGGCTGGCGCGGCGAGACCGACACCAGCGAGAAGCTCCAGCGCCGCGTCGAGCACGACCTGTACTACATCGAGAACTGGTCGGTTCTCCTCGACCTGCAGATCCTGCTGACGACGCCCTTCGCGCTGTTCAGGACGCAGAACGCCTACTGACCGACCCCCGCCCTCGGATCCCGAGGAGAGACCGAGGGCGTTAGAGACGCGGCAGGGCGCCGGCCCGCGCGGATCGCCCTACGGCAGGGCGCCGGCCTTCTCCTTGGCTTTCAGGATCGTGTCGCGGCAGGCTTCCGCCTGCCCGGCCTTGTCCTCGGTCCTGGCCTTCTGGACGAGATCGCGCGCTTCCTTCACGCCGGCGGCGGTCGGCTGCACGCTCGGATCGCTCGGCTTTCCTGCCGGAGGCTGAGCCAGAGCCTTGTCCGAGTGCGAGGAGGTCGGGCCGCCCGGCGGCTCCTTGCCGGTCACCTTCTCCGCTCCCGCGCTGTCGAGACGACGTTCCAACGTGGCGATCTCTTCGGCACACGACGTGGCGAGGGCGGGGCTGGCGGCGAGGGTCGCGAGGGTGGAGGCCGCGAGGACGGCCGGGATCAGGGTGGATATCCGCATCAGACGCTTCTCCCGAATGTGGAATGGGCCGCCGGGGATCGGCGGCCCGCCATCAGAGTGGGGAGAGAAGCGATGTCCGGGAGATCAGTTCCTCCCGCCGAGGTTGCAGACCTGCGCCGGTCCATGCGGCGTCCCGGCGCAGGTCGACGCGGATCACCACGTGTAGCGCAGACCCCCGTAGACGGAGAGCGGCTGCACCAGCGTCGTGGTGCGGGGATCGTTCAGGACGAAGCGGTTGGCGAAGTTGGCCTCCCGCTCTAGGAAGGTGCCGAAATTGGCGTAGCGGTTGTTGAAGAGGTTCGTCACGAGCAGGAAGATCTGCGCGTTGTCCGTGATCTGCACGCTGGAGTTGAGATTGACCGTGTAATAGGCGGGCAGCTTGCGGTTCAGGTTCGACTCGTCGCCGCGATAGTAGGACGAGGAGAAGGCGGCGAGGTTCGCGCCGAAGCGCCAGATCGGCGTGATCGCGTAGTCGAAGCCGACCTTGAACTGGTGCTCGGGGATGAGCGGCAGCTTGTTGCCGGGGCGGATGTCGATCGAGCCGTCCGGGTTGGCGAGGGGGTTGTTCGGCGAGGAAAGCGTTCCGGTGAACTGGAAGGTCGCGTCGATCAGCGCGTAGTTCGCGTAAACGCTGAGCCCCGGCATCGCGTACTCGGCCTGCACCTCGATGCCCTGGCGCTGGGTGGCCGGCACGTTCACGAAGTAGCCGCGGGCGGCGTTGCCCGGAACGGCGAGCTGCAGGATGTCGTTCGACAGGTCGGTGCGGAAGAAGCCGAGCTTGTAGTTGACGATGCCGTCCTCGTAGACGTTCGGCACCGTGCCGCGGAAGCCGGCCTCGTAGGTCCGGCCCACCACCTGCTCAAGCGGCGGGTCGGCGACGAGCGAGTTCGGGAGGAGGCAGGGGCGCTGCGGGTTGGCGCAGGCGAGCTCGAGGGGGGTCGGCGCGCGGTTCGATTCCGAGTAGCCGCCGTAGAGGGTCATCCACGGGAAGAAGCGGTAGGTCACGCCCGCCACCGGGTTGATCCGGTTGAAGTAATGCGTGCCGTTCACGTCCGGCGAGAAGCCCGTGAGGTCCGTCGTCGAGATGCGGGCGAAGTTGAGCCGCGCGCCCGCCGTGATGGACAGGGCGTCGGTCACGTCGAACGTGTCGAGGGCGTAGAGGCCCATGTAGAGGTTCGAGCCGATGACGGAGCTCGGCGCGATGCCGAGCGCCGCGGCCGTGCGCAGCTGCGTCGTGCCGACGCCGGGCACGAAGCCGTAGGTCGGGTTGTTCGGGTTCGTCGTGACGCTGAGATCCGGGTTGATGATGCCCAGCGTGCTCTGCGACTTGAAGCCGTAATCCGCGACATCGATGCTGCCGCCGACGATGAAGGTGTTCGTGTGGTCGAAGATGCGGTCGCGGTTCGTCGCCTGAAGCGTGCCGCCGTAGCCCGTCGCCTCCGTGCGAACCGTATCGAGGGTGCCGTAAGGCACGCCCGGCGTGAACGGGATGCGCGGCGTGTTCCGGCCCTGCATGAGGAACTGGTTGCGGAAGGCGAGCTGCGACTGGCCCGCCGCGGGGAAGAAGCCGTCATCCTCGAAGCAGAGTGAGCCGCGGAAAGAGGATTGGCGGCTGCAATTCTCGAACTCGGCGTCGTTGCCGTCGATGACGAACTGGCTGAAGCGGCGGACATAGGCGTTGCCGGCGAGGTCCCAGGTCGGCGAGATGTTGACCTTACCGTTGACCTGGATCTGGCCCATCTCGGTCGAGATCGACTGCGGATAGGTGAAGATCGCGCGCTCGTCGGTGCGGGTGAAGTCGACCGGGGCGGCGGCGGCCGCGCCGAAGAAGGTCTTGGCGCCCGAAGCGACGATGTGGAACTCGGAATCCAGGGTGCGGTAGCCGAGGTCGGCGTAGACCCTGCCGATCTCGCTCGGCGACTGGTAGCGCCATCCGCGGTCGCGCAGGCCCTCGCCCGCGAAGTAGAAGCTCCAGGGGCCGATCTGTTCGCCGTATTGCAGCGTGCCGGCGATGCGACCGTCCGAACCGCCGAAGACCGTCACCTCCTTGCCCTGCCAAGTGAAGCCGTTCTTCATCTCGATATTGACCGCGCCGCCGAGCGCGTTGAGGCCGAAGATTGGGTTGCCGGTGACGACATCGATGCGGTTGATTGCGACCTGCGGGATGAGGTCCCAGTTCACCACGTCGCCGAAGGCCTCGTTGATGCGCACGCCGTTCTGATAGACGGCGAGGCCCTGGGGCGCGCCCTGCAGCGGCGAGGCGTCGAAGCCGCGGTAGGTCAGCGTCTGCCGGAAGCTGTTGCCCTGGCCGTCGGAGAGGTTCACGCCCGCGGTGCGGCGGGCCAGCGTGAAGGTGGGGTCGAGGGTGGCGCGGTCCTGCGCGATCTCGGCCGCGTTCACGGTCTCGACCGTGAACGGCAGCCGGGATGCGACCTGCCGCCCCGCCGCGGCCGGATCACCCGTGCCGCGCCCGGCCGCGATGCCGCCGATCGGCGACGTCGCCACGACGTCGAGCTCCCCCAGCGTGACGGCCTGCGTGCCGCCCTGCTGCGCCTGCACGAGGCACGGCAGCATCGCCACCGACGCGATCAGGCTGCCCCGAAGCGCCCGCATACCCATGTCCAACCCCATGATTCCAAGACCCGGCTCCTTGTTGCGGAGCCTTCGGTCCCTTCAATGCTGGGCTTCGCGGACGGGCACAATCGGCGCGGGCGCGCTTTCGCTGAGAATCCGAGTGCCGGGCCGCCCCCATATCGAGATCGTGGCCCTTCGTGGCGGCATTGCCACAGATTTCTCATACAATTTCAGGATGTTAGGGCAGTTCAGGCAATCAAAAACGGGATAAAGTGGCAAGCTCCCTCAGCCGCGACCGGTCGGAATCAGAACGCCGCCGGGAGAAGCCCGGCGGCGTCGATACAACTCCTGATTTGTAGAACGATCGCCGTTCAGAGCCGGGCCTGGATCTTTCGCGCGATCTCGCCGAGCCGCTGCTCCAGGAGCGTGGGAACCTCGCAGACATAGGTCAGGGATTGGCTGCGCTCCTGGAAGATGCGTCGATCCCAGGCGAACTTCGTCTCGATCTCGGACTGGTCCTTGGGAATGTCGCGGGCGTCCTGGGCGCTCGGCGCATCCTTCGTCTGGCTGATCTGGTCCGCCTCCTGGCGGATACGCTCGGCCATGCGGCGCTGCCCCTGGGCATAGCGGGCGATCCCGCTCATCACCCGCGAACGCTCGCCGTTGATCACCTCGAACACGCCGGCGAAGACGCGGGTGAGGTGCTGGGCCTTCTCCGGATCCTTCGCCTCGTCGAGCTTCGCGACGTAGGCGTCGAGGAGCCCGTCGACATCCCTCAGCTCGGTTCGGCGCGAGGCGATCTTCTGGGCGAGCGCCGCCGCCTCGAAATCGTCGCCCCAGGCGCCTGCGCTCTCGAGGTCGGGGCCGGCCCAGACGGTGCCCGCGCTCAGGGTCGGCACCTTGCGCTGCACGCAGGGCCAGTCCGGGTCGGGCCTCGGCTGAGCGAGGGCGGGTCCGGCGAGCAGGCCGAGGGCGGTGAGGGTTAGCAGGGTCTGTCGGATCATGAATTGTCTCCGGCCGGACCGCCGCGCCGGGCCATGATGCCGCGGCCGGGATCGTAGGCGATGACGGCGAGGGTGAAGAAGGCGATCGTGGTGCCCACGACGACGGCGCAGGCGACCGGCTCGAATTGCCCGTAGAGCGCGAAGCGGACGAGCTGGACCGCGTGCGTGAAGGGGTTGCACTCGCAGATCCAGTAGAGGGTCTCGGAGGATTCCCGGATGCGCCAGAGCGGGTAGAGGGCCGAGGAGGCGAAGAACATCGGGAAGATCACGAAGTTCATGACGCTCGCGAAATTCTCGAGTTGCCGCACCATCGAGGAGAGGAGGAGGCCGATCGCCCCGAGCATCAGCCCCGAGGCGACGAAGGCGGGGAGCGCCGCGAGGTATCCGATCGGCGGGATGTCCGTCTCCCAGAACCACGCGATCGCGAGGAAGGCGTAGGCCTGCACCACCGAGACGGTGACGCCGGCGATCAGCTTGGCGAGGAGCAGCGTCCAGCGCGGGTACGGGCTCGTCAGCAGCACCTTCATGGAGCCGACCTCGCGGTCGTAGACCATGGAGAGCGAGGATTGCATGCCGTTGAAGAGCTGGATCATCACGGCGAGGCCCGGCACCACGTAGACCTCGTAGAGCACGTAGGTCTGGTAGGGCGGCTCGATCGAGACGCCGAGCGTGTTGCGGAACCCGGCCGCGAAGATGAACAGCCAGACGAGCGGGCGCACCAGCGCCGAGAAGAACCTCTCCTTCTGGTTGAAGAATCGCAGCAGCTCGCGGCGGACGATGCCGCCGAGGCAGATCAGGTAGCCGACCGCGTCGAGGCGGCCATGGTGGGAGACGCCCGGCATCCGCGTGGGCGCAGCGGTGACGGCGGTGCGGGTTTGGATGCTCATGCGGCCTGACGGCCTCCGTCCTTCGGCTCGGTGACGAGGCGGCGGAAGGCCGCCTCCAGGCTCTCGCCCTCGCTGCCGATGCTGCCCGCCTGTCCGCGGGCGACGATGCGGCCGCGGTGCAGCACCACGGCGTCGTCGCCCGGCTCGATCTCCTCGAAGATGTGGGTGGCCCAGAGCACGGAGAGGCCCTCCTCCCGAACGAGCGCGCGCACGATGGCGACGATGTCGGCCCGGGACTCGAGGTCGAGGCCGACGGTGGGCTCGTCGAGCAGCAGAAGGCTCGGCCCATGCACCAGGGAGCGGGCGATCTCGATGCGGCGCGACTGGCCGCCCGAGAGGGTGCGCACCTTGTCGTCCCGCCGGTCGGAGAGGCCGACCCGGTCGAGGAGTGTCGCGATCCGCTCGCGCGCGGCCCTGCGGCCGATGCCGTGCAGGCTCGCGTGGTAGTGGAGATTCTGTGCGACCGTCAGGTCGGTGTCGAGGGTGCGGGCCTGGAACACGACGCCGAGGCGCGCGAGCGCCCGCGACGGCTCCCGATCGAGCCCGTGCCCGAAGATCGAGACCCGCCCGTCCTGGTTGTTGTAGAGCCGCGTGATCACCGAGAAGAGCGTCGTCTTGCCCGCGCCGTTCGGCCCGAGCAGCGCCATGAACCGGCCCCGCTCGACACGGATCGAGACGTCGGACAGCGCCGCCCGCGCGCCGAAGCGGTGGCTCACCTGCGCGACGTCGAGGGCCGGCGCCGCCTCCCGCCCCCCCGTCACTTCCCCAGCGCCCGCTTGGCATCGGAGACGGCCTCGACGCACTCGTCGAACTCGCCCTCCCCCTGCTCGCGCTCGGCGACGCGCAGGGCCTTCTTGGCCTTGGCGGCGGCGGGCTCCGCCGGGTTCTGGGCGAGAGCCGTTTTGATGGCCGCGATGCCCTCGGTGCAGGCGGCCTTGTCGTCGGCGAGCGCCGGAGCGGCGGCGAGACAGCCCGCGAGGGCGAGACAGGTAAGGCGCATGCGGGGCTCCTACTTCACCGAGATCGTGCCGGTCATGCCCTTCGACTCCAGGCCGCGGGCCTCCCACTTGTACTCGCCCGGCTTGATGGCCACGAACTCGATCGCGATCTCGCCCGGATCGTCGAATTCCAGGTGGTCCGGCGGACCGCCGCCATGGATCTCCAGGTGGTTGATGACGATCTGGTTCAGCCAGATGTACCGGAAGAACTCCGGCGCATAGAATTTGTATTCCTGCCGCCCCTTGGCGACGATGCGCAGCCGATAGGCCTTGCCGGCCTCGAGCTCGATGTCCTTGTTCTCGACGACGAAGTCGTTGCCTTCCTCGTTGCCGAGCACGAGGTCGGGCAGGTTCTGGCGCTTCTTCGTCAGGTCGAGGGCGAGCGCCGGCCCCGCCGCGAGAAGGCCCGCGAGGCCGAGGGCCGCGAGCCGGAATGTCCGCTTCATCGTGTCCGTTCCTCCCCTGCCGCCTCGGGCGGCGTCCCGTCCCCGTCCTGCCCGGAGCCGCGGCTATTGCGGCGAGACCGCCACGCCCCAGGGCAGCAGCCCGACGGGACTGCTCTTGACGACCTTGCCCGCCTCGACATCGATCACCGAGACATCGTTCGATGTGCCGTTGGTGGTGAACAGGAGCTTCTGGTCCGGCGTGAAGGCGAGCTGCCAGACCCGCTGACCGACCGGCAGGTACTTCTCGACCTCGTAGGTCTTGGTGTTGATCACCGCGACGCGGTTGGCCGGGCCGAGAGCCACGAAGGCCTTCGCGCCGTCCTTGGTGATGCGGATGCCGACGGGCTGGATCGCCTCGTCGTTCACGCTCGGGATCTTGAAGCTGATCTTCTTCACGACGCGCCGCGAGGCCACGTCGATGACGCTGACCGTTCCGCCGACCTCGGCCGAGACCCAGAGGAACTTCCCGTCCGTCGTGAACTCGGCGAAGCGCGGGCGCGCGTCGACGAGCACGTTGTCGATCACCTGGAAGGTTTTGGTGTCGATGAAATGGGCCATGTTGGTGGTCTCGGAGGTGTTGACCAGCACCTTCCCGTCCGGCGAGAGGCCCATTCCCTCCGGCTCGACGCCGACCGGCACCTCGGCCAGGATCTTGTTCTTCTCGATGTCGATGACCGTGACCTGGCTGTCGTCCTCGTTGGCGACGTAGAGGGGATTGCCGTCGGGCGCGAGGATGAACTGCTCAGGGTCCGGGCCGGAGCGGAGCGAGCGCACCACCTTGCCGCTCGCGGTGTCGAGCACGTCGATCCGGTCGTCGTCGCTCGCGCAGACGAACAGCTCCTTGCCGTCCTTGCTCGTGGTCACGCCCCGCGGGCGGCGCCCGACCTTCCACGTTCCGGTCACGGCGAGCGTGCTCGTGTCGATGACGCTGACCGAATTGCCCTTCTCGTTCGTGACGTAGACCGTGTAGGCCTCTGCCGAACCCGAGGCCGCGAGCAGGACGGCCGCCAGGGCCGCAACGCTCACACCCGCCTTGACGCAGCGGCTCATAGGATCTCCTCCCCTGGCGCCCGCCGTCTTCGGACGGGCGATTGCGCGCGATTGTAGTGCGTTCCCCGCAGGTTGCGAGGCTCGGAGCCGGCCAGGACCCGATCACGATTGCCGCAGGGCCGCGGGAATCGCCGCCTATCTGAACTTGCAGGCGGTCTCTGGCAGGTCGATGCCGAGCGTGTCCAGGGGCGTGCGCTGGTGAAGGTAGCCGGCCTCCGGCGAAACCGAGACCACCGCCTTCGGCTGCACGACGATGAGCGGCTGGCGCAGCTGGTGGTCCCAGGGGCGGTAGGTGAGGGAGACGCCCTTGTAGGCGGGGAGGCTGAAGGCCGGATCGGTGAGGAAGGGGCCGATCAGGGCGGCATCGTTCGTCTTCTTCGCCGTCACGGCGTCGCCGACCGTGCGGATCGCTGCCCAGGCCTGGTAGTCGAGCGGGCGCATCAGGCGGCCTGCCAGACGCCGGAAGCGGTTCTGCGCCTGCGCGGCGCCCCAGGTCTCCAGCGTCGGGTGCCAGGTCGTCGCGATCAGACCCTGCGTGCCGCCGACGGGGCGCGGATCCACCGTCTTGTAGGGCACGTAGTCGCCCCAGTCGCCCGCCTCGTCGGCCACGATCGCCATGTCGTAGTCGATGCCCCGGGTGAACACCATGGCCTCCGCCCGGGTCGGGGTGTCACCGCGGGCGCGGGCGAGCGGGCCGAAGGTCCAGGGCTTCTCCGCCTGGATCTTGAGGGCGAATTTCCGGGCGGAGTTCTTCCAGGCCTCCGCGTAGAGCCTGTCCCCCTCGTTGGGCCCGACGATCAGGAAGAGCTTGCGCCAGCGCATGAAGGTGAGGAAGTGCGCGAGCGCGTCCGTCTGCATCGCCCGGCTCGGGACGACGTGGAAGACGTTCTGGCGGCACTCCGCCCCGCGCAGGGAATCGTCGGGGGCGGCCGCGTTGAACACGAGGGCGCCGTCCGCCTTCACGGCGTCGGAGACCGCCAGCACCTCGGCCGCGGGCAGCGCCAGGACGAGGTACTTCACGCCCTTTCCGACGAGTCCCTTCGCGGCCTCGACGGCGCTCGGTCCCCCCTCCGCGAGCACGACCTCGTCGAGGGCGTAGGTCTGCTTGGTGAAACGGCCTGTCGTGTTGTTGTCCTGGATGCCCATCCGGGCGCCGGCGACACCCTCGTCCTCCGGCACGGCCTCGGCGTCGTAGGAGGCGGGCGCGGGCTGCGGCCGGTAGAGGATGCCGATGCGCGTCTCGATCGTCTGCGGGGGAGGCGGTGCGCCCGGTTCCTGCGCGCGCGCCGGCCCGGGACCGAGAGGTCCCGCGAGCGACAGGGCGAGGACGGCGAGGAGAGAGCGGGAGGGAACGCGCATGCGGGCGGCACGCTAGCAATATTGTCCCCGCGCACTCAACGGTGGAAGCATAAGGGAAACCTAAGGGGCCGGCTCCGTGCCGCGCGGGCGCTTGAGGGCCTCGGCGTCCTGTCGCGGGCCTCGGCCGTTGCCAAATCCTCCTCCCGCCCGAGGTGTAGGGCCGGGCGCGGCCGGTTGCGGCAGCCGGCGCGCCGCTTCCCCATCCCGGGCCGCCCGCACGAGACCGACGATCATGTCCCGACGCGCCCCCGCCCTTTCGGCCCTCCTCCTGCCCCTCGCGCTCGCCGCGGCGCCCGCCTGGGCCGCGCCCGAGCAGGCGGCGATCTTCACGATCGAGCTGCTCGATCCCGGCGTCGTCGGAGGCCGCAAGCCGCGCCCCGACGAGACCCGCAAGCTCGCCCTCGTGACGGAGGAATTGCGCAAGGCGCTCCAGGCCAATGGGTCGTTGGAACCGGTCGATGTCGGCCCCCAATCGGCCGAGATCGCCAAGCAGGCGCCGCTCTACAAATGCGAGGGCTGCGCGGCAGGCATTGCCAAGACGCTGGGTGCGGACCTCGCCGTGACCGGCTATGTGGAGAAGGGGTCGAACCAGATCTTCAACCTGAACGTCGTCATCAGTGACGCGGCCACTGGCAAGGTCGTGCGCGGCGGGCAGGTGGTGATCCGGGCCGATACCGACGATACCTGGGCCCACGCCATGCGTTGGGTCGTCAAGAACCGGCTCCTCGCCGAGCCGCTGCCGAACCGGTCCTGAAGGCCCTGTTGAGCGAAGATCCGAAGCGCGCCGTGTCGAATCCGTCCCTGCCCTCCCCCGCCGCGCCGCGCCTCCTCGTCAGCGTGCGCGACGCCGACGAGGCCGGGCTGGCGGCGGGCGCCGGGGCCGACCTCGTTGATGCGAAGGATCCGGATCGCGGCGCCCTCGGGGCTCTCCCGGAGGCGCGCATCGCGGCGATCCTCGCGGCGGTGAAGGGTCGCGCCGCCACCAGCGCGGTGGCCGGCGAGCCTGCGGGCGCGGCGGATCTCGCCCGGTGCGTGTCGGCCCTGTCCGGGACGAGTGCCGACTTCCTCAAGGTGGCGGTGCCGCCGGACCTGAGGCGAAGCCCGGCTGCGCTCGCCGCCGTGGCGGGCGCCGCGCCGGGGCGCCTCATCGCCGTGCTCTTCGCCGAGGAGGGGGTCGCACCGGGGGATCCGGCGGCCTTCGCGGCGGCGGGCTTCGTCGGCGCGATGATCGACACCGCGAGCAAGGACGGGCGGCGCCTGACCGATATCCTGGCGCCCGCCACCCTCTCCGCCTTCTGCGCCGGCTGCCGGGCGCAGGGTCTCCTCGCCGGGCTGGCCGGCTCGCTCAGGATCGAGGACATCGCGGGGCTCGCCGTTCACCGGCCGGATTATCTCGGCTTCCGGGGCGGCCTCTGCCGGGGCGGGGACCGGCGGGGCGCGCTCGACGCCGCCCGCATCGGCGACGCCGTCGCGGCGCTGCGGGCGCTCGGCCGGCGGGACGCCGCGTGAGCGCGCCCGCCCTCAGCGTGGTCAAGCTCGGCGGGAGCCTGCTCGGCGACCGGGCGCGCCTGCGCGCCATCCTCGCCGGCCTCGCCGCGGGGGCGGAAGGGCCCTGCATCGTGGTGCCCGGCGGCGGCCCCTTCGCCGACGCGGTGCGCCGGGAGCAGGCCTCCGCGGGCTTCGACGACGCCACCGCGCACCGCCTCGCCCTTGATGCCATGGGCCGCATGAGCGATCACCTCCGGAGCCTCGAGACGTTGATCGCGATCATCCGGAATCCGGCCGAGGCCGCGCGCCGCGCCCGCGCCGGAGGGCTGCCCGTCTGGGATCCGGCGGACCTCCGGTCCGGCCGTCCCGACATCCCCGAATGCTGGTCCGTCACCTCGGACAGCCTCGCCCTCTGGCTCGCGGCCGAGACGGGAGCGGAGCGCTGCCTCCTCGTGAAGGCGGCCCCCTGCCCGCCCGGGGCGAGCCCGACGGAACTGGCCCGGCTCGGCCTCGTCGACGCCGCCTTCCCCGACTTCGCCGCTCGCTACGCCGGCCGCATCGTCGTGCGGGGCGCCGACGAGGCCACGCGCCCGAGGCGGGCCGCGTGAGCGCGCCCGAGCAGGGCGCCCGCGAGCACCTCGTCTTCGTGACGGGCAAGCTCGCGCGGGCGCGGCTGGAGAAGGTCGCCGCGAGCCTGCCCGCCGACCGCTTCGCCTGGACGATCGCGGATGCCGGCGTGAAGGTCGCCGCGCTGATGACGGAGGAGATCATCCGCCGCCGGGTCCGGATCCCGGAGGGTGCGACCCGCATCGTCCTGCCCGGCCGCTGCCGGGCGAACCCGGAGGCGCTGAGCCGGCATTTCGGCGTGCCGGTCGAGCGCGGGCCCGACGAGATCGTGGACCTGCCGGCCCATCTCGGGCTCGCCGGCCGCACGGTCGACCTGTCGCGGCACGACCTGCGCATCTTCTCCGAGATCGTCGACGCCTCGAAGATGAGCCCCGACGAGATCCTGGCGAAGGGCCTCGACCTCGCCCGGCGCGGCGCGGACGTGATCGACCTCGGCGGCCTGCCGGACACCGCCTTCCCGCATCTGGAGGAGAGCGTCCGCCTCCTGAAAGGGGCCGGGCTGAGGGTCAGCGTCGATTCCTTCTCCCTCGACGAGCTGCGGCGGGGCGCCGGGGCGGGGGCCGACTACCTCCTCAGCCTCAACGAGGAGACCCTCGACCTCGCCTTCGAGACCGACGCGGTGCCGGTCCTCGTGCCGATGCGCCCCGACGACCTGCCCTCCCTCGACCGGGCCATCGAGCGGATGGAGCGGGCGGGCCGCCCCTACATGGCCGACCCGATCCTGGAGCCGATCCATTTCGGCTTCGTCGATTCGATCGCTCGCTACCGGGAGGTGCGCGCCCGCTACCCCGGCATCGAGATGATGATGGGCACCGGCAACCTGACGGAGCTCACGGAAGCCGACAGCCTCGGCGTCACCGCGCTCCTCCTCGGCATGTGCTCGGAACTCGCGATCCGCAACGTCCTGATCGTGCAGGTCTCGAACCACACGCGCCGCACCGTCGAGGAGCACGACGCGGCCCGGCGCGTCATGTACGCGGCCAAGGCCGATGCCGCCCTGCCCAAGGGCTACGGCCGGGCACTTCTGGCACTTCACGACAAGCGCCCCTTCGTGCAGACACCCGACGAGATCGCGGGCCTCGCCGCCGAGGTGCGCGATCCGAATTACCGGATCGCGGTCGCCGAGGACGGGATCCACGTCTACAACCGCGACATCCACAGGGTCGGCACCGACGCCATGGCCTTCTTCCCGGACCTCAACGTGGAGAGCGACGGCGCCCACGCCTTCTACCTGGGAGCCGAGCTCGCCAAGGCCGAGACGGCGTTCCGGCTCGGCAAGCGCTACGTGCAGGACGAGCCCCTGCGCTGGGGCTCGGCCGCCGACGACGAGGCCGAGGACACCACCGCCTTCAAGAAGGCCGGCCACACGAAGCATTCGGGCCCCGGCGGGCCGCCACCCGGCACGCGGGACGCCGCGACTGTGCCGACGGAGGCCGGCGCCGAGCCGCCCGAGACGGTGGAGCCCGAGACGGCCCGGGCCGAGGCCGAGGGCGTCGCCGCGACGCCGGCCGAGCGGCCGGCGCGGATCGTCTGCGGCAAGCTCGTGCCGGCGGACGAGGCCTGATCGATGCCGCTGATCCTCGAGACCATCGTGACGACGCTCTCGCCCGCGGGCGAATTGCACCTCGTGCCCTTCGGGCTGATCGAGGACGGCGCGGACTGGATCCTCGCCCCCTTCCGGCCCTCGCCCACGATCCTCAACCTCGACGCGAACCCCGTCTTCGCGGCCTCCTCCCCGCGCGACGTGCGCGTCATCGCGGGCTGCGTCACCGGCCGGCGCGACTGGCCGGTCGTGCCCTGCGCCGAGATCCGCGGGATGCGGCTCGCCGACAGCTTCGCCCATGCCGAGCTCGCGGTCGTCTCGGTCGAGGACGACGCGACGCGCCCGCGCTATCGGGGGCGCGTCCTGCGCCAAGAGAGCCACGCCCCCTTCCTCGGCTTCAACCGCGCCCAGAGCGCGGTTCTGGAGGCGGCCATCCTCTCGACGCGCCTCCACATGCTGGAGCCGGAGAAGGTCCTCTCCGAGATGCGCTATCTCGCCATCGCGATATCCAAGACAGCCGGGCCCCGCGAGCGCGAGGCCTGGGGCTGGATCGAGGACAAGGTCTCGGCCGCCCTCGGCACCGACCGAATCCTCGCAAACCCCGACGCCGCCTGAGAAAAGCGGCGCGTGAAGGAGACAGGGACCCCATGAAGATGCTGGCACTCGCGACGGCGGCGGCGCTCGCCGTCGTGTCGTTCTCCGCCGAGGCCCACGGGCCGACGCGCCGGAAGATCTCCGAGAGCGTCGAGATCAACGCCCCCGCCGACAAGGTCTGGGCGGTCGTCGGCAATTTCCAGGACATGAGCTGGCTGCCGCCGGTCGAGAAGACGGAAGGAACGGGCGGCAACGAGGCCAAGGCGACCCGCACCCTGACCCTGAAGGGCGGCGCCACGGTGGTCGAGGAGCTGTCGAAGTACTCCGCCGACAAGAAGAGCTACTCGTACCGGATCGACAAGGTCGACGTGAAGACCCTGCCCGTGAACGACTATTCCTCGACGATCGAGGTCGAGGATGCGGGCGGCAAGTCCAAGGTCACTTGGAAGGGCGCCTTCTACCGCGGCTACATGAACAACGATCCGCCGCCCGAGCTGAACGACGAGAACTCCGAGAAGGCCGTGCGCGGCCTCTACCGGACCGGCCTCGATGCCCTGAAGGCCAAGGTCGAGAAGGGCTCGTAGGCCCCGTGCCACGCCTCGCCAGGGCGGGAGGCCGGCTGCGCGCCGGCCTCTCGGGCCTCGCCCTTCTCGCCGCCCTCTTCGCCACCCTCTTCGACCCCCTGCCCGCCGGCGCGGCCGAGGCGGTGGTGACGGTGCAGGGCGCCAACGCCGTCGAGATCCTCGATCTCGACGCGGGCACGGTGGCGGCGCGCATCCCCGTGCCGGGCTCGCCCGCCGGCATCGCCCTCTCGCCGGACCGCCGGATCGCCTACGTGACGCGGCCGGACGGGCCGGGCCTCGCCATCCTCGACCTCGACGCGCGCAGGGTCACCGGCACGCTGCCCCTGCCCGGCGGCCCGCTCGGCATCGCCTGCAACCCGCGCTCAGGCGCCGTCTACGTCGCCGATTGGTACGGCAAGCGGCTCTTCGTGCTGGTGCCGAAGGAGGGCACGCTGGTGCCGGACGGCGAGATCGCGGTCGGCGCCTCGCCCTCCGGCATCGCGGTGACGCCGGACGGGGCCACCCTGCTCGTGGCCAACCGCGAGGCCGACACGGTCTCGGTGATCGACGCAGCGAGCCGGCGCGAGACGAAGGCCATCCCGGTCGGCAAGCACCCGTTCGGCATCACCCTCGATCCGGATGGAAAGCGCGCCTACACGGCCAACGTCCTCTCGGACGACGTCTCCGTGATCGACCTCGCGGAGGGGCGCGAGATCGGCCGGGTGAAGACGGGGGAGCGCCCCTACGTGGTGGCGCTGGCCAGGGGCCGCGGCTTCGTCACCGACCAGTACACGGCGAGCGTGACCGTGTTCGACCTCGCGAGCCTGGAGCGCCTGGCGGCGATCGACGTCGGCGACCACCCCGAGGGCATCGCGGCAAGCCGCGACGGCACCCGGCTCTACGTGGCGAATTGGGGCGCCAACACGGTGAGCGTGATCGATTCCGGAACGCTCAGTGTCACGAAGGAGATCGCGGTGGGCGACGGGCCGAGGGCGTTCGGGGACTTTCTGCGGTAGGAGCCGGCCTGCGGGACGGGGCGAAGCTGCGCCGAGAGGCGCTCGGCCCGGCTCCGACAGGTATCGAACGCGCGCCCCCTCGCGCGTTCGGGAGAGGTCGAGTCCGCGGCACGCAGACCGGGTGAGGGATCAGGTCTTTCCGGAGACGTCACACCCCTCACCCCAACCCTCTCCCGAACGGGAGAGGGGGCGCGTCGTGCCTTCGCATGCGTGCGCGCCCGATCCCTCAGAGCGCCACGCCGGCCCGCTCGAAATCCCCGATCTTCTCCGGCGAGAAGCCCTGGCGCCACTCGGCTTCCCGCCCGGGCTCCGGCAGGATGCGGCCGAACTCGATCATCTGCTCGGCGGCGATGTCCTGGACGTAGACCCAGATGTCCTCGCGCCCGATTCCGGCCGCCGCCCCGACGCGGGCGCCGACCGCCTCGATCAGGGCGCGCTTCTGCTCGGCCGTGCGCCCGGCCCTGATGAGCCCGTGGACGAAGACGTGCGGGACCCCGTTCGGCTGACCGCCGATGAAGTGCAGGCCCGCTGCCGCCGCCTCGAAGAAGACCTGCGCGAGATAGCCCGGCGCGCCGGTCGCCTCGCTGTGCGCGTCCGTGATCGCCGTCGCGATCTGCTGCCGTTGCCCCGCGGTGAGGTCGAGATGGGAGGTCTTGACGGTGTAGGTCGGCATGGCTGTGCTCTCCTCGACGGGCGTCCCGGTCCGCGATGCGGACACGGTGCCGTCGCTCCGGCCGCGTCCGGGCCTGCGCCGATCGAGAGCCGGGTCGCGACGGCGCGAGACTGGAGCATGCCCGCTCCGGATTCCGCAACGGGTCGGCCGCGCAGCGCACCGGCAAGGCCGGAGGGCCCGGGGGCGGTGCGGTGCGGCCGCTCCGCTCGGCTACGCAGCGCGCCAAGCTGTGCTATAGAATGCAACGGAGGGGCGCGCGCCTCTAAGCCGTGGGAGGCGGCGGATCTTGAGCAACCGCCACGAGCACGACCGCATCGACGCCGAGATCTCCAGGATCTCGAAGAGTTCGGATCCCTTCGTTGCTGCCGTCCGGGCGACGCGGATGCCGATGATCATCACCGACCCGAACAAGCCCGACAATCCGATCGTCTTCGTCAATGACGCGTTCTCGAAACTCACCGGTTACGCGCGCGCCGAGATCCTGGGCAACAATTGCCGCTTCCTGCAGGGGCCGGAAACCGATCACCGGGACGTCGCCAGGATCCGCGATGCGATCGAGCGGCGTGTTCCGATCGAGATCGAGCTGCTGAACCACAAGAAGAGCGGCGAGGTCTTCTGGAACAGGCTGCTGATCTCGCCCGTCTTCGATGACGATGGCGCGCTGACCTATTTCTTCGCCTCCCAGTTCGACGTGACGCTGGAGCGCGACCGGATGGTGCGCCTCCAACGCGACCGGGACGCCCTGGAGCAGGAAGTGGAGCGCCGCGCGAGCGACCTCCGCCACAGCGAGGACCGCCTGCGCTTCATGCTCAAGGCGGGCCGGTTCGGCACCTGGACGCTCGATCTCGCCGACCGGCGGCTGGTCGCCTCCGACATGTGCAAGCGGAATTTCGGTCGCTCGGGGCGGGACCCGTTCACCTACGAGGATCTCACCGCCGCCATCGTGCCGGAGGACCGCGCACGGATGGAGGCGGCCGTGGCGTCCTCGATCGAGGAGCAGGCGGATTACGACATCGAGTACCGCATCCGCACGCCGCAGGGCGAGATCCGCTGGCTGCAGATCCGGGGCCAGACCTACTATCACGCCGACGGTTCGCCCCTGAGCATGGCCGGCGTCTCGATCGACATCACCGAGCGCAAGCGCGGCGAGGAACACCGGGCGCTATTGGCGGACGAACTCAACCACCGGGTCAAGAACTCGATGGCGACGATGCAGTCGATCGCCCACCAGACCCTGCGCAACGCCTCTTCGCTGGACGAGGCGCGGGACACGCTCGACGCCCGTCTGCAATCCCTGTCGGCCGCCCACGACGTGCTGACGCGCGAGAGCTGGGAGGGGGCGACGCTGGCGGAGATCGTGGACAGTGCCCTCAAACCGTTCCAGTCCGGCGGCGGCCGACGGTTCCATGCGGGCGGGCCCGACCTCCGCCTGCCGCCCCGGCTCGCGCTGGCCTTCGTCATGGCCCTGCACGAGCTCGCGACGAATGCGGTGAAGTACGGCGCCCTCTCGAACGACACGGGCCGCGTCATCCTCAACTGGGACGTGGTGGACGGGTCGAAGCCGGACCGCCTGTGGCTGCGCTGGGAGGAACTCGGTGGGCCGCCGGTCACGCCGCCGAGCCGGACGGGGTTCGGCTCGCGCCTGATCGAGCGGGCGCTGGCCGCCGAGCTAGGGGGCACGGCCGAGATCGACTACCGGCCGCGCGGCGTCGTGTTCACGGTGGAAGCGCCCCTGCCGGAGCGGTAGGACATCTCCTTCGGCCGGGCACGATCCAGGCGCCGGCCCACCAACGAACCCGAGGCGAGGTCCCGACCATGGCCGGTGCCATGCTCACCACCCCCGTTCTGCCGCACGAGGCGGGCCGCCGCGCGCCGCCGGCGCCCGTCACGCTCCGGCAGGCCCTGCCGGTCTGGGCGCGGATCGCGGCCCTCTCCTTCGGCGGCCCGGCCGGGCAGATCGCGGTGATGCACCGCGTCCTCGTCGAGGAGAAGCGCTGGGTCTCCGAGAGCCGCTTCCTGCACGCGCTGAACTTCTGCACTCTCCTGCCCGGCCCGGAGGCGCAGCAGCTCGCCACCTATATCGGCTGGCTGATGCACGGCACCCGCGGCGGCCTCGTCGCGGGCGGCCTGTTCGTGCTGCCCGGCCTCGTCGCCATCATGGGCCTGAGCTGGATCTACGCCCTCTACGGCAATGTCGGCCTCGTCGCCGGCCTGTTCTTCGGGCTCAAGGCCGCCATCCTCGCCATCGTCGCGCAGGCGGTTCTGCGCATCGGCCGCAAGGCGCTGAAGGGGCCCGTCATGGCGGCGCTCGCGGCCGCCTCCTTCGTCGGCATCTTCGTCCTCGACGTGCCCTTCCCCGTCATCGTCCTCGCGGCCGGATTGATCGGCTATCTCGGAGGTCGCGCGGGCCTGCCCCAGTTCCGGGCCGGCGGCCACGGCGATGCGGCCCGGGACGACGGCGGCCCCTACCTCCTCGGCGACGCGGAGCTCGCGCGGGAGCGGGCCTCGCACGGGCACGCGCTGCGGGTTCTCGGTGTCTGGGGCGCGCTGTGGCTGGCGCCCGTCCTCGCGCTGCTCGCCCTGCTCGGGCCCGGCGACGTCTTCTCCGAGATCGCGGTGTTCTTCTCGAAGATGGCGATGGTCACCTTCGGCGGCGCCTACGCCGTGCTCTCCTACGTCGCCCAGCAGGCGGTGGAGCATTACGGCTGGCTGAGGCCCGGCGAGATGCTCGACGGGCTCGGCATGGCCGAGACCACGCCGGGCCCGCTCATCATGGTCACGCAGTTCGTGGGCTTCCTCGCGGCCTACCGGGCGCCCGGCTCGCTCCCGGCGCTGGTCGCCGGCACGCTCGGGGGCCTGCTCACGACCTGGGTGACCTTCGTGCCCTGCTTCCTCTGGATCTTCCTCGGGGCCCCCTACATCGAGCGGCTGCGGGGCAACCGGGCGCTGGCCGGGGCGCTCTCGGCGATCACGGCGGCGGTGGTCGGCGTGATCCTCAACCTCGCGGTCTGGTTCGCGGTGCACACGATCTTCGCGGAGGTGCGCCCCTTCGCGGCCGGCCCGATCCGCCTCGACGTGCCGGTGCCGGCGAGCCTCGATCCCTGGGCGCTCGTGCTGGCGCTCGCCGCCTTCGTCGCGGTCTTTGGCTTCAAGGCCGGCATGATCGCGACCCTCCTCGCCTGCTCGGCCGCCGGCATGGCCCTGCACCTCGCCGGATGGGTCTGACGGCCGCCTCCCCGCGCCGCCGCCGGCTCCCGTCCCGCGACCGGGGCTAGGTGGCGGATCCGTTGAACACGAGGCGGGTGCCCGTGTAGGCGCGCACCAGAGCCTTGGGCATCTCGGTCTTGGCGATCTCGTAGAAGGTCTCGCCCGTGCAGTGGAGCGGCACCACGAAGTCGGGCCCGATGTCCTTCAGGGTCGCGATCGTCTGGCGGACGTAGTCGGGCGGGTAGGGGGCGAGGTGGAAGCCCCCGATCACCGCGTGCACCTTCTCGATGCCGGACACGGCCTGTGCCTGCCGGATGGCGTTGACCACGCCCCGGTGGCTGCAGGAGGTCAGGATCACGAGGCCGTGCCCCTTCAGGTTGAAGGCGGTGGCGATCTCGTGCCGGAACTGGTCCGGGATCAGCCCCTGGCCGCCCTCGTCCTGCGCCTGGCCGCCCGGGTAGCAGCCCGAGCCGTGCGCGAAGCCGAGCTTCATCGCGCTCGGCGAGAGCAAAGTCTCGAAGCTGCGCTGATCGATCTGGCCCGAGGTGAAGCCGTGATCCGCCACCAGGGCCGGGCGCTCCGTCGAGGTGACGGCGAGGTTCGCCGCCTTGAGGGCCTCGCGATCGATGACGCCGAAATCACCCTTGACCGGAGGCGCCGTCCAGGTGCGGGCGCAGAAGCAATCCTCGCCCCCGACATGGAACGGAAGCCCGGGCCTGAGCTGCCCCCGGGCCTGGCCGAGGAAGCCGGCGAGCCCGCCGAAATGGTCGTAATGGCCGTGGCTGAGCACGAGCGCGTCGATCTCGGAGGGCTGCACGCCGAGGAGCGAGAGGTTGTTGTTGAGCGCCTCCGGCGTGAAGCCGAAATCCACCAGGGTCCGGCGGGTCTCCTCGCCGCGCCGCGAGGTGACGTGCATCGAGAGGCCGAACTCGCTCACCAGGGTGCGGCCCGGCGGACGATCCGGGGCGATGCCCCAGCCGAAATGCTCGACCGAGAGCCCGTCGAGCTTGCGGCCCGGCGCCACCGCGAACTGGTAGCTGTCGGTGACGATCCGCACGGCGACGGCGTCGAGTTCCGGCACCGGCCCCGCCACGGCCTCGGCGAGAGCCGGGCTCGCATCGCCGAGGAGGCCGCCCAGCAGCAGGCTCAGGGCCGCGGCCCCGCCGCCGCAGAGGAGGTCCCGCCGCGCCGGGTCGTCGCAGGTGATGCGCGGGCGCTCGCTGCGTCGAGAGGGGCCGCGCGATGATGATCGGGGATCGACTGAGACAGCCATGGCAACCTCCCGCTGCAGGTCGAAATGCCGACCGAAAGCAGGGGCGCGGGACGGGACGAGCGTGGAGGCGCGTCTCATCGGGCGTCCGAAGCGCGAAGTCTCGCATGGAGCTCGACGGTCGGCAAGCAAGGCGATGTCGGCCGGCGCCTAGCGAGAGGACAGGCGGACGCCCGCAATCTCCGACCGGCGGGCGGTCTCGGGCCCGGGACGCCCGCCGAGACAAATTCGCAACAGGCCGCGGGCGGCGTGTCGCCCGCCTCCACCAGCCGTTGCGCGCACGCGGCCCCGCCGTGGCATAGAGGGGACGTGACGCCTCAGGACACCGCCATCCCCTCGATGCGGCAGCTTCGCCTCTCCGACACCGATGCGGTCTGGGCCTGTCCCCTGCTCCGCGGCGCCTCCGTCGCGATCCGGCCCTCCCTGCGGGAGGCCGAGGCGTTCTGGCGCGCGGCGGTGGCGGCCGGAGCCTGCACGCTCTTCCAGAGCTACGAGTGGCTCTCCGCTTGGCAGGAGACGGTCGGCCGGTGCGAGGGGGTGATGCCCTGCATCGTCGAGGTCTCCGGAGCTGACGGAACGCCCTTGCTGCTCCTGCCTCTGGGGATCTACCGGGGCGCCCACGGCCGGGCCCTGCAATTCCTCGGCGGATACTCGACCGACTACAACGCGCCCGTCATCGACCGGCGCCTCGCGGCCGGGATCGAACCCGGCGACGCCCGGCAGCTCTGGGCCGTCATCCTCGATCTCCTGCCCTCCGTCGATCTCGTCTGGCTGCAGCGCCTGCCGCTCACGGTGGACGGCGTGCCCAATCCGCTCGGCGCGCTGCCGAACCTCCGGCACGCGCAGGATGCCTACGCCGCGACGCTGCCGGCGACCTACGAGGCCTTCGCGAAGGCCCGCAGCACCCAGTTCTTCAGCCAGAACCGGCGCAAGCGGCGGAAATTGGAGGGGGCGGGCGCGGTCGAGATCGTGCTCGCCGAAGAGGCGGCCGAACGCGCCGAGATCGTCCGATTCCTCCTCGACCACAAGTCGCGCTGGCAGGTGGCCTCCGGCCTCCCGAACACGCTTGGCGCGCCCGCCCAGCGGGCGCTCTACGAGCGGCTGACGGAGGGACGCTTCGCCGAGGGCGGCGTCCTGGTGGCCGGGCTTCGCGTCGACGGCGAGTGGGTAGCGGCCCTGTGGGGCACGATCTTCCGCGGAAGCTTCGCGATGATCCTCACGACCTACCGCGAGGATTGGGCTCCCTTCTCCGTCGGGCGCCTCCTGATGGAGAGAGTGATCCAGGCGTGCATCGCCCGCGGAGACCTGACCCTGTTCGACCTGACGGTCGGCGAGGAGGGCTACAAGGCGCACTGGTCCGACCGGACAACGCCGCTCTACGAAATCCTGGCGGCACGATCGCTGCGCGGCCGCCTGTATCTTGTCGCGCGCAGCCTGCACAGACGCTGGAAGCGGGTCGACCCCCGCGCGAAGCGGGCCGAGCGGGTCGCGCCGGCCGACACGGGGCGGGCCTGACCGCTGACCGGCAAGCCCGCGACATCCGTCCGCCTGAGGCCCAGCGGAGCGAGATCGCGACAGATCATGCGCAATCCGCTCAGCGAATAGCAGACGTTGTGTTCGCACGAAACGTCCGAGATGTCCTTCTTCCGGGTGGAAAAACAGCGGCTTGTGCTGCAAAGTTGATCGAGCAGTCCGACGCGTTGCTTGTTTTTATCTTTTCCAGTCGAGTTCTGCCGGGCTGCGCGCACCTCGCGACCTTCAAGGGAGGCGAGCATGACAGCCACGATCGCGCCGAGCGCGAACCCGAGCGGCGCAACCACCCTCCTCGACCCGGCCTCGCAACCCAGATTCGTCAACGCGCTCCCGAACCTGCCCCGGATCGACGCCACCTGCGGCGGGCGCTTCGTCATCGAGGAGCGCCAGTTCGACCAGTGGCTCGGCCTCGTCGATCCGAGCGGAGCACCGCTCCTCACCCCGGTCTGGGGCTACGGCCTGCGCGGACAGGACGCGACCTATCCGGGACCGACGATCGATGCGCAGGAGGGCGTGCCCATCGAGGTGAAGTGGGTGAACAAGCTGCCGGCGACGGGGCCGCTCCTGCCGGTCGACACCAGCATCCACATGAACGACGGCGAGCGTGAGGCGCTCGCGCAAGGGTTGATTCCAACCGTCGTCCACCGGCACGGCGGGCACCAGTCCGCGGAGAGCGACGGCTATCCGGAGGCTTGGTTCACCCAAGGGTTCGGGATGACCGGACCTTCCTTCACCTCGCCCTGGGACAGCTTCCCGAACGATCAGCAGGCGGCGACGCTCTGGTACCACGACCACGCGCTCGGACTGACCCGGATCAATGTCGGCTCGGGGCTTGCGGGGCTCTACCGCATCCACGACGCGGGCGAGCAGCGGCTGATCGACGAGGGGGTTCTGCCCGATGCCCGGCACGACATCGAGGCCATCGTTCAGGACAGGGCCTTCACCGCCGACGGCGGCCTATACCTGCCCGCCTATCCCGACGACCCGATCCCGGGCACGGACCACAGAGTGGCCGACGAGTTGCCGCCCGACTACGCGGGTCCGTTCCCGACGGTGCTGCCCGAATTCTTCGGCGACCACCTGCTGGTCAACGGCATGGCCTGGCCGACCTTCGAGGCGAGGCCCGGCCAGTACGCGTTCCACGCGCTCAACGCGTCCGACTCCCGCACGTACCTGCTCACCCTCGACGACCCGTCCGTGACGGTCACCCTGGTCGGTACCGATGGCGGATTGCTGCCGCAGGCGATCACCGTGATGGACGGGGACGGCGTGCAGGAGCCGGGCGAGGAGATCCTGCTCGCGCCCTCCGACCGCGTCGACCTCGTGTTCGACTTCAGCCACGCGGCCGGCCACAGCGTCACGCTCCGGAATGTCGGCCCGGACTTCAGCCCGTTCCAGGGCTTCAATGCGGACGGGTCGCTCGCCGGCGAGGAGACCAGGGCCGCCACGCCCGACCAGGGTGTCGGTGAGGTCATGCGGTTCGAGATCGCGAACGGGCCGGCGGAGCACGATGCCAGCGTCGCGGACGGGAGCGTGCTCAACCGGGGGTTCGTGCCGCTCGACCCGAACGATGCGGTCGAGACCCGCCAACTCGGCCTGTTCGAACAGGAGGACGAATTCGGCCGCGTCATGCCGATGCTCGGCGTTGCCCAGGACACCCGCGACATCGCCGGTGATCCGGTGCCGTTCGGGCCGCTGCACTGGGACCACCCGGTCACCGAGGACCCGACGCTCGGCACGACCGAGATCTGGAATTTCTACAACTTCACTGAGGATACCCATCCGGTGCACGTGCATCAGGTCGAGTATCAGGTGCTGGGCAAGTCCAAGATCGTGTTCACGGACGCGGTCAACAACGCCGGTCCGAGCGCGGCCACCCCGGACGGGCTGCCGGACGACCTCAACGGCGACGGCCGGATCACGATCGGGACCATCGGCGACGCGCCGGGCTCGGCCGACATCCTCGTCGGGGACCCGGTGCCGCTCCGGCCGGAGGAGCTCGGAGCGCAGGATACCGTGACGGTCGGGCCGGGCGAGATGCTGAGCGCGATCATGCATTTCGACCTGCCGGGGACCTATGTCTGGCACTGCCACATCCTCTCCCACGAGGACAACGAGATGATGCGGCCCTTCACGGTGGTCGATCCGGGTCTCCTGGCCTGACAGGTAATAGCGCCGAAGCCGCCGAGGGGCCGGCCCCGTCGTGACGGTCTCTCAACGCCGCGAGGTAGGTGCGGAGCAGCGTCACGCGCCGGGGCCGGAAGCTCGTCCCGGCCGGCTTCAGCTCGATGATCCGATCGGTGCGGAACATCCGGAAGTCCTCGCGCAGGCAGCACCAGGCGAGCACGGTCAGTGTCCTGTTCGTGTACATCACGGCGAGCGGCAGGATCGTGCGCTCGCTGACCGCGCGGCCCTTGTCGGCATAGCGGATGGCGAGCGCCTCCTCCCGCCAGCAGGCCTCGCGGATCGCCCCCATCTCGTGCACGGCACCGTAGCGCGCGTCCGGCCGGTAGACCTGCGAGATCGCATGGAACAGGTGCTGCTCGCGGTCGTCCGGCAGGGTGGCGGCGACCTTGGCCAGGACGGAGCGGGCCGCCTCGGCGAGCGCGGGATCGCCCATGTGCCGGACCTCGGCCAGTCCCAGCGCGATGGCCTCGATCTCCGCGCGGTCGAAGGTCTGGGGCGGGAGCGCGTAGTCTTCGAGCAGCCGGTAGCCGTAGCCCCGCTCGCCCTCGATCCGCGCGCCGGCGGCGCGGAGGCTGTCGATGTCGCGGTAGAGCGAGCGCAGCGAGACCTCCGTCTCCTTCGCCAGCCGCGCCGCGGTGATCGGCGCGGGCATCACGCGCATCGCCTGGAGAAGCCGGAGCAGGCGATCCGATCGGGCCATCGTGCAACTGCCGGAAAGTGTCAGTTGGCCCGGTCTAGCGTGCTCCCTGTCGCCCGCGAAGAGGAGAGCGCGATGAGCATCAAGACGACCACCCACCTGAATTTCCGCGGCGCCGCCCGCGAAGCCCTCGCGTTCTACCGATCCGTCTTCGGAGGCGATCTGACGGCGTTCACCTACGCCCAGGCGCACGCCGTCTCGGACCCCGCCGAGGCCGATCAGGTCATCTGGGGGCAGGTTCTCGCCGCGGACGGCTTCCACATCATGGCCTACGACGTCCCCTCGGCCAGGGCGTGGGATCCCGGCGAGATCCCCGTCTTCGTCTCGGCGCGCGGCGACGATCCCGAGCAGATCGGCCGCTACTGGGAGGGATTGTCGGAGGGCGCGACCATCGTCCAGCCACTCGGGCCGGCAAGCTTCTCGCCGCTCTACGGCATGGTCCGGGACCGTTTCGGCATCACCTGGGTCTTGGACGTCCAGCCCGGCGCGACCCTCCGGGCCGGCTGAGACCCGGGCGGCGCGAGCGCCCTGGGTCTCAGGCGGCGTCCGGCGATCCGCCCGGCCCCTCCTCCGTGGGCGAGTTCAGGATGTCCTCCAATTCGTCCACCAGCATGTCGATCTGCTCCTGCGTGGCGAGGACCTTGAGGGTCTCGCCCGTGGCGGTCGCGATGGCGAGCTCGATCTCCCCGCTGGAGCGGGTGGCCAGGATGCGGGCAAGTCTCTGCGTCGGGCGCATGTGGGACTCCGGGGTCGGGTGAGGAGAACGTTCGAGGTTACGGAAGGTCCGCGGCGCCGAGGAGGGCGACCGCGACGGCGGGGCCGCAGGTCGAGGCCCAGTCCGGGCTGCCCGCGATCCGATCGGCCACGAGGTCGGTGAAGGCCCGGCACGGTCGCCCGAGGCGGAGCGCCAGCCGCTCGGCCAGGAACGCGCCCGCGCCGCAGGCGACGAGGGGCGCGTCCGCCGCGATGTCCGGGCGCGACAGCAGGGTGGCGGCCGCATCGTGCAGGAGGCGCAGTTGCGCCTCCGCGAAATGGGCGGCGAGCGCCCGCCACTCCGCCGCGCTCCCCTCGCCCCGGTGGCGGCCGATGGTGCGGGCAAGCCGGGTCTCGCTCTCGGGTATCGACTTGCCCTTGAGATCGGCGCTGTGCTGCTGGTCCGCCCCCTCGGGCAGGTCGCCGGTCAGCCGGTAGATGTCGGCCGTGTTGGCGAAGGTCTCGGCCATCAGGCGGGTCCGGCGCCCGTGCCAGGGCGCGTCGGGGCCGAGCGCCACGAGGTGGCTGCGCACGACGCCCGTATAGACGAGTTCCCCCGTCTCCAGGCGCTCGGCGTCGCTGTAGCCCGTCGCGGCCGGGCGGCCCGCGACGACCGGGATCAGGTCGGCGGTGGTCGAGCCGATATCGACGAGGAGGCCGTCCGCACAGTGCCGCCCGACGAGGGCGGCGGTGGCGTGCCAGTTGGCCGAGGCGATGTCGGCCGCGCGGGGCTCCGCTTCATCCGGCGCGACGAAGCCGGCGCGGCCGGCATAGATCGCGACGGGCCCGGGCAGCGCCGCCCGCGCCCAGGCCGAGAGCTTGGCGACGCCGTCCGTACGGTCGCTGAAGCAATCCGTCAGCTCGCCCGTCATCGTGACCGCGTGGCGGGCCGGCCTGCGGGTCCAGTCGGGCAGGTCCGCAAGGGTCTTGTCGAGGGCGGGCAGGCCGCGCCAGAGGGGGCACGGCGCCTGCACCACCGCCTGCACCCGCCCCTCCGAGACGAGGGCCGCCTTGACATGAACCCCTCCGAGATCCCAGCCGATCGTGGGCTCGGATTGGGGCGCGCCGTCTCGGGTCAAGCGTTCGGTTCCTGGGCACGAGGGAGGTGGGACATGGGGACGTCCTTCGCGGTCATCCCGGTGATCGACCTGCGCCACGGCCGCGTGGTGCGGGCGCGCAGGGGCGAGCGGCATTCCTATGCCCCGATCGAGACGCCCTTGGCAAAGGGATCCGATCCGGGAGCGGTCGCGGCCGCGCTCGTCGACGCAGTCGAGGCGCAAATCCTCTACCTCGCCGACCTCGACGCCATCATGGAAGGGACGCCGCCGGACCTCGCCTCCGTCGCGGCCGTGGCCCGCGCCTGCCCGGGCACCACCCTCTGGCTCGACGCGGGTTTCGCGGAGGCGGCGGGCGTCGAGGCCCTTGTCGAAGGCGGCCTCGCCCGGCCCGTCCTCGGCAGCGAGAGCCAGCGGGACGCGGGTCTCGTGCGGACGTGCGGCTCGCGCGCCGTTCTCTCCCTCGACAGCCGGGGGGCGGACCGCCTCGACCCGGCGGGGATCCATGCGCGGCCCGAAATCTGGCCGGACGACGTGATCGTGATGACGCTGGCGCGGATCGGCGCCGATCTGGGGCCGGATCTCGACGGGCTGGCGCAGGTGCGAGCCTCGGCGCCGCGGGCGCGGCTCTACGCGGCGGGCGGGGTGCGCGGGCCGGCGGATCTCGCGGCGCTGCGCGAGGCGGGCGCTGCCGGCGCCCTCGTGGCGTCCGCGATCCACGACGGGCGGATCACGGCGGCGGATCTCGCCGATGGCTGAGACGGCCGCGCACGAAAAAGGTGGGACGGCGTGTGCCGTCCCACCTGAAGGGCCTTAGCGGCCGAGGAAGATGGAAGCCAGTCGCTGGAGCAGGCCCCGCGGTGCGGGCGGAGGCGCGCTCTGCCCAGGACTGTCCCCGATCTACGCGTTGGCGGCGAAGGGGTGCTGAGCGGAGTTGCGCTGCTCGGTGACGGTCGAAGCCTTCGGCTCGCCGTTGACGGCGCGCTGGATCGACAGCTTCGTCGCCTCGTAGTTGTACTTCTGGATCTTGGCGTCGTCGGCCGCTTCCCAGTGGATGAACACGCCGACCAGGATGTACAGGTCGTCGGCCTCGTCGGCCGGGATGATGCCCTCGGCAACCGCGTCCTGGACGGCCTTGGCGACGCCGTGCTGGGCGGGGCCGAACATCTGGACGGCCTGACGGGCGTCGTTGATGGTGACCTTGTTGAACATCAGCGTGTTCGGCTTGCACGGCAGGTTCGGCGCGATCACCGCGAGCAGGCTGGTGAAGCCGTGCTTGTTGTTCACGAGGCCGTTGCAGAAAGCCGTCTCGGCCGGCGAGCCGCGCGGTCCGATGATGAGATCGATGTGGGCGACCTCGTTGCCGTCGCCGACGAGAGCCTCGCCGACCTGCACCTTGTTGATCTTTGCCATTCGGGGTCTCTCCCTGCTAATCGAAAAGATTCGGCCGCCCCGGAATCAGGCACAGCCGATGGCCATCCTTGTTTGCGACGTTCGGCAGGGGGCCGAACCGGTTAGCCCGGATAGCGGCGCGGACCCTACAGCGGCCCCCTGCCCGTAACAACCCTGCACCAAGCTCCGGTCTCGGTAAATTATCGCGGGCATCCCCTGCTCTGCCTGCAGGGCTCCGGCGCCTGCCCGGCTAAGCTCCGTCGAGCCCCGCGCCCGCCTCCGCGAGGGCCTCGTGGAACAGGGTGGCGACGGTGAGGTCGGCGCTCGTGCCGGGATTGAGGCCGGCCACCTTCCTCGCCCGGTCGTGGGCGAGGAGCGCCGCCGCCGCGCCCTCCCCGAGGGCGAGATCGGCCAGCGCGGCCTGCGCCTCCGCGCGGGCGGCCTCGGCGCGCGCCGCCCCGTGCTTGCGGGCGATGTGGCTGTCGGGCAGCCGCGTCAGGTAGGCGAGATGCACGGCGGTCGTCGTCCAGGGCGGGACGAGGCCGGACGCGCGGGCAGCCCGCAGCGCCGGCAGGCCGATGGCCCTGAGCTCCGCGTAGTCCGTGACGTAGGCGCGCGCGATCGCGTCGCGATCGGCCGCCTCCGCCATCGCCTCCCGCAGCGGCGGGACGGGGCCCTGCGCCGTCACGTCGTGGCGGGCCGCCTGCCCGAGCCCGCCCGGATTGGCCCGGCGGATCGCGGCGAAGACGCCGTCCGCATCGGCCTGGTCGAGCCCGGCGAGCACGACGGTAAGCGTCGTTCCCCGCTCGGCCGCGACGGCGAGCGGCGCGCAGAGGAGCAGGATGCCGAGATTGGTGTTCTGCCCGACCGCGCGCATCGTCGCGTCCATCGCGCCCGCGACCCGGGCGCCGACGCCGGCGCCGGGCGCCGCGAGGTGGGGGGCCGAGACCTCGGCGCTCGCGACGAAATCGGCCACCTGCATCCGGTGGCCGGCACCGTGGACGTGGACGTTGCCCGGCTTGATCGCGTCGAGTTCGGCGAGGCAGGCCGCCCGGTAGAGCGAGGCGATCAGGCCCGGTGCGAGGCCCGCCATCCTCAGCCCTGCGCCGCGATGAGGGCGGGGCGCAGAGCGGGCCGCGCCGCCCGCACCGCGTTGAGGAAGCCGCGACCGATCGCGCCCGCGATGTCGACCTCGGTGACCCGCTGCAGGCCGGACCAGGCCGGCATGCTGTTGACCTCGAGCACGAGGAAGCCGCCCTCCCCGTCCTCCACCAGATCGACGCCGGTATAATCGACGCCGACCGCGGCGGCCGCGGCCTCGGCGAGGTCGGCAGCGCGGGCCGGCATCGCCCAGGCGTGCGGGCGCCCGCCCCGGTGGACGTTGGTGATCCAGCCGTCGCCCTCGCGGATCATCCCAGCGATGGCGCGGCCCTCGCAGACGAAGACCCGGTAGTCGCGCCAGAGCCCGTCGCTGCGCGGCACGTAGCGCTGCAGGTAGTAGACGCGGTTGACGGCATCCTCCGGCGGCAGGTCCTCGGGCCGCTCGACGAGCTGCAGCCCCTCGCCCTGCGAGCCGAAGAGCGGCTTCAGCACGAGGGGCCGGCCCGGCCCGGCCTCGCGGGCGACGATCTCGGCCGCCGCCTCCCGCTTCGAGACCACGAACGTGTCGGGCGTCGGCAGGCCGGCGCGGGCGACGAGGAGGGAGGTTGCCCCCTTGTCGACGGAGCGCTCGATGGCGACGGGGCTGTTCCAGACGGTCACGCCCGAAGCGACGAGGGCGTGCAGCACGCCGAGGCGCATCGTCGTGGCCTCGAAGGTGCCGCCCGCGATCGTCCGCAGGAGCACGCCGTCGGGCAGCGCGTCGGAAAATCCGGGCACGCGCAGCGGCTCGCCCCTGCCCGTCACGACGGCGACGTCGGCGAGCGAGAACAGCACCGGCTCGTGCCCGAGCGCGGTGAGCGCCGCCTTCAGGCGGCCCTTGTGCCAGGACCCGTTATCGGCCGCGAGCCCGATGCGCATGGAGGGAGGGTTCCGGTGGAGGACAAAGGGTGTTCGCGGGAGGCGCCCGCCCTCTCCCGTTCGGGAGCGGGCTGGGTCGGGGCGTGCGGCATCTCAGGAAGAGCCGCACGCCTCAGCCGGTCCGCGTGCCGCGGACTCGACCTCTCCCGAACGGAAGAGGTGATCGGAGCCCGCCTTACGCGAACGACGCCTCGACGAGTTCCGGCATCAGGCGGCCGCCGCGGAAGCTCTTGCCGGTGTTGACGGAGGTGACGATCACCTCGGCCGGGCTGAAGAGGGCGCCGTCGATCTTGTAGAAGTCGCCGTTCACGCGGGCGAAGATCTCGGCGAACGGGGAGCCGTGGTCGCTCGAGTTCGTGGAGGGGAGCTGCTCGGCGAGCTGACGCGCATCCGCCTCGTCGGCCTCGACGAAGAGCTGCACCCGGCCGCCGTAGATGATGGCGTCGTTGGTGCGGCCCATCGCCTGGATGAAGTCGGGATGCTGCGGCGAGAGCGGGGCCGAGCCGATGCCGTCCACGATCTTGTGGAGGTCGAAGCCGACCGTGTGCGCCTTGTGGAGCGCCACTTCGAGGACGCGGGCGACGACCTGCGTCGAGCCGGCGAGCGACTGCGTCGGCGCGAAGATGAAGGTCACGTCCTCGGGGCTGAGGCCCGCGGCCTCCGCCACCTTGGCCACGACCGAGGCCGGCGGGCCGCTCGCCGCCTCGAGCACGAGGGCGGTCTTCGAGGCGGTGTCGCGGTAGCCGAGTTCCTTGTAGAGATCCTCCACGACCGCGACCGCCCGGCCGGGGCCCGAGCCGAGGGCGAAGAAGCCGGAATCACCCGTCTCGTCGGCGAGGCTCCAGCCCGCGTACTGGCTGCCGAGGCAGGCGATGACGGGGTCGTTGGCGTGCACCACCACGGAATAGGGCCAGGAGGAGACGGGGCCCGAGGGGCTGATCGTCACCGTGCCGAGGCCGCCGAGGCAGATCTCCGCCATGCGCCGGCCGGCCTCGATCGAGCCCCGCACGCTCGCGCCGGCATCCACCATCCGGGCGCCGCCGGGCTCCTGCGTCACCGCGAGCCGCAAGACCTCCGCGTCAGCGACGAGGCGCTCCACCAGGGGCGCCGTCAGCGCGTTGACGCTCGGATACTTCACACTCGTGCTCATCGGTTTCCTCCTGGTCGAGGAGGGCGTGCAGACATGCCGCCCTCTCCCGCAAAGCCGCCCGGGCCGCCGCCCCGTCCCGGCCCGTGGCGAGCAGGGTGCAGAGCGGGGCGTCCCGGGCCACGTCCGTGCCGGCGCGGGGCCGGTCGCGGGCATGATCGGGCCACGCGATCCGCGGCACCGGGCGGTAGTCCCGCGCCCCGTAACAGATCTCGGCGGCCGCCGCATCCACCGGCGGGGCACCGAGCGGCGGCAGACGGCCCTCGCTCGCCGACATATGCGCCAGGAGCAGGCTCTCCCCGCGCCGGTCGAGGATGTCGAGGGTGGCGCCGGGGCGCGGGTTGATCTCAGTGAGCCACCAGCGCTCGCCGTCCGACAGGAGATCGGCGCTGGCGAGCCCGCGCAGGCCGGTCTCGGCGGCGAGCCGCGCGACCGCTCCCGCGATCTCCGCGGTCAGGCGTGCCGGCAGGGCCGGCGTTTCCGTCGCGCCGCGCAACACCGCCCCGCCGTAGCGGAACGGCCGCAGGCGCGAGGGCGCGCTCCACTGCTCGGTGAGCCCCAGGATCGCGATGTCGCGCCCGTCCGCCAACAGGCTCAGGCCGAAGGCCCGCCCCGGCACCCGGGCCTGGAAATAGGCGCCCTGCGGAGGGCGGCCCCGCGTCGCCGCGCGGATGTGGCTGCCGCCGGAGCCGCCCGCCCGCTTCAGGAGCCAATTGGCCGGATCGTCGACGGCTTCCCGCGCGACGGCCGGGTGCGGGATCGCGAGCCGCGCGCACAGAGCCGCGAAACCGAGCGGGTCCTTCAGCGTCGCTACGGCCTCGGGCGCCGCCCCGATCAGGCGGTGGCGCCCGGCGATCTCCGCCATCAGGTCCGGCGCGCCTTCGAGCCCGGAGCCGAGCACCACCCCGAGGCAGCGCGGCCCCGCGCGCTCCGCCAGCGCCTCGAGGGCGGCGAGCAGCGCGCCGCCGCCGAGGCGCCCGGTGCCGAAGCGGCCGGGCAGCGGCCGATACGCCTCCGTGAGGTCGAGGGTATCGGCATCGCCGAACAGGTCGGCGACGAAGGGGCGGAGGCCCGCCCGCCGCGCGCTCTCGGCGAGCGCCCGGCCCGACTGGGCGGCGACGAGGAGGGCCTCCCCGGCCACGACGGACGCGCCTGAGCCTTCGGCGTCAGCCCGCGATCTCGACGGCGAGCGCGTAGGCGTCGCGGAAATCGAGGCAGAGGGGCTCGGAGGAATCGAGCATCCGGCGGAACAGCCGGCACTGCGTCTGGTACTTCACGTTGCCGACGGCGAGCGCCCCGATGCCGAGCCCCTTGCCGGTCGGCAGGGCCACGTCGACGGCGTTGACGTCGATGCCCGCGATGCCCGCGGGCGGCACCGCGTTGACGTCCGAGGCGACCAAAAGCTTCGGGGCGGACTCGAGATCCTCCGCCGACAGGATCGGGATGCCGGCGGGGCCGGCCGAGAGGATCACCTCGGCATCTCGGATCGCGGCGCGGCGCGCCTCGACCGTCGAGCCGTCGACGGCGCCGACCTCGATGCCGAAGCGCCACTTCATCGTGAAGGCGATCTTCGAGACGCGCTCCTCGCCGTCATGGCCGACGAGCACGGACTTGGCTCCTTCGAGCGCGCCGATCACCGCCGCCACGTAGGCGACGACGCCGGCGCCCCCGAAGATGACGATGCGCTTGCCCTTGAGGTCCGTGCCGAACTTCGAGCGGAGCGCCCGGGCGACCTCGGCCACCATGGCGGCCCCGGTGGTGAAGGAGCCGGCCGGGTCCGCGAAGACGTGGTTGGCGAAGGGCGGCACGAACGCCTTCTTCGCCCGGTCCACCATGTCGAGGGCGTCCTCGGCGTTCTTGCCGCCGATGAAGAGGCCGGTGCGCGTGCCGTCCTGCGGCGCGCGGGAGAAGATCGAGTCCTGCGTCAGGGAGACGACGTCGGCGAGGTCGACGCCCGTGTAGGTGACGATGGTCTCGAAGCCGGCATCGACGGCCATGTTCACGTCGAAGGGGCTCATGTGCTTGAGGGGCGTGAGCATGTGCAGGATCGAGCGCGCCATGTTCGGTCTTCTCCTCCGAGATCGGCCGCCGCCGGACGCGCCGTGCCTCGCGACAGGTCAAAAACCCTCCGGCAGGGCCGGGTCAAGCGCCATGTCCCAGGAAAACGTATCGCGCGAGCCGCCATGGGGCGGCCGACAGCCCGGGATCTTCCGGCAATTGCACATTCGAAATATTCGAATTTCAACGACTGCTTTTCAGGGCGCGTTGCAAGAATGCACTATCAGGCGGACGCATTCTCGATAGGTTTGCCCACGGTCCAATTCTGGAGACGACCGTGACGACCTTGTATCCCACCTCGAAGCAGATCATCCTCGGCGCCATCGCAGCTGCCCTGGCGCTGGCCGCGACGGCCTGCGCGCCGAAGCCGCCGCCCGCGCCGGTCGAGCCCGCGCCGATCATCAAGAAGGGCTGACCGGCCCGGATCCACCTCTCCCGTCCGGGAGAGGTCGAGTGCGCGTCAGAGCACCGGGTGAGGGATCAGGTCTTTCCGGAGAGGTCACACCCCTCACCCCAACCCTCTCCCGAATGGGAGAGGGAGCCCGTCGCGCCGGTCTCAGGTCGCGTCCACGCTCGCGCCCGTGTTGCGGCCCCGCGCGATCACGAAGCGCAGGGGGCCCGGCCGCTCCAGGGAGGCGACCAGGGCGCGGGCCTCCGCCTCGGACGGCAGCAGGGCGAAGCCGGTCGGCCCCCAGGAACTCTGCCCGTAGCCGGCCACGCCGCGATCCGCGATGACGGAGAGCGCCTCGGCAACGGCCGGGCTCGCGTAGCGCCCGCCCTGGTGCGGGGCGAAATGGTCGCCGATCCGGCGCTGGATCGCGGTGATCCCTGCCCCGAACGCGTCGGCATCGGCCACCACCACGGCGGGCATCACCTGCATCAGGACAGTGCGGCAGATCTCGGCGGCCTCGCCCTCGGGGAAGCGCGGCAGATCGCGGAACGCCTCGACCTCGCGCTTGCCGTGCACCCCCGTCATGCTCGCATCGAGGATCAGGACGACGCGCCACGCCTCCGGATAGGGCAGCCGCGCGATGACCGGGGGCGGGCTGCCGCTCGCGTCGCGGCCCCCGTCCACGATCAGGCCGCCCTCCGTGAAGGCGGCCAGCCCGACGCCGGAGCGGTTGCCGCGGTCGAGGGCGTCGGCGAAATCCTGCGGGTCGAAGACCCGGCCGTGGAGCCGGGCGAGCGCGGCCGCCACCGCGAGGGCGAGCTGCGTGCCCGATCCGAAGCCGGCATGGGCGGGGATCGCCTCCTCGACGCGGAAGGCGGCCGCCCCCGGCACGCCGAGATGGCCGGCCGCGGCGCGGGCATAGGCCAGCACCCGCTCCGCCTCGTCGCCCTCGGCCGAGAGGGTGGCGGCATGGCTCGCAACCAGATCGACGGCGGGGGCATCGACGGCGAGCCCGATGCTGCCAAAGCGGCGCCCGAGCCCGCCATGGAGATCGAGGAACCCGAAATGCAGGCGGGCCGGAGCGCGCACGCGCACCGACGCGGCCTCGGCGGGGCCGCTTTCGCCGATCGCGTCCTGCCTCGCACGAAGCGGCCGGTCCGGGAGTGCCGTCACCTCAGATCCTCTCCCGTCCGGGCGCCGCCCCGCCGCATCTGCTGGAATTCGCCCGGTCTTTCTAACGGAGCGCCCGTGCGGGGCAACCTCCGATCCCCAGGGTCCGATCCACCTCGCCCGATCCACATGGCGGATCCCGCGACCCGCGGAAAACCGGCGGCGGCTCTTGCTTGCCGGCTTTGACCGATGCAAACGTGCGCCCCCGTGCATCGGCCGACGAGGACCCCGGGTCCCGACCGGTCGCGCGAGGCCCTGCGGCCTCAGCCGACCCCGCGGTGCTCCAATTCGAATGCGAGGGAGGTCGGATGGCTGCCTGGGTGAAGGGGAGCGCGACGGATGCGGGTACGGCCATCGAGGCGGCCGCCGCGCTCCTCGCCGCGTCACACGCTCCGGTTGTAGCGGGCCTGTCGGCCGACCTCGCGGCGATCCGCGCCGCCTATCATCTGGCGGCGGCCGCCGGCGCCTCGGTCGACACGGCGGGCGCCGCCGGGACCTATGCCGAGCTCGGCTCGCTCAGCCGCACCGGCGCCATGACGACGACGCCCGCCGAGTCCGTTGGACGGGCCGACGTCGTCCTCGTCGTCGGCGAGGCACCCTGGCGCAGCTCCGTCCTCCAGGCCATCGCCGCCGCCGGCCCGAGCCGCGGCCGGGCGGCGGGCGCGGTGCGCAGCCTGCTCGCCCTCGGCGGCCGGGCGAATGCGGCCACCCAGACCTACGCGGCGGAGGCCGGCGGCCTCGCCGTCTCGCTCGGCCAGCTGCGCGCCTTCGCCAAGGGCCATCTGGCGGGCGAGGTGCCCTATGCCGACCTCGCCAAACGCCTCTACGCGGCGCAGTTCGGCGTCGCCCTCTACGATCCGTCCGAAATCGGGGAGATGGGCGTCGAGATGCTCCAGGGCCTCGTCAAGGAGATCAACGAGTCGACGCGCTTCTTCGCGCTGTCCGTCTCCGACGCCCCCGGCCAGGACCGGGCGGTCGTGCAGCTCTCGGCCTGGACGACGGGGCAGGCGCCCCGCGTCGGCTTCGGGCGCGGCCTGCCCGAGCACGATCCCTGGCGCTTCGACGCCGCCCGCCAGGTCGCGGCGGGCGAGGCCGACGCCGCGCTCTGGCTCGGCGCCCTGCCCGCCCCGCTCCCGGACTGGCTCGGCAGCCTGCCCGCGATCGCCCTCGTCGGCGAGGGCAGCCCCGAGGCCGCGGCGGGCACGGCCGAGATCGTCATCGCGGTCGGCGTGCCGGGCGAGAGCGCGGACGGCGTGCTCTGGAACGAGGGCCGCGCCGCCCTGACGTACTTCGCGGCCAAGGATGCCGCCGCGGGCGCGCCGAGCGCCGCGGACGTGCTCGGCCGCATCCGCGACCGCCTCACCGAACAGAAGGGCGCCTGATGCTGATCCGGATCACAGGTGGACGGGTCGTCGATCCGACGGCCGGCCGCGACGCCGTCGGCGACGTCTGGATCGAGAGCGGCCGCGTCGTCGCGCCCTCCGAGCGCGCGCCCGACCGCACGGTCGACGCGTCGGGCTGCGTCGTGATGGCGGGCGGCGTCGAGGTCCATTCGCACATCGCGGGCGGCAACGTCGTGCTCTCGCGGCTGCTCCTGCCCGACCTCTACGTCAGCGAGGCCGCCCCCGAAGGCCATCCCTTCGCGCATGCGGGCGGCTCGGCCGCCTGGATCGGCGCGAACTATGCGCGGATGGGCTACACCACCGCCGTCGAGCCCGCGATGCCGCCGGTCAACGCGCTGGCGACCCAGCTCGAACTCGCCGACATCCCGCTCCTCGACCGGGGCGCGCTCTGCGTGATGGGCAACGACGACCACCTGCTCCAGCTCCTGCGCGACCGCGAGGGCAAAGCGGCGGTGCGGGACCTCGTGGCGCTCAACACGGCGACCTCGCGGGCGCTCGGGGTGAAGTGCATCAATGCCGGCGGCGCCTCCGCCTTCAAGGACGGCGCGCTCAAGCTCAGCCTGGACGACGAGATCCCGACCTACGGGCTCTCGACCCGCAAGATCATGAGCGCGCTCCTCGACGCCGTCGAGGAGATCGGCGTGCCGCACCCGCTGCACGTCCATTGCAACAATCTCGGGCTCCCCGGCGCCGACGAGTCCTTCGTGGCGACGCTGGAGGCGGCGGAGGGGCGGCGCATCCACTTCGCCCACGCCCAGTTCTACGCCTACGGCGTGGTCGACCCCGAGAACCCGATGACGGGCGGCTTCCGCTCGGCCGCGGAGCGCCTGACGCAGGCGATGGAGGCGCACCCGAACGCGACCTTCGACGTCGGGCAGGTGGTGTTCGGGCAGACGGTGACGATCTCCCTCGACATCCTGCGCCAGTTCGCGGGCCGGAAGGGCGCCAACCCGAAGAAGTGGATCCTCAACGCGGGCGA
>NZ_SMNT01000018.1 GCF_004348265.1 Methylobacterium segetis
GCGTCCGGGGCAGCATCGCGGATGCAACTCGCCATGGACAGCCCGGGCTGGGGAGCCTGGATCCCGCGGCGGAGCGGCAATTCCGGCTCGTAGATCGCGATCGCGTCGTCGCGCTCCAGGTAGCTTCGCCCGTAGGTGAACTCGATCGTCTCCCCCTCCCGGGAGAGACGGCCGGCGACCACTGGAGCTGTCGCGCCCGACAGCCAGATCCACACGTATGCCTCGTCGGTGCGGGGCTCAGAAGTCATCGCGCGCAGGCCTTCTGGAGCGGCGCGCCGACTTCGGCATCAGGACGAGCCGCTGCCGTATTTCACCCGCATGCAGGGTCGCGGCCCCTTGTTCGGCCTCGAAGAGAGGCACCCCGACGATCACTGCCGCTTCGAACACGGCTCCGATCGAGCAGCCGGGGTCTCCGCGCTCTATGCGGCGCAGGAGCGGGCGCGAGATGCCAGCCCGCTCCGCCAGATCTGCGGCCGTCATCTTGCGCTCGAGACGTGCGAGCTTCACGAGGCTGCCGAGGAGCTCTAAGGCCTCGACGGCCTGTCGCGAATGGGCGCGCTCGGCAGGCTTGGACATGAATAGCTCATAAATGTTCCGCAAATGGCATACTTGGCATGTTTATGTATCATGGACGAAGCCGACGGGGAAGTGAGCAGCCTTCTTCGCTCCTGGAGAGGCCGAATAGGTAGGGTGGGGAGCAAGGGCCCGGTTTCCAGGAACCGCGATTGTCTCGAACCCTTCTCCGTCCACGGCGGCGCATCCCCGACCCGCTTTCGATCGGTTCGCCACGGGACATCCGCAAGGATCGGTTGACGGAGCCGGTCGTAATGGTCGCTTGGAAGTCTCAGCAAGCCTGGCAGGCCCCGCGACAGGTCGAGGAAGTCCGAGTTGGCAACCGGACGCGCGAAGCTGCCCGATTCGAAAAAGCCAACCAGAACTCCGCAAGTCGTCGCAGATGCCACGGAGGTCACGCGTCCAGACAGCCAAAGCTCTTGTCAGACAGGGTTTCACGTTCGATGCCAACCATCAGATTCGGCTCGGTCGCTTCGGCTTTCACCAGCGCTGGCGGCTTCGCAAAGGGTTGGACACGTCGCCTGAGCGTGGAGGCCTGCTGCGGCAGTTCGCGAGTGTTCCGCATCGTCCACAATTTCGAGCTCGGACATCACGAAAGCTGGATCGCCGAAACGGCGAGGCGCGCCAGCCAGAGTCGGTGACGAGGGAGCTTCCCGTCGCGTCGTGACGAGCCGGCATGGAAGCAATTCACTCCCGTTCCAATTCGACGAGGCTTACAGTCCGCCTGCGCAGCGAAGCCACTTTGAATTCGCACTCCTTCGTGGGAGCCTCGCGCGTCCGGTGAGCGAGGAGACAAGGCTGCGATCATGGGGATGAAGCAGACGCTTGAGGTTTTGAACACGTTGATCGCCGAAGGCATCGTCGACCGGTACGCCATCGGTGGGGCGGTTGCCGCCTACAACTACGTCGAGGCGACCGCGACCGCGACCGCGACCGCGACCGAGGACTTGGATGTGAATGGACGTCCGGTTCTGGAATTATGCCCAGTAAGATAGGTATTTGCACACTGAAAGTTTGGATTGGCGCTGCACCGAGCAGCGGGGCTCGTGTAGCTTGGCTTGTGGGCTGTCCGATGTTTCAGGGCTCGACCATGACCCTAATGGCGAAGTCCGCTTCTTTGTCGCGGCGCCTGAAACCGGACAGGCCGCTTCCGGCCAGATCCAGCCGCTTCGCGCCCATCCCGGCCGTTCGGCGGTTGTCACCCACATCTCGGTCCAGTGATACAGGCGACCGAAGCCGCCTGTTCACCGGCGGCGCTGCCGCCACGCACAGGTCCCCGAGCGGAACTCGACGGGCTGCTCTGGGTCAGCGTTCGCGCCGGTAATGCATGGCGACCGCGCCATTGCGGAGCGGCTTCGCCGAGACCAACGCAAGCCGTCGCGTGCTGGGCAGCCCGCCCTGGTACAGGGTCGGGCCATGGCCAGCGATCCTGGGATGGACGAGGAGCCTGTACTCGTCGATCAGATCCAGCCGGTCCAGCTCGGTCGCGAGCTTGCCGCTACCGAGGAGCACACCCGCCGGAGTCGCGTCCTTGAGCCTCTGCACGCCTGTTCGCAGATCGCCGGCGATGGGGTGGCTGTTGCTCCACGGGAAGTCCTTTCGCGTCGACGACACCACGTATTTCGGCTTGGCCTCCAGCTTGACCGCCCATTCGCGTATCGCCGGCGGTGCCTCCACGGCGCCGCGAGCGACCGCCGGCCAGGAGCTTTCCATCATCTCGTAAGTGATGCGGCCCCACAGCATCGCCCCGCCCTCGTCCATGAGGCGGGTGAAGAACGCGTGCGTCTCGTCGTCAGCGATTCCTTCCTGGTGGTCGACGCAGCCGTCCAGGGTGACGTTGATGCTGAAGGTCAATAATCCCATGCGGCGAGCCTACGCCATGCGCTCGAATAGACGGAGGGTATTTGCCTGCAATTGATGTTCAACGTCCACTCTCGGGGGGGGGGGGCGAGTCGAACGACCGTCCCGGACCCGGGATTCTAGGGCTGGATCGGTCTCGGTCGGGTTCGAAAACGGCTGCAGAGATATGGGCCACCGTCGCCGGTTGTTTTGAGACCGAAATGCCGAGGTGGTCACTGCGAGTCCTGACGACGTGACAGCTCGGGTAACCGGGACAGCATCCAAACGAGGACGTCGACCAAGCAGCCAAGTACCGTCTGTGAATCTCGCAGTCGCCCGGATAACGAGCGAGGGCCAGGCAGAACGTCTCTCGTGCGCGTTCGGTCCGAGGTCCTGTGCAGAGCGTGCCTGTGGCTGCCGATTGGGGCGGACGAGCCGACACTGTACTCGGCGGAATGCGCATCTGCGTAATATTCCGCCCTCCTGCGCTGCAGAACCTAAGCCGTGCCAGATCGTTAACCCGTTGCACATCGGTCTGCGTCGTCACGAGCAGATCTCCAGGAGCGCCATCGTGAGGAGCGGTCTGCATGTCGCGCATTCATCGCTTGGGGCGTGTCACCCTGGCTGCCGGCGGAGTTTGGGGCCTCCTTGCCGCGAGCGCCCTTGCGCAACCGAGAGACACGGGCGTGAGCGGAGGCGTCGTTCCGGTCGACGCATTCGGGCAATCCTGTTTCGGTGTCTGCCGTCCCGCGCTTCCGCCTTGTCGCGTCGGTCGGCGGTGGTTCGGCCCCTATGGCTACGTGTGTTACCGTCCCGAGCCGTTCTTTCGCCCCATCAGGCTCATGCCGCTCTAATCCAGCCGCAGCATGATTTGCGGACGCCCGTTGCTAGGCCAGGAGCTTTCGGGCGCGGCCTCGTCGGTTATGAATTAAAACCAAAGATTAATGCTTCCTAGGAGTCGCGAAAACTTCGGCGTTAGAGCTCGACGCCATAGGGCGGACAGCGATGAAAGCTTGGAAAACGGGCTCGGGCGCGCCGGTTTGTATCGACTATGCGTGCTGCGGTTTGCCGGAATACTGATTTTGCAGTGCAAACTCAGTAAGCCCTGACCGGGCGAATTTCGAAATTCGGTGGCAGGGAGGCAGAACCTGCCCGTGAATGCATGCGCTCTGTGGTCCGTCGCGAATGATGCCGCAATCGCACTTTTGCCGACCCAGATTGTCACCCGCGACAACCACTGGCGTGCTGAATTTCTGAACTTGTCGCCTGTTTTCTAGGCCGGTCGCGAAAAGACGATTAGTGGGTCAATTGCGCCGTTAACCATTTGTTAACTTTCTTCCACAAATGTAAATTGCACTGTGCGGCGCATCATCGCCCTGTAGACATTATCACCCGATCTGGCAGCGCGACCAAAGATGGCGAGATCTCGAATTGCGGTGTCGGTCCGCGCTCTCACGAGCCTGACCCTCGCCCTGGCGGTCGGCCTCGGCAGCGGCGTCACCCTCTACCAGTCGCATCGCCAGGCCGAGGCCGCCCGCACGGACGCGATGCGGGCTCTCCTGGACCGGGCTGCACCACTGCTCGCCGACCATCTCGGCCGCACCCTGCGCGATGTCGGCCGCGACGTGAGCCTCGGCGCCCTCGACGACCGCGTCGCGCGGGCGGACCGTGCCGCGGACCTCTCGGCCTATCTCGCGGCTTGGCAGCGCCTCCGGCCCGAATACACCGACATCCTCGTGGCCGACCAAGCCGGGCGGGTCCGGGCAACGGCGAGCGGCAGGCTCGTCGGGGCCGACGTCTCCGGCGCCGTCTGGTTCGCCCGCGGCCTGCAGGGCGTGACCGCCGCCGACGCCTCGGAGAGCAGCCGCGCCGGCACTGAGGCGCCGCGCAACGTCATCGTCGGCGCGCCTGCACCCGGCGGCGGTGTCGTGGCGATCCAGATGACGCCCCGCTGGATCGAGGAGGCGGCGCAACTCGCTCGCCGGGGCCTCGGTGAGGCGGGCGCGGGCATCGCCTTCGCGGTGCTGAACGGCAGCGGCCGCACCGTGCTGCAGATCGGGGACGCGGCGGCCGGACGCCCGAATTCGGGCGGCCTCGAGATCTCCGCCCCCCTCGACGGCAGCGAGCGGCCGGGCCTCGGCTGGCTGCTGGTGGCCCGGGGCGCCCCGGCACCGGGTGCCGCCGGACCGGCCGACCAAGCCTCGCCGATGATGCTCCTCGCGATCCTGGCCGCCGGCATCGCGGGTCTCGCCGGCTGGATCGGCGGCGGCCTCGTCGGCCGGCGCGTGCGCCAGATCGAGGCATCCTGCGCGCGGGACGTCCCGGGGCAGGTCCGTACCTCGCTCCCCATCCGCGAGCTGCAGAGCCTCGCCGAGTCCGTCGCGGAGGCCATCGCCCGCGGCAAGGGCCGCGAGCGGATGATGCAGGACGCGCGCGCCGCCCTCGTCCGGAGCCGCGAGCGCGTCCGCGCCTTCAAGACGATGGCCGGCTGGAGCTGCTGGGAGGTCGACCTGACGAACGGGCGCGTCACGTGGACGGACGCAGTCCTGCCGATCCTGCCGACGACCTCCGAGCACGCCACCACCCTCGACGACCTCGTCGGCCGGCTCGACCCGGAGGACCGCGACCTCATGCGCGTGGCGATGCGCTCGGCGGCCTCGGCCGGGGGTGCCCCGCAGGACGTGACCCTGCGCACGCTGCCGGTGGCGGGCGAGCAGTCCGGGCGGCGGCTGCATCTGCGCATGGCCCGGGTGCTGGACGACGGCGACGCCCGCGAGCGCCTGCACGTGCTGAGCCGCGAGGTCGGCGTCGTCAGCCTATCGGGCGCCTCGGTCACGCCGATCGCGCGGCCGTTGGCGCCGGCCGCGAACGAGCCGGTTCTTGAGCGGCGGCGCGACGGGCTCCTGCGCCAAGTGACGGACGGCATCGTTCACGACGTCAACAACGCGCTCGCGGTGGTGATGACGGCCCTCGGCAACCTGCAGCGCCACGGCCACGACCTGCCGGAACGGGCCCTCCACCTCGCCGACGTGGCCCTGCGGGGCGCCCGCAACGGGGCAGCCCTCACGCGGCGCGTCTCCGCTCTGACCCGGCGCGACGTCTCGACGCTCGCCGAGGCGGATCTCGGGATGGTCCTCGACGATCTCACGGACTTCCTGCGGACCTCGGTCGCGCCGCAGATCACCATTGGCCTGTCGCTGGACGAGCCGCTCCCGCCCGTCCTGTGCAGCGAGCGGCAGATCGAGATCCTGGTCCTCAACCTCGTCCTCGACATCAAGGCGGCGGCCCCGGACGGCTGCGGGGTCTCCCTCGTCGTCGAGGCGGCCGAGCCGCCGGCGACGAGCCTCCTCGCGTCTCGGCCGAGCCTGTGCCTGACCCTCTCGGCGCCGGTCGATCTCACCAACCGGCGCGGCCTCGCCTCGGTCGGCGACCTCGCCGAGGAGATCGGGGCGGCCGTCGACGTCCAATCGGCGGAGATGGGGACGACCGTCCGGGTCTGGCTCCCGGCAGGCGAGCGGCGGGTCCTCGCCGAGCCCGCGGCGGACGGGGCTGTCGACACTCTCTCCATCCTGCTGGTGGAAGCGGACGCGCTGCTGCGGGCCACCGCGGCGAGCGCCCTGGCCGACCTCGGCCACGCCGTCACCCAGGCTGCCTCGAGCGCCCAGGCGATGGACATCCTGTCCGCCCAGCGCGACTTCGACATCCTGCTGGCCGACTACGCCCTGCCGGGCATGAGCGGGCTCCAGCTCGCCGCGACCGTGTCCCGCACCCACCCGCGGATCCGCACCATCCTCGCCGGACCGCGCGGGCACCTGCCGGTGAACGCCCAGGTCTTTCAGCAGCTTCACAAGCCTTTCGGCCTGCCGGAGCTCGCCGCGGCCCTGCGCTCGCGGAGCGCGGACCGGAGGGAGCAGGAGGCGGCCTGACGCGGGAGAGCCTGAGCGGGACACGAACATCGTGCGGCGGCCGGTAAGTTCATGCGCCTCCGCTCAGTCCGGAATGGATCTGAAGTCGTTCGCGCGCGGGATGCTCACCTCCGATCGCGGCGACGATTGACTGTGCAACGATATCGTCCTGAATTTCTCCTGCAGCCACAGCATCATCCGCGCTTCCAACTGATGCAAACGCGCCACGCACTGGTTGAAATCCTCATAATGTCCGACAAGGTGCTGCGTTAACCTTCTTAATTAAGTAGAGTCCCATATACGGTGCCGCAGAAATCTGGCGGTATCCGCGGGTCTTGGAGCCTCGACGTGCCTGAATTCAGCCTCCGAACCGTCTGGACGCTCGCGCTCATGCTGGGGATGTCCGCGGCGGCGCCCGCCTCGGCCGCGGACTGGTACACGGGCACCGAGCGGGGCGGCCCGTCCGACGACTACATCGTGGCCTTCGACGGCGCGGCGACCGTCACCTCGAACAGCTCCGCCTTCGGAGCGCTGACGACGACGATCGCGCCGGCTGGAGCCCTGGTCGAGAGCGGGCCGCGCGTCCGCCTCCAGGCGATCGCCGGCACCTACTCCTATCCCGGGGCGACCGCCGGGTCGCGAGTCCGCGGCGACCAGCAGGAGGGCTCGGTCCTGGCCGGCTACGAGTGGATCTGGGACCAGGCCGCGCTCGCCGGCTACGTCGGCTTCAACGTCCGCAACAACGAGCTCTCGATCCTCGACCCGCGCAACCCGGTCGTGGGCACCGGCGTCGGCGCGAAGGTCGCGGCCGACCTCTGGCTCAACCCGACGCAGAACACATTGTTCGCCGCGAACGCATCGTATTCGACCCTGTTCAGCGCCTATTACGTGCGCGCGAAGGCCGGCTTCATGGTCGCTGACGGCGTGTTCGTCGGACCGGAGGGGACGCTGCTCGGCGATGCCTACTTCAATCAGTGGCGCCTGGGAGCGCACCTGACCGGATTCACCGTCGGTCCGATGAAATTCTCGCTCGGCGCAGGTTATGCACACGACCGTGTGCAGAAGGGTGGCTACTACACCAGTGTCGAGGGGCGGGCCGCGTTCTAATTCATCCTGGAATGCCTGTGTCGATAGGATCATCGTTCTGCACTAAGTCTGCAGTAGAGTTTCTCACATCTTGAGCATGGCGCGCTCAACGGGCCGCAAATCCCGGCAATCACCTCAAGATAAGAGTCAGGGCTTCGCGGCGATGCCGATCTTCTTCACACGTCTCTCCTGGCTCGTGACCGCCGCGCTGGTCATCGGCCTCCTTCTGCAGCCGGTGGGGACGGCGGTCCAGCTCGAGATGAGCCTCGGCGCCATCGCCGTCATGACGGCGCTCTGGCTGTTCACGCGGGGGCGGACCGCGCACTACATCTTCCTCGGCATCGGAAGCTTGGTCGTCATCAAGTACTTCTACTGGCGGATCACCAGGACCCTGCCGTGGTCCGCGGATCCGGTCAGCCTCACGGCCGGGCTCATCCTGCTCGCGGCGGAACTCTACTACCTCTACATCCTGTTCCTCAGCCTGTTCATCAACGCCGACCCGCTCAAGCGCCCGCCGGCCCCGGTCGGCAACGAGGCGGACCTCCCGACGGTCGATATCTTCGTGCCGAGCTACAACGAGGACGCGTCGATCCTCGCCACGACGCTCGCCGCTGCGCGCTCCCTCGACTACCCGGCGCGGAAGCTCACGGTCTGGCTGCTCGACGACGGTGGGACGGACCAGAAATGCGCCGACCCCGACACCCGCAAGAGCGACGAGGCGCGGGCGCGCCGCGTCGGCCTCGAGCGCCTCTGCGAGGAGCTCGGGGTCCGCTACCTGACGCGCCGCCGCAACGTGCACGCCAAGGCCGGCAACCTCAACAACGGGCTGAAGCACGCCACCGGCGAGATCGTGGTGGTGCTCGACGCTGACCACGTCCCCTTCCGCTCCTTCCTGAAGGAGACCATCGGGCACTTCGCGCAGGACCCGCGTCTGTTCCTCGTGCAGACGCCGCACGCCTTCCTCAACCCCGACCCGATCGAGCGGAACCTGCGCACCTTCGAGCGCATGCCCTCCGAGAACGAGATGTTCTACGCGATCAGCCAGCCGGGCCTCGACAAGTGGAACGGCTCGTTCTTCTGCGGCTCGGCCGCCCTCCTGCGCCGGACGGCGCTCGATGAGGCGGGCGGCTTCTCGGGCATCACCATCACGGAGGATTGCGAGACAGCCTTCGAGCTGCACAGCCGCGGCTGGACCAGCATCTACGTCGACAAGCCGCTGATCGCCGGCCTGCAGCCCGACACCCTGCGCGACTTCATCGGCCAGCGCTCGCGCTGGTGCCAGGGCATGCTGCAGATCCTGCTTTTGAAGAACCCGGTGTTCAAGCGCGGCCTGAAGATGATTCAGCGCCTCTGCTACATGTCCAACATGACGTACTGGTTTTTCCCGGTGCCCTGCCTGGTGTTCATGTTCGCGCCGTTGCTGTACATCTTCTTCGATATGAAGATCGTCGTCGCGAACGTCGACGAGGCGATCGCCTACACGGCGACCTACATCATCGTGAACCTGATGATGCAGAATTATCTCTACGGCCGGGTCCGCTGGCCCTTCGTCTCGGAGCTGTACGAGTACGTCCAGGGCCTGTTCTTGATCAAGGCGACGGCGGCCGTCATCCTGTCGCCGCGCAAGCCCACCTTCAACGTCACGGCCAAGAACGTGACGCTCGACCAGGACCATCTCTCGCCGCTGGCGCTGCCCTTCTTCGTCGTCTACGTGATCCTGCTCGCGGGCAGCCTCGTGGCGGCCTACCGCTACGCGTTCGAGCCGGGCATCACCAACCTGATGCTGGTCGTCGGCCTCTGGAACTTCGTCAACGTGATCAAGGCCGGCGCGGCCCTCGGGGTCACCGCCGAGCGGCGCCAGACCGAGACCACCCCGTCGCTGGCCGTGGACCGGCAGGCGGTGCTGACCCTGAACGGCCTCGCCATCGACGTGCGGGTGGAGCGGGTCTCGGCCCAGCGCTGCCGGATCCGGATGGACACGATCGTCCCGACCCGCCGCGGCGAGGACAGCAGCACCGGGACGCTCGCGATCGTCCCGCAGCAGGACGGCGGCTCGGCGGGCACGTGGCCGTCCATGCCCGTGACTCTCACGAGCTCCGCCCTCTCGGGCGAGGAGACGGTGTGCGAGCTCCGGTTCGAGCGGCTGCGCCCGCGCGACTATCTCGCTCTCGCCGACCTGATGTACGGCGACGCGGAGGCGATGACGCGCTTCCAGCAGGCGCGGCGGCGCCACAAGACGCTGTTCGCGGGCACCGCGCAGTTCGTCTGGTGGGGTCTGGTCGAGCCGTTCCGGGCGCTGTCCTACGGGCTCGCGGGCCTGCGCCGCCGGGCGCCGGCCGAGGCCGAGCCGGTTCCGGTCCCCAAGACCATCACGATGCGCCGGTCCCTCGCCGACCGGACCGCGCGTCGGAACGCGGACGCGATCGCGGCCCGCGCCGCGGAGCCGGCCGTGGGCCCCGAGGCGGAAAGCCCGGCCGCGCAGGCGCAGGCCGCCGAGCTGGCCCCCTCCTGGCTGCAACTCATGGTCGATGCCGAGAACGAGGCCCTCGCGCGCAACCGCCAGCGACGGTCGGCGGATCTCGGCCCCTCGCCCGAACCGGCGGCCGGCTGACGGCGCGAAGCGACAGCCCATGACCCGGTTTTCCCTCCTCCCGCGACGGCTGACGGTCGACATGCCCCTGCTTCGCTTCACGGCCGGCCGGTCCCGGCAGCGGGTCCTCGGAGCGCCCCTCGCCCTTCTTGCCGCCGGACTCGCCCTCGTCCCGGTGGGGCAGGCCGATGCGCAGAGCTTCCTCGGCCGCACGGCCCCGAAGGGCCTCGTGGTGCCTCCGGAGCAGGACGCCTCCGCGCGGCCCGCTCCCGTCCCCGCCCCGATCCCGGTCGCGGGCCCGGTCGCGGCCACGCTGCGGGAGCGGCCGGCGCGCGCCGAAGTCGCCGCCGTCCAGCCGGCGGCGCCGATCCCGCAGCGGCCGCTGCCCAGCATCGGCGAGAACCTCCGCCTCGTCGGCGAGGAGAGCAGCCTGCAATGGTCGGTCTTCCTGACCGAGGCGCAGGGTCGCGAGCGGGCGCGCTTCCGGATCGGCTATCTCGCCGCCATCTCGGTCATGCCCGAATCCTCGTTCATCACCGCGACCGTCAACGACACGGTGATCGGGCGCGCCCAGATCAATGCCCCGGGCGCCGTGAAGCTGATCGAGTTCGATGTGCCCGAGGGCGTCCTGAAGCCCGGCTACAACGCGGTCCGCCTCGGCGGTGTCCAGCGCCACCGGGTGGATTGCTCGCTGCCGGCGACCTTCGAGCTGTGGACCCAGATCGATCCCTCGTGGACCGGCTTCATCCTGCCGCCCGGGACCGGGGCCGTGGCGAGCCTGCGCGACCTGCCGGCCATCCCGCCCAACGGCCAGGGCATCGTCCCGATCCGCGTCGTGCTGCCGGGACGTCCCGCCCCCGCCGGCTTCGAGCGCATCATCCGGGCGGTCCAGCAGCTCGCCCTCGTCGGGCGCTTCTCGCAGGTCGTCGTCGAATACGGGCCGTTCCTGACGGGTCCGGCCGGCATCAACCTCGTCGTCGGGACGGCGGACGAGCTGCGGGCGGTGCCCGACCTCGACATGGGCAGCGCCGTCGGCGGCGCGCCCCTGAGCTTCCACCCGGCCAAGGAGGGACGCGCCGCGACGCTCGTCATCACCGGCGCGGACGGGGACGACCTCGACGCGGGCGTGGCCGCCCTCAAGCGCCGCGAGGGCCTCGACGCCCCCGTCGGCAGCCCGCAGGGGCTGCGCGTGCTGGCCATCGCCAAGGGCGTGCCGGTGCGCGGCGGCGACACCATCCGGCTCGACACGTTCGGCCTGCAGAACCGCGAGTTCAGCGGCCGCCTGTTCCGCTCCGGCTTCGACCTGACGCTGCCGGCCGATTTCGTACCGGCGGACTACGCGCGCATCGAGCTGGCGCTGGAGGGCGGCTACGCCCCCGGCCTCGAGGTCGGCGCGCAGATCATGGTGGACATCAACGGCCGCAACGCCGCCAGCGTCCCGCTGCCGAACACGGCCGGGGAGCGCCTGCGCGGCGAGCCGATCGCGCTGCCGCTCGATCTTTGGCGCCCCGGCCGCAACCACGTCGACGTGAAGGCGCTCCTGGCGACCGAGGCCGACCGCACCTGCGACACCGCCAACCCGAGCGACGAGCAGAAGCGCTTCCTGTTGCTCAACACCAGCACCCTGAAGGTGCCGCCCCTGGCGAGAGCTCTGCGCGTGCCGGATCTCGCCGCGACCGCGAGCAGCGGCCTGCCCTATGCCCGGTCCTCCAAGCGGCCCCGGCTCGTCGTGCCGACCCCTGACCGCGACACGATGGGCGCGGCCACGACGATCGCGGTCCAGATGGCCATCGCGGCCGACCGCGTCATCGACTTCTCCCTGAGCGCCGAGCGCCCCGCCGACCGCGATGCCCCGGCCGTCGTGGTGGCGCCTGCCCGCGCCCTCGACCCGGCCCTCCTGCGCATCATCGGCCTGGAGCCCGACCAGCTCCGGCAGATCTGGCAGAGCCGCGCGGAGCCCGCCCCGGTCCCGCCCGGGCAGGAGGCCGCGAAGCTCGCCGGCCCGCCCGGACAGACCGAGGGGATGAGCCTCGAGCGGCTGCAGAACAACGTGCCGCCGGCCTGCGCGCTGCCCGCCGCCCACGCCCGCGTCGCGGCCCTCGCCACGCAGCGCCCGCGCCCCGCAGGGTCCCGGACCCGCAACGAGGCCGCCGACATCGCGACCGCCTGGGACGCCACGCTGCGGACCGCTCCCTCGCTCACCGATCAGGTCTCGGCGATGGCGGGCCAGATCGGGGACGCCGCGCAGGCCTCGCTCCAGGACGCCGCGGCCTGGATCAAGGGGCAGATGAAGGACCCGCCCGTGGAGATCGGCTCGCGCGCGTCGCTCGTCGTCGGCCAAGGCGTCGACGGCGAGGGCCTCGGCTCCGTCGTGACCGTCTTCACGGCGCCGAATGCCGCCCTCCTCCAGGCCTCGGTGACCTGCCTCAGCAGCCCGGTCCTGTGGAGCAGATTGCAGGGCCGCATCGCGACCCTGGACGCCAACGACGGCGCGATCAGCACCTACGAGGCGAAGCGCTCCCGCCTGCTCGAGACCGAGCCGCGCAACCTCGCCAATCTGCGCCTGGTCTTCGCGGGCTGGCTGTCGATGAACCCCTCGATCTACGTCCTCGCGCTGTTCGCCGCCGCGATCGCGCTCGGCCTGAGCACGAACGCGATGCTCCGCAGCGTCGGGCGCACGAGTGCCGGCGGGCGCGGTCCGGACGGCCCCGCCCGCGACACGAACCCGGGAGAGCCATCGTGAGCCGGACCCGATTCTGCCTCTCGCTCGCCTTCGGCCTCCTCGGCGCGCAGGCCATCGCCGAACCCGCCCCGCCCCCGCGCGACGCGGCCCCCGCCGAGGCGCGCCGCGGCGAGCCGGCGGCCGAGAGCCGGAACGCGCCCGAGAGCGTCTCGCCGCTCTTCAATGCCCTCGGCAACACATCGGCCTGGCTCGCCTACAAGGCGCGCTTCGTCACCGACCAGGGCCGGGTCGTCGACACGGGCAACGGCCAGATCAGCCACAGCGAGGGCCAGGGCTACGGGATGCTGCTCGCCGTGGCGGCCGGCGACCGCGACGCGTTCCAGCGGATCTGGAACTGGACGCGCGCCAACCTGATGGTGCGCGACGACTCGCTGCTCGCCTGGCGCTGGGAGCCGGACAAACGCCCCGGCGTCGCCGACATCAACAACGCCACGGACGGCGATATCCTCGTCGCCTGGGCCCTGGTCGAGGCCGCGGACGCCTGGTCGGACATGGGCTACCGCGTCGCGGCGCGGCGCATGGCCGTCGATATCGGCCGGCGCACGATCCTCTTCAGGGCCCCGAGCCAGCCGCTGTTGCCCGGCATGTCCGGCTTCTCGGCCGAGGACCGCGCCGACGGGCCGGTCGCGAACCTGTCCTACTGGATCTTCCCCGCCTTCCCGCGCCTCGCGACCGTGGCGGGGGAGATCGACTGGGCCGCCGTGACCCGCAGCGGGCTCGAACTCCTGGCCAAGGCGCAGTTCGGCCCCTCCAAGCTGCCGACCGAGTGGATCTCGATGCGCGACCCGGCGCCGAAGCCGGCCGCGGGCTTCCCGGCCGTCTTCTCCTACAACAGCATCCGGATCCCGCTCTACCTCGCCTGGGCGGGCATCACCGACCATCGCATCCACGCCCCCTTCACGCAGGCCTGGGCGGCGCGTGAGCGCACGGGCCTGCCCGTCGTCGACACCGCGGACGGCCAGACGGTCGAGTGGATGCAGGAGCCCGGCTACGAGGCCCTCTCCGCCCTCGAAGCCTGCGCCGTGTCCGGCGAGGCCCTGCCGGCGAACTTCACGGCCCCGGCCAAGACCGAGAATTACTACCCGGCGACGCTGCATCTTCTCGCGCTCGTCGCGGTGCAGACGAGGTTCAAGACATGCCTTGGGCGTTAGAGCTGGCCTCCCAGCCGCGGCGCGGCGGCGCGACGCTGCTGATCCTGCTCGGGGCGAGCCTCGGCTGCGCCGGGCCGGTCGCGGCGCAGGCCCTTCCGGCGCGGCCCGGCACCTCCGTGGTGCTGCAGCCCTCCGAGCGGCGCGCGCCGGTCATCCTCGAGACGACGCCCGCGACGCCGCTCCAGACGGAGATCGTCGACGAGAGCGCCCTGCGCTACTACGCGGCGAACGGCCAGACCCAGCGCGTCCAGGCCGAGATCCGGCGCCTGCAGCGCCGGTACCCGAACTGGATTGTGCCGACGGACCTCGACACCGTGAAGCCGAGCCCGCCCGAGGAGGCGCCGCTCTGGGATCTCTTCACGGCCGGGCGCTTCGACGACCTGCGCGCCTCGATCGCCGCGCGCCGTGCGCTGGACCCCGATTGGCAGCCCTCCGAGGAGCTCGCGCGCAAGCTCGGCCGCGGCACCTTCCGCAGCGAGGTCAAGGCGGCCGCGCAGAGCGGGGCCTGGGCCGAGATCGTCGCCCGCATCGGTGCCGACCCGGACGCCATGCAGGCGCCCGACATCGACATCGCGTGGTACGTCGCCGAGGCCTACGCGCGCATCGGCCAGACCGCCGCGGCGGCGAGCGTCTACCGCGGCATCCTGGAGCGCCAGAGCGAGACCGCCCTGCGCCTCGCGACCATCCAGAAGGCGATGGCCAACCTGCCGATGGCCCAGGTCGAGACGCTGCTGGCGCTCGGGCGCGCGGCGGCGGACGGGTCGAGCGAGTTCAAGCCGATCCAGAGCGACATCACCCGCTCCCGCATCGCCGCCTTCCTGCACGGCGAGACCGAGGTGCGCGTCCAGGCCGCCGAGCTCGCGGCCTTCGGCGAGAGCGCGCGCAGGCTCGGCGATGCCGGGCAGATCAGCATGCTCGGCTGGTACGCCCACCGGCGCCGCCAGTTCCGCGAGGCGCTGGACTGGTTCAAGGCCGCGATCGCCCGCGGCGGCGACGCCACGGTGGCGCACGGGCTCGCCCTCAGCCTGACCGAGATGGGCCAGGAGCGCGAGGCCGAGGAGGTGGCGTTCGCCTGGCGCGGTCCCTCCCTCGAGAACACCATCCTGTACATCGACCTGATGGAGCGGCGCCTGACCCAGGCGCCGGCGGTGCCCCTGGAGCCGCACCGGACCGACCGCTTCGCCAAGGTCGTGCTGGCGGCCTCCTCCGGCGAGGGCGCTCAGGCGCTCGGCTGGTACGCCTACAATTCCTGCCAGTACGAGACCGCGCTCGAGTGGTTCGAGCGCGCGGCGGCCTGGATGCCGCGCGAGCCCGTGATCCTCGGCTACGCGCTGACCCTCGCGCGCCTGAAGCGCACCCGCGAGTACCTGGAGGTCCTGAACCGCTACGACGGCCTCTTCCCGAAGGTCGTCGAGCAGGTCTTTCCCGCCGACGTGCAGACCGGCGACCCGACACCCTGCTCCGCGCGCGCCGCCGCCGCGCCCGTCATCCAGGTCGCGAGCGCGGCGGCGCCGACGCGGGTGCCCAAGCCGAGCGCCGGGCGCGCGGCCGCCGTCCAGCCGGTGGCGGTCAAGCGGACCGACTTCCCCGTCGCCGTAGCGGCCGAGAACCCGCTCCACTTCGCCGGCGGCTCGATCGCGCCCGATCCCGCCCGCGACGGCGAGTACCTGCGCCTGACCCGTCCCGCGCAGCCGCCGCTCGTGGCGCGGCGCGTCGTCGGTGTCGCGTCGATGCCCTACGAGCGCTACGGCTACACGCTCCTCCCGGGCTGGAATGGCACCGACCGGCCGAGCTTCCAGATCGGCAGCGGCTCCCCGCCCGTCGGCACCCTGGCCCAGGCCGAGGCGGCCGCCGAGCCCCGGGCTGGCGCGCAGCGTCCGGCCTCCCGAGGCGAGGCCGACCGGTTCGGCGCCTTCGACGTCAACCCCGCCGGCGCGCGGCCGGACACCCGCTCCCTGGGACCATGATGACCGACCTCCGCTCCCCCGCCGCCCGGGCCCGGCGCCTGACCCGGATGGGCCTCTCGTTGGCCCTCCTCTGCCTCGCGCTGCCGGCCTGCACCGCGACCCAGGGCCGGCAGAGCGCGGGCCGCGCGATGCCGGACGGGTTCTTCAGCGCGCTCGACACGCGCCCGCCCGCGAAGAGCGGCCCGCTGGTGTCGCTGCCGCGCAGCGGCACGGTCACGAACGTCGACGAGACCACCTACGCCAACGGCCGCCGGCAGCGGATCTCCCTCGAAGGGCCGAACTCCCGGAGCCGGATCGAGATCATGCTCCGGACCGGCGGGCGCGGCGGCCTGCCCATGGACAAGCCCACCCGCGCCGGGATCGCCGGGGAACTCGCGCAGCTCGCCTCCGAGGGGAGCTACCGCATCGTCCGGCGCCCGATCCGCAATCGCTACGGTCAGTTCGGCGTCGCCCTGAGCGCCCGCTGCGCCTATGCCTGGCAATGGATCGACAACCTGCGCGGCCAGGATCGCGGGCTCGACTGGACCGGCGGCGAGGTTGCCGCGTCCCTGCGCGTCGAGCATTGCCAGCGCGGCCCGACGACCCCGGAGGCGCTCCTCGCCGACCTCGAGCGCCTGTCCATCCGGACGGGTTCCGGCCAGGAGCCGGCCCCCTGGTCCCCGCGTCCCCGCCGACGGATCGTGCGGGCAGCCGAGCCGCAGGAGCCCGCCCCGGCCCCGGTCCCAGCCCCGGCGGCGATCCCGCCGCTGCCGGCGCCCGCGCCGGTCGCCATCAACAGCAGCCGGACCCTCGTCACGGCCGCGCCGCAGCGGCCTCCGCAATACCTCTCCGGCGAGGCGGCGCGGCCCCAGGCCGGCGCTGCGGCGGGAGAGGTCGGCCAGAGCTTCGCCGTGCCGCGGCCGAGCGGGCAGGGGGGCGCCTCCCTCGATCAGCCGCGCTTCCTCAGCGAGCGCGTGGCGACGGCCCCCGCCGACCGCCGGGCGGGCGAGACCGCGGCGCCTCCGCCGCCGGTTCCGGTCCGCGCACCGCAGCCGGAGCGCCTCTCGGCCGACGTCCCGGCCCAGGCCTATCGCGGGCCGGTGCCCCCGCCCTTCGGCTGGTAGCGGCGGCGCACGCCCGCCGCCAGCGGTCCGCGGGGCCTCAGATCACCCAGTCGAACGAGCCGGCGGTCGCGTGACCGGCGGCCTGGAAGCCGAAGCTGATCTCCTGACCGGGATCGAGGTGATGGTTCCAGGTCGCGCTGTGGATCACGTACTCGCCGTTCGTGTGGCTCACGATCTCGGCGTTCCAGATATTGGTGATCTCCAGCGGCGTCTTCAGCTTGATCGTCCAGTCGTCGAGCGCGGCCGTGCCGGTGTTCTTGAGCGCGGTGCTGGTGACGACGCCGGTGCCCCAGTCGTTGACCACCGTGGTCTTGGGCAGGAGCGTCGGCGCACCGGCCGCCGGCGGGGTGCCCGTCGACGGCGTGCCCGTGGAGGGCGGTGTGGTCGGCGTGCTCACGCCGCCGTCGTCGTTGACGATCGTGGCGGTGGCGGTGCCGTGGCCGAGATCCGCGTTGCTCGGCGCCGAGAGGGCGAACTGGAAGGTCTCGTTCGCCTCGGCGGCCGCGTCGCCCTTCACCGTGACCGTGACGGTCTGGGTGGTCTCGCCCGGCGCGAAGGTGAGCGTGCCCTTGGTCGCCGTGAAGTCGCTCGCGTCTGCCGTGCCGGGCAGAGTCGTGTAGTCGACGCTGACCGCCGTCGCGGCCGCCGCCGACAAGCTCACCGTGAAGGTCGCGCTCGTCGTCCCGTCGACGGTCGTCGTCCCGCCGTCGCCGCTGAAGTGGAACATCAGCGGCTGCAGGCTCGACACCTTGTCGGTCTGCACGCTGGTCCAGTCGTCCTTGAGTATGCCCCCGGTATCGCCGGAATTCGGGTTCCACGACCACCAAGTCCAGCTCACCCCCTGCTGGCCGGCCGCGATGTCGCGCGTGCCGTTGGCGTCCCAGTCGCCCGACAAGTAGGATTGGAGCTTCGACAGCCAGGCGACGTCCTTCGGATCGGTGAGCTTGCTGCCGAACTCGCCGAGATAGACGGGGGCGATGTTCTCGCGGGCGATGTAGCCCCACATCTGGTCGAACTTCGCCGGCATGTTGTTTGGGAAGCTCGGATCGTTGAACCAGGGCTGCCCGTAGATCGAGTTCGGGTAATCGTGCGCCGAGTAGACGAGGTGGCCCGGGCTGCTGAGCTGGATGGGACGGTCCTTGACCCCCATCAGGTTGCCGCCCCACCAGTAGAAATTGTTCTGGTAGGAGGCGACGCCCTCGACGAAGATCAGCCAGTTCGGGTTTGCGGCGAGGACGGCGTTGCCGGCCCGCTCGGCCGCCGCCGCCCAGTCGGTGGCCCCGCCTCCGCCCCAGGTGCCGTTGTAGGGCTCGTTGTGCAGGTCGGCGCCGATGACGGTGCTGTTGCCGGCGAAGTGCTTCGCCAGCATGCTCCAGTTGCTGATCCAGCTCTGCTCGCTGTAGGTGCCGTTGTACCACAGGCCGTTCTCGGAGGCCCCGGCCCCGGCGCTGGAGCGGTGGTGGTCGAGGATGATCTTCAGGCCGAGCTGGCCGGCGGCGCTCACGATCTTGTCCATGATCTGCAGGCCGGACAGGCCCGCCAGATCCGGGTTCTTGCCGTAGTCGATGCCGTTCGGCGTGCTCGCCGCGTCGAAGAGCTGGTCGGAGAAGGGTAGCCGGATGGTGTTGAACCCGAGGTCCACCATCTGCTGCATCATATCCTTGTAATTGCGGACGTTCAGCCCGTCCGGGGCGTAGCGGCCCGATTCCATGCCGAACCAGTTCACGCCGGCGATCTTCACGGTGTGGCCGGCCGCGTCGAGGATCTGGCTGCCCTGCGTGTGGAAGTAGCCGCTGCCGAGGCCGGTGCCGCCCGTCGAGGTGACCACCGGGTTGCCCTCGACGATGGAGATGTCGGCGACGCTGAGCGTCGGCCGGGGCGCGTCATCGTCCGTGATGGTGGCGGTGGCCTGCGCCCTCGCGAGGGTCGCCCCGGTCGGCTGCAGCAGGTTGAGCCTGAAGGCCTCGCTTCCCTCGCTCAGCGCGTCGCCCGTCACCGGGACCACGACCGTCTTGACGGTCTCGCCGGGCGCGAAGGTGAGCCTCCCGGAGGTCGCCGCGTAGTCCGAGCCCGCGAGCGCGGTTCCGTCCTGCGTCTGGTAGCCCACCGTGACGCTGGCGGTGCTCGCAGCCGACAGGGTGAGCGTGAAGACGGCGTTGGTGGTCCCGCCCGTCCCCTCCCTCAGGGTGATGTCGGACACGCCGATCGAGGGCATCGGCGGCGGCGCGGCGTCGTCGTTGACGATGGTGGCGATGCCGGCCGCCTTCGCGATCGTCGCCTTCGTCGCGCCCGACAGGTTGATCCGGAAGGTCTCGTTGCCCTCCAGCACCGTGTCGCCGACCACCGGCACGCTGATCGTCTTGCTGGTCTCGCCGGGGGCGAAGGTGAGCGTGCCGCTCGTTGCCGTGTAGTCCGCCCCGGCCGTCGCCGTCCCGTCGGCGCTCGAATACGCGACGGTGATCGGCTCCTTCGAGGCCGCGCTGAGCGAGACCTTGAAGCTCGCGGGCGCCGTGCCCGTGTTGCCCTCGGTGATGGAGATGTCACCGATCGTGACGGTGGGGGGCGGCGCCGGGGCACCCGTCCCCACCGCCTCGCCGTTCACGACGAAGCCTGTCGGCGGAGGCGCGGTGCCCTGGGAGGCGGCCTGGAAGCCGAAACTCACCGATCCGTTCGGCGCGATCGTGCTGTTCCAGCCGGCGTCGCGGACCACGTAGCGGGTGCCGACATGGCTGACGATGACCCCGTTCCAGAGGTTCGTGATCTCGAAGGGTGCATCGAACTCGACGAGCCAGCCATTCGTCCCGGTCGGCGCAGTATTCTTCACCGAGACTGAACCGATGAAACCCGCGTTCCAGCTGCTGCTGACGCTGAAATCCACGCCGTACGTCATAGCCCCACCCTTCGCTATGAGAGCAAACCCGTCGATGGCCGGCGCCTTTCAACGGGTCGGGCGTCGAAGTCCAGGCGTAATTTGACGGAATTTTGGTGGTTTGCGGTCTTCTCAGGTGTTCTGAGCCGACCAGCTTGCGCGAGTACGGTCGAGCCGGGACGACAGCAGGCATCGAAAACAGATGAGAGCCGCGGCGCTCCTCGGCATAAAGTACGTATCTTGGTCGTAATGAGAATTCTCAAGACGGCAAATACCGCGATCATACGAAGTATATCATAATCCGAGGGCTTAGCCCAACAAGACGTTGTATCTGCGCATCCGATTTCTTCGGCGCTTCATAATGCCGGCACCACTTGCAATACTATCGCGTGACGGGGAATATTTACGGTGGGCATCCATGCGCGTCCCGGCATGCGCGAACGGTCGGAAACGTACGAAGCCTCTGGCCTGCCGGTGGGCGATGCGAACCACGAACGGAGGTGCTGCCGACGGCATGAAGGACAGACGCGCTGCAACGCCTACCGAAACGCGATGTCCGCTTTGCGGGGCCTGATACCCGGAAGCCGCTGTTCCGCCTTCGGCCAAGCTCGGTCGTTTCGAGCTGATCAGATTGCCGACAAGCAGACCTTCCGAAGGGCCGAGAAAGACCGAAAGCGGCCGCAAGCGTGAGGTTGCACCACCTGCGAGCAGCCTTCCGAACCAGCATCTCACTCGAAAACCCGATCCGCGCCGACCAGCAGATCCCGCGCACTCGGCGGCACCGGAAATCCGTATCCGTCGCCGGGCTTCTCCCAGACGAGGCGGCCCTCGGCATGGTGCGGGCTGCGGTGAAGCGCGAACCCGACCCGCTGGAGCGCGAGGTTCAGCGCCTGGACCGCGTCGACGCCGCCGGCAAAGCCGTGGTGCGTACGTCCGGCCAGCCGATGGCGTAGCGGCAGATCCAGCCCCCATCCTCCACCTCGGGCCGGTAGAGGCGCACAGTTACGTTCTCGGTCGAGCCGGGCCCGAGCAGGCGCAGGGTCCGGGTGGCGATCGGCATCGGTGCGGTCCTCTCTAAATCTGCGATCCTGCGCCTCGGTCGAGAATGGCCTCGAAACACGCCGCCATCCACCTCTCCCGTTCGGGAGAGGTCGAGTCCGCGGGACGCGGACCGGGTGAGGGGTGCGACCTCTCCGGATGACGCGCACCCCTCATCCCAGCCCTCTCCCGAACGGGGGAGGGCGCGCGGCGCGCCTCGCTCGCCCGTGTCCTCCTGCCCGTGCCCTCCTGCCCGTGTCCTCCTGCCCGTGTCCTCCCGCGCCATCCCCTGCTAAACCCCGCCCAATGCCCTACACCGTCGCTGCCCTCTACCGGTTCACGCCGCTCCCCGATGCCGATGCCCTCGTTGCGCCGCTCCAGGCGCTCTGCGAGTCCCTGGCGCTCACCGGCACGCTGCTCCTCGCCCGCGAGGGGATCAACGGCACGGTGGCCGGTGAGGCGGCCGCCATCGACGCCTTCCTCTCGGAGCTCCGCGCCGGCCCGCTCCTCGGCGGGAGGCTCGACGCCCTCGAATGCAAGCTGTCGTCGGCGGAGGAGCCGCCCTTCCGGCGCATGAAGGTGAAGCGGAAACCCGAGATCGTCACCTTCGACGCCGGCGCCACCGATCCGACCGGCGATGTCGGCACACGGGTCCCGCCGGAGGCGTGGAACGCGCTCCTCGACCGCCCGGGCCTGCGCCTCGTCGACACCCGCAACCGGTTCGAGGTGGCGCTCGGCACCTTTCACGGCGCGGAGGATCCGGGCCTGACCCGCTTTGCCGATTTCCGCGCCTATGCCGACGCGCTCGACCCCGCGGAGGAGCCCGAGATCGCCCTGTTCTGCACCGGCGGCATCCGCTGCGAGAAGGCCGGCGCCTACCTGAGGGCGCGGGGCTTCCGGAACGTCCACCTGCTCCAGGGCGGCATCCTGAAATACCTCGAGACCGTGCCAGAGGCCGAGAGCCGCTGGCGGGGGGATTGCTTCGTCTTCGACGGCCGCATCGCCCTCGGCCACGGCCTCGAGGAACACGGCGACCACCCGGCCGAGGCGCTGGGATCCTTCGCGGAGGCCAAACGATGAGCGACGACGGCGCCCGCATCGACCGACTGGAGATGCGCCTCACCGAGCAGGACCAGGCGATCGAGGATCTGAACCGCACGATCACCGAGCAGTGGCGGATCATCGACCGGCTGACGCGGCAGGTCGCCGTGCTCACCGAGCACGTCGAGGAGGCGGCCGGGCGCACCGATCCCCGCACCCCCGAGCCGCCCCCGCCGCATTATTGAACGGATCTGCGTACGCGATTTGTTCTTGACAGAATTCCTAAAATCTGCTTTCAATCCCGCATCTGCCGCCGCCGAGCAGGGGGCCTTCCCGGTGGCCGACCGGGCGGGCCTGGGCGGCAGGGCGGTCCCGCGCCGGTGGCTTCGGTCGCCATCGTCCCGGGCACGCTCGCGACGCAGGGTCGGCGGTTCGGGCTCACGCCCGGCCGGCGGCCCTGAGGGAACCGGTGCCGGGCACCACTACGAGGCCCGGTGCGGCGACAGAGGTCCGATCGGGGTCCGCCGACATACGCGGCCCGAAGCCGGAGTCGACGCGCGTGTAGCAAGAACCGCGACGCGAAGGCGGCCTCAAGGCCCGCGAGGGCGGGAGGCCGTGGGACGCCGTGGGATCGGCATCCGCAGCGCAACACCACTCTCGGGTCCCGCGGCGTCCCGCGTCCCCTTCCTCGATCCCGACGTTCCCGGCGCGATGCTCCGGGGCGACGATGAGGCCTGCGCGCGTCCGCCGGCCGGATCTCAGGCGCCCGCCTGGGTCACGAACTTCGTGACGAGGTAGCCCTCCAGGGCCTCGGCGCCGCCCTCGCTGCCGTAGCCCGAATCCTTCACGCCCCCGAAGGGCGTCTCGGGCACCGCGAGGCCGTGATGGTTGATGCCGAGCATGCCGCTCTCGATCCGCGCGGCGACCTTGGCGGCGCGCGCGGCCGAGCGGGTGTAGGCGTAGGCCGCGAGCCCGTAGGGCAGGCGGTTCGCTTCCTGCAACGCCGCCTCGTCGTCCGAGAAACGCTGCACGGCGGCCACCGGGCCGAACGGCTCCTCGTTCATCAGGCGCGCCGAGAGCGGCACGTCGGTCAGCACGGTCGGCTCGAAGAAATTGCCGCGGTTGCCGATGCGCTTGCCGCCCGTGCGGAGCGTTGCCCCCTGCGCCGTGGCGTCGGCGACGAGGCTCTCCATCGCCTCGAGGCGGCGGCCGTGGATCAGCGGCCCCATCCGCGTCTCGGGGGCGAGCCCGTCGCCGACCGTCAGCCCCTCGGCGAAGGCCGTGAACCCGTCGAGGAAGCGGTCGAACACGCTCTCGTGGACGAGGAAGCGGGTCGGCGCCACGCAGACCTGGCCCGCATTGCGGAACTTGTTGGTGCCGAGCACCGAGACCGCCTTCTCGACGTCGGCATCCTCGAACACGATCGCCGGGGCGTGGCCGCCGAGCTCCATCGTCACCCGCTTCATGTGGCGGCCGGCGAGCGCGGCGAGTTCCTTGCCCACCGCCGTCGAGCCCGTGAACGAAATCTTCCGGATGACGGGGTGCGGGATCAGGTAGGCGGAGATCGCGGCCGGGTCCCCGTAGACGAGGGAGAGCGCGTCGCCCGGCACCCCGGCATCCAGATAGGCCCGGACGAGCGCGGCGCAGGAAGCCGGCGTGTCCTCGGGGCCCTTCAGGATCACCGAGCAGCCGGTGCACAGAGCCGCCGCGATCTTGCGCACGGCCTGGTTGAGCGGGAAGTTCCAAGGCGTGAAGCAGGCGACCGGGCCGATCGGCTCGCGCAGGACGAGCTGCATCACGCCCTCCTGGCGGGCCGGGATCACCCGGCCGTAGGTGCGCTTGCCCTCCTCTGCGAACCAGTCGGTGACGTCGGCGGCGACCTGCGTCTCGAGGCGGGCCTCGGCCAGCGGCTTGCCCTGCTCCAGCGTCATGGTGCGGGCGATGTCCTCGGCCCGCTCCCGCAGGAGGTCGGCGGCGCGCCGCAGGACCTTGGCGCGCTCGATCGGCGCCACCTTGCGCCATGCCGCGAAGCCCCGCTCGGCCGCCTCGAGCGCCTCGTCGAGGTCGGCCCGGCTCGCCACGGCGTGCTGGCCCAGCGTCTCGCCGGTCGCGGGGTTCAGGACGGGCCGCCGCTCGTCCCCCGATCCGCCCCGCCAGCGCCCCGCGATGTGGAGTTCGACGTCCGCGTAACCGCCCATGGCGACCCACCCTGCTCGGCCGGCCAGCCTGCCGGCAGGGGTCTTTTAGGCGTCCGGTCCGAGGGGGCCAAGCCTCCGGAGAGCGGAGCCTCAGGCGGCGATCATCTCCGGGAGCGCCTCCGGCCCCTCGGCGAGGGTGATCTCGCCGCGCCGGGCCCGGAGCGTCCCGCCCTTCGGCACCACGCGCCAGCCCTCGCGGCTTCCGTCGATGGGCTCGGAGACGACGACGAGGCCGGTCTCGCTCTGGCGAGAGTAGAGGCTCGGCGGGCGCCCGTCGCAGGCCCAGCGATAGGCGGTGAGCCACTCGCCGTCGGTCAGGAGCGCGGTGAAGCGCAGGGGCTCGCCGATGCCGGCGCCGCGCATCAGGCCGCGCACCGTCATGAGCGTCTCGGCCATGGCGCCGATCGGGTCGTCCTCCAGGCCGTTGGCGAGCGCCAGGAGGAAGATCGCCTCGGAATCCGTGGTGCCCCGGCGCCCGTCGTAGAGCGCGTCGGGGATCAGGGCCTCCAGCCGCCGCTTGATGCGGTGGTAGCCGCCGATCTGCCCGTTATGCATGAACATGTGCCGGCCGTGCACGAAGGGATGGCAGTTCGCCCGGCTGGTGACGGTGCCGGTGGCGGCGCGGACATGGGCGAAGAAGGTCCTCGCTCGCACCTGGCGGCAGAGATTCACGAGGTTCTCGTCGGACCAGGCCGGGGAGACGTCGCGGTAGAGGCCGGGCTCGGGCCGCTCGCCGTACCAGCCGATGCCGAAGCCGTCGCCGTTCGTCTCGGTCTTCGCCTCGGCCGCGTGCAGCGACTGGTGCACGAGGGAATGCGTCGGCGCGCAGACCAAGTCGGACAGGAATTCCGGTTCACCGCTATAGGCGAGGAAGCGGCACATGGCGACGAACACCCCCTGACGAACGCGTGGGACTGGCTCCCGGTCCGGGCTCGCGGACAGCCAAGCAAGCGCCGTTCCGTTTCGGCCCCCACGTTCACACAACCGTAACATTCAGTCCGTTGCGGTGAACAGATCGTTAATGCACCGCAGCATCGAGCCCGGTGAGGCTCGCGCGCAACGGGGGCCGCAGCAGGGCGCGGGGATGGCATCCGAGAGGCTTCGGCGCGTGCCGCCCGCGCTCCGTGTAAAATTGGACATTGCGACGGAAATAATCCCGACTCTTGCCCGTTGATCGAGGCCGGCGCAGCATGGGCGGATGGGAATCAGCAGCCCTGTCGTGGCCTGCGCGTGTCCCGAGGCATCACAACAACCTGAGAAGAGGAGGCTTCATGGGCCAAGCTCTGCCCCCATGCCCCGTCGCCCTCGTGGTGGAGGACGATACGGCCGTGCGCGATCTCGCCGCCGCCGTCCTGGAGGAGACCGATCTCGACGTCATCGCCTGCGAGAGCGCGGAGGCGGCGATCTCCGTGCTGGAGCGGTCGGACCTCACCGTCGCCCTGCTCTTCGCCGACGTGCGCCTGCCGGGCCGCATGGACGGGATCTCGCTCGCCCGCACGGTCGAGAGCCGCTGGCCGGAGGTCCGCGTCATCGTCACCTCAGGCTACGACGAGGGCCGCAACGCCCGCCTGCCGTCCGGCGCCGTCTTCATGCAGAAGCCGTGGCGGGCCCTCGACGTGCTGGTCCAGGCCGAGCGGGCGACCGACGCCGCACGGGCGGCCTGACCGGACGGCGGGCGGCCCAACGAAAAGGCCCGCGCCGCAGGGCGGCCGGGCCTCGTCGGGAGATGGGGTCCGGAGATCGGTCCGGTCGGGCCGCCGTGACGGCCCGGGCCGGAGATCAGGCGGTCGCGGCGCCCGTGCTCTGCTGCTGCGGAGCGGCGCTCGTGGAGGGCAGACCCGGGCGGCGCGGGCCGCCGGCACCGAAGCGGGGCTTCGGCTTCGGGGCCGCGATCAGGCCCTCGCGGATCGCGGTCTTGCGCGCCTGCTTGCGCGCGCGGCGGACGGCCTCGGCCTTCTCCCGTGCCTTGCGGACGGAGGGCTTCTCGTAGGCCTTGCGCTGCTTCATCTCGCGGAAGATGCCTTCACGCTGCATCTTCTTCTTGAGAACGCGGAGCGCCTGATCGACGTTGTTGTCGCGAACGAGTACCTGCAACGGTCTTGATCCTCTAGAGCATCTGTTTTCGGGCGGCGCCGACGTCGAGGTTCCGGTCTCGCTGAGAAACCGACAAACGCCCCTGTCCCGGGTGGCACCCGGGAGGGACGTCGATCGAACGGACTCGAATCGGCGCGTAAATTCACACCTGACCCGATCCCATACACGAAGCGTCCGCGACTTCCAACCGGGCAGGCGGCGTCCGGTGCGGATGGCGGCGCGCTGCCCGGCCGGCGCGGCAGCGCTGCCACAGAGGCCCGCTCAGCTGTGCGACTGGATGAAGTTGCGCACCAGCGGGTAGGTCTGGGCCTCCCATTTCCGGCCCGAGAAGACCCCGTAATGGCCGACGCCGGCCTGGAGGTGATGGCTCTTCATGTGGGGGGCGAGGCCGGTGCAGAGGTCGTGGGCGGCCATGGTCTGGCCGACAGCGCAGATATCGTCGCGCTCGCCCTCGACCGTCATCAGCGCCGTGCGGCGGATGGCGCGCATGTCGATCGGCGTGCCCCGGTAGGTGAGCTCGTTCTTGGCGAGGGTGTAGTCCTGGAAGACCATCTGCACGGTCTCGAGGTAGAATTCGGCCGCGAGGTCGAGCACCGCGAAATACTCGTCGTAGAAGGTCTCGATCGCCTGCGCCTTGTCGGCCTCGCCGTTGGCGAGGTGCCAGAACAGGTCCGCGTGGCCCTGCATGTGGCGCTTGGCGTTCATCGACACGAAGGCCGAGACCTGCACGAAGCCGGGATAGACCCGGCGGCCTGCGCCCTTGTGGCGGCGCGGCACGGTCGAGATCAGGTTCTTCTCGAACCAGTCGATCGGCTTCGAGATGGCGAGCTGGTTCACGGCCGTGGGGCTGATCCGGCAATCGACCGGGCCGGCCATCAGGGTCATCGAGCGGGGCGCGGCCGCGTTCCTGGCCTGCGCCATCACGGCGGCGGCGGCGAGCGCCTGCACCGCGGGCTGGCAGACGGCCACGATGTGCGAACCCTCGCCCATCGTCTCCAGGAACTGGACGAGGTGGTCCACGTAATCGTCGAAGCCGAAGCGGCCGGCCGAGACGGGCACGTCCCGGGCGTTGTGCCAGTCCGTGATGTAGACGTCGTGGTCCGGCAGCAGGGTGCGCACGGTGCCCCTGAGGAGGGTCGCGAAGTGGCCGGAGAGCGGGGCCACCACCAGCACCTTCGGCTGGGGCGCGTCGATGTCCTTGCGGAAGCGCAGCAGCGTGCCGAAGGGCGTGGCCGCGACCGGCTCCTCGATCACCGGAACGTCCCGGTTGCCGACCCGGACACCGGAGATTCCGAAGGCGGGCCGCGCGAAGGTCAGGCCGGCGCGCATCATCATGCGGGCACCGGCCGCCCACCACGTCGCCGGCTCGCGGTGGCCGGCCCGGGTCCAGGGCGAGATCGCATCGTGCAGAACGCGGCCCCAGGCGCGGGTCTGTTCCGCGAGGTCGGCCTGCACCTCGAACGCATCGTACAGCATGGGGCGGGCTCTCATGCGTGATCGCCCCTCGGAGAGGGACGTCACGGCCGTGGAGGAGGGCAGCCACGCCACTGTGCGCTGCATGTTCATTGCGCGCTAAGGATTAGCCGGGCGCAGATTGGCCGCAACCGGCAAAAAGTACGAAGCCGCAGGCTGTTGTTCCGCTGCATCACCGCGAAGCGTTTGCATGAGATATGCCAGCCGGCCGGCCCGCGCGGATCGCGCCGCCCCTCGAAGGGCATCCGGAGCCGGGCGTGAGCGCGGCACGAGTCTTGATTCGGTTCGCCCGAGGGAAAAATACCTCCGAGGGGGAAACACGATGGGCGCGGCGACGCTGACGATCTCAAGCCGGAACTACTCGTCCTGGTCGTTGCGCGGCTGGCTGGTCTGTCGCATGGCCGGCCTCGATTTCGAGACCGAGGTCCTGTCGGGGTCCGACGCCTCGACGCGGGCGGAGCTCCTGCACCTCTCGCCCTCCTTCCTCGTGCCGCGCCTGTCCCACGGCCGCGTGGCGGTGTGGGACACGCTCGCCATCGCGCAGTACCTCACCGAGCTCTACCCGGATGCCGGCTTCCTGCCGAAGGACGTGGCCGCCCGCGCCCATTGCCTCTCCATCGCCGGCGAAATGCATGGCGGCTTCATCAACCTGCGCTCGGCGCTGCCGATGAACCTCAAGGCGCACCATCCGAACTTCAAGATCTTCAACGGCGCCCGGGGCGACATCGAGCGGATCGTGGCGATCTTCGACGAGTGCCTCACCCAGTACGAGGGTCCCTACCTCTTCGGCGAGGCGCCCACGCTCGCCGACGCCATGTACGCGCCGGTCTGCACGCGCTTCCGGACCTACGACGTGGCGTTGCCCCCTCGCGTCAACGCCTATCGCGACACCATCCTGTCCTGGCCCCTCATGGTCGAGTGGACCGAGGCCGCCCTGAACGAGCCCGAGGAGATCGAGGAACTCGACATGGAGTTCTGAAGGGAGTTCTGAGGATCTCCGGCCCGCTCAGGCCTGGAAATCGACGAAGCAGGGCGGATCCTTGCGCGCCGCCGCTGCCGAGGCCGCCGGCGGAGCCCCCGGACGTCCGGCCCTGCGAGGTCTGCAACTCATGCGTCTTGCGGCCCAGGCCGGATCGGTTTCGCGGCGTGTCGCCCTCGGCGGGGGGACACGAGGGGAAACAGGATTGCACGGCCCGGTGCGAAGCCCGGCCCGGACTCACTCGGCCGCGAGGGGCGGGGCGGCGGGCGGGGCGGCCGGCACACCCTGCGCCCCGGCGGGAAGCTCGAACCGCGCGCAGAGGCCGCCCTCGGGCCGGTTGGCGAGGCTGAGGCGGCCCCGATGCGCCTCGGCGATGGCGAGGACGATGGAGAGGCCGAGGCCGAAGCCGCTCGCCTCGTTGAGATTGCGCGCCCGGTCGCCCCGCACGAAGGGCTGGAGCATGGCCTCGCGCTCCGCCTCCGGGATGCCGGGTCCCTCGTCGCAGACCTCGACCGAGGCGCCGCGGGGTCCGCTGTCCATCCGCAGCACGGCCGAGCCGCCGTACTTCACCGCGTTCTCGACGAGGTTCGTCAGCGCCCGCTGCAATTCGTCGGGTCGGCCGCGCACGAGGACGTGGCGGGGATTCTCGACCCGGACGTCGGCGCCGATGTCGCTGAACCCGTCGCAGACCGTCTGGACCACGGAGGCGAGGTCGACGAGCACCATCTGGCCGGCCTCGCCGCCCTGCCCGTCGCGGACGTAGGAGAGGGCGGCCTCGACGAGGCCGTTCATCTGGTCGAGGTCGCGCAGCGTCATCGTCCGGGCGTGCTCGTCCTCGATGAACTCCGCCCGCAGCCGCAGGCGGGTGATCGGCGTGCGCAGGTCGTGGCTGATCGCGGCCAGCATCTGGGTGCGGTCGTCGATCAGGCGGCGGACGCGCTCGCGCATCCGCTCCAGGGCGCGGGAGACAGCCAGCACCTCCTCCGGCCCCCGGCGGGGCAGCGCGACGATGTCGGTGCGGGCGCCGAAAGCCTCCGCCGCGACGGCGAGCCGCGCGAGCGGCGCCGTCAGCGCCCGGGCCGCCCAGACGCAGAGGAGGGCGAGGGTGAGCCCGAGGAAGACCACGGTGAAGATGATGGCGCCCTGGCGCGGCGAGCGCAGCGCCTCGTCCGGCAGGCTCGCGAGGAAGACGGCGCCCGAGGGCGTGACGAGGCCGAGCCGCAGCGCGTCGCGCCGCGCCTCCTTCGGCGCCAGATCGACGACGGCGAGGGGACGGCCGAACCCATCGCGCAGCCGCCCGACGATCGGGTGGTCGTCGAGATCCTCGGCGCCCGCGGCCGGCGCATTCCCGTCCCAGGGCGCGATCCGGAGGTTCGGCAGGGAGCGGGCGGCGTTGCGCAGCAGCGCGTCGCGCTCGCCCGGCTCGGCCGCGTCGAGAAGGCGGGCGACGGTGGCGAGGCGGTTGGCCGCCACGCCGGGATGGTCGTCCGGCCGCCAGGGCTCGCGCAGCAGGACGAAGGCGAGGGTGGCGACCACATGCGCGACGGCGATCGCCGCGACGACGAGGAGGGCGATCTGCCCCGCGACGCTGCGCGGGCGCAGGCGCGCCATCAGGCGCGTCAGCCGGGCCGGTGCGGTCATGACCGGGTCACCTCCGGGGTGAACAGGTAGCCCCCGGACCGGATGGTACGGATGATCTCGGGATTGCGCGAATCCTGCTCGATCTTCTGGCGGATCCGGCTGATCAGCACGTCGATGCTGCGCTCGAACGGGCCGGCGGCGCGCCCCTGCGTCAGGTCGAGGAGCTGGTCGCGGGAGAGCACCCGGCCCGGCCTCAGGCAGAGGGCGTGGAGGAGGTCGAACTCGGCCCCCGTGATGGCGATGCGCGCGCCCTCCGGGCTCAGCACCTGGCGGAGCGAGACGTCGAGCGTCCAGCCCGCGAAATGGAGGCGGCGCGCCCCGTCGTCGCCCGCGGCCTCGGTGGAGACGCCCCTCCGCAGGACCGCGCGGATGCGGGCGAGGAGTTCGCGCGGGTTGAAGGGCTTGGCGAGGTAGTCGTCGGCGCCGAGCTCCAGCCCGACGATCCGGTCAATCTCCTCCGATTTCGCCGTCAGCATCAGGATCGGGATCGACGAGGCGCGCCGCAAGCGCCGGCAGAGGCTGAGGCCGTCCTCGCCGGGCAGCATCAGGTCGAGGACGATGAGGTCGACCCGCGCGTCGGACAGGACGCGGTCCATCTCGCGCCCGTCGCCGGCGAGGCTGACGCGGCACTCGTTGGCGCGCAGGTAGCGGGCGACGAGGGCGCTGATCTCGCGGTCGTCCTCGACGAGGAGGATGTGGGGTGTCGGATTCGTCGTCATCGGCCGGTTCGGCTAGCCAGTCTCGGCGGCCTTTATGCCTTGCCGGTTCGAGCATTCGGAACGGGGTCCGGGTCCCAAAATTGTAACCGGCTGTTTCCCGCGGCCGCCCGGGTGCTGCGCCCGCTGTGGAAAGCGCCGCCGCGGGCCGGTGCCCGATTGCCGCCGAGTCCGCGGATTCCTATGTCCCGACGCGGCGGCGAAATGCTTCGGCGCCGGACCATCCGCGCAGCCAACGGGCGCGTGCCGCGCTGTGGCATCGCTCGATCCCGGGAGACGGACGATGCAGACCCCCAACCGCCTGTTCGACGATTTCGCCCGCCTCATGACCGACGCGGCCGGTGCCGCGCAGGGCGTGCGCCGCGAGGCGGAGAGCGTCGTCAAGGCGCAGTTCGAGCGGCTGATCCGCGACATGGACATCGCCTCGCGCGAGGAGGTCGACGTGCTGCGCGACCTCGTCACGACCCTGCGCGCCCAGAATGACGGGCTCGCCGCGCGCGTGGCCGCGCTCGAGGCCAAGCTCGGCCCCGAGGTGGGCGCGGGCACCACCGAGTCAGTCTGACGCAGGGGCCTCGCGGCTCCGGCAAGGATGCCGGCAAGAGCGCCCCGAGAACCTGTCCACCGGCGAGCGCTTGTGCACAGGAAGCAGCGGTGGATAGGCCCTTTCCTGTTCACCGGCCGCGATGCCCGCTTTGAAACGCGAGTCCGGCGCGGTCTATAGTCAGGGACGCACTGATTCGCCTGATTCGCCGAAGACCATGAACGCCTAAGCTTTCGCCGCCCTGCGCTGAACCTTGTCCGTTCGGCTCTCACCTTGTCGCGGCGCGCTTGGTCGCTCCGGTTTCTTGTCCTCACCCTGTCGCTGCGGCCCCTGCGGGCCGGCAGCCCGGATCGCCATGACCCAGCTCCACGTCGACACCGAAGATCACGACCGGCTCGAGCACCCGCTCGACGTGGTGGAGCGCCTCGCTTCCCTGCGCGACTGGATCTTCGACCGGGCCGAGACGGACGAGATGTCCGTCACCGTCTCGGGCCGCTGGACGGAATACCACGTGGCCTTCACCTGGATCGAGGACATGGAGGCCCTGCACGTCGCCTGCGCCTTCGACCTCAAGGTCCCGGAGCGGCGGCGCAACGAGGTGCTGAAGCTCGTCTCCCTCGTCAACGAGCAGCTCTGGATCGGCCATTTCGACCTGTGGTCGACGGACAACGTGGTGATGTTCCGCCACGCGCTCCTGCTCGCCGGCGGCGTCGCGCCGACGCATCCACAATGCGGCATGATGCTGAAATCGGCCGTCGAGGCCTGCGAGCGCTACTTCCAGGCTTTCCAGTTCGTGCTCTGGGCCGGCAAGCCGGCGCGGGAAGCCCTCGACGCGGTGCTGTTCGAGACCGAGGGCGAAGCGTAGGGTCGCACGGCCATGCCCGACACGGTCGCAAGCCTGCCCGCCTCCCTGACCCTCGTGGGAGCGGGCAAGATGGGGGGCGCCATGCTGGCGGGGTGGCTCGCCGGCGGACTGGATCCCCGGCGCACCACGGTCGTCGAGCCCGCACCCTCGCCCGAACTCGCCGCTCTCTGCGCCGCCCGCGGCCTCGCCCTCAACCCGGCTGAGCCGCAGGTGCCCGAGGCGCTCGTCCTCGCGGTCAAGCCGCAGGGCCTCGCGGCCGCGGCTCCCGCGCTGGCGCCCCTCGTCGGTCCGGACACGCTCGTCGTCTCGATCCTCGCCGGCAAGACCATCGCCGACCTGAAGGCGCGGCTGCCGGGAGCCCGCGCGGTCGTGCGCGCCATGCCGAACCTGCCGGCCAGCATCGGGCGGGGGGCGACCGGCGCCGCCGCGAGCCCGGAAGTGACGCCCGGCCAACGGGAATGCGCCGACGCCCTGCTGCGGGCCGCCGGCCTCGTCGAGTGGCTCGACGACGAGGGGCTGATCGACGCGGTGACGGCCGTCTCCGGCTCCGGCCCCGCCTACGTCTTCCTGCTGGCCGAGGCGCTGGCGGAAGCCGGCATCGCGGCGGGCCTGCCGCCCGGGATCGCGGGCCGGCTCGCCCGGGCCACGGTCTCGGGCTCGGGCGCCCTCCTCGATGCGGAGGCGACCGAGGCGGCCGAGCTGCGGCGCAACGTGACCTCCCCCGGTGGCACCACCGCGGCGGCCCTCGAGGTGCTGATGCGCGCCGACGGGATGCCCGCGCTCCTGCGGGAGGCGGTCGCCGCGGCGAAGAGCCGGGCCGGCGAACTCGCCGGCTGAGCGGGCCGCCCCGCGGCGTTTTTTCTTCCTCCTCCGGGGTCCCCATCGGGAAACGGCGCTTACATAGAGGGCGAGGCCGACGAGGAGCGGGACGCGATGGAGAAGTCCGGAAGCCCGAAGGGCAGGAGCACGAGGGCGGCGAAGGCTGCCGGGCCGGAAGCCGAGGCGCCGAAGCTCCCGCCCCGCGAGGCCGCCGTCCAGGCTCTGATGCGGCTGGCTGCCGAGCAGCCCTGGAACGACATCGAACTCGGCGACATCGCCCGGGAGGCGGATCTCAGTCTCGCCGAGATGCGCGATCTCTTCCCCTCCAAGGGCGCCGTGCTCGGCGGCCTCTCCCGCCTGATCGACCGGACGGTGCTGGAGGGCGACACCTCCGACCTCGCGGACGAGCCCGCGCGCGAGCGCCTGTTCGACGTGCTGATGCGCCGTCTCGACGCCATGACCCCCTACAAGCCGGCCCTGCGCCGGATCTCGTACGCTCTTCGCGGCGACCCGCTCGCGATGATCGCGCTCAACGGCGTCGCCCTCAACTCGCACCGCTACATGCTGGCGGCTGCGGGCATCGACACGGAAGGCCCCCTCGGGCGCCTCAAGCTGCAGGGCACGGTGATCGCCTTCTCCCGCGTGGTCGAGACCTGGCTCGACGACGACGACCCGTCGCTCGCCCGCACCATGGCCCGGCTCGACCGCGAGATCCGCAACGGCGAGCGCGTGATGGAGCGCGCCGAGGATCTGCGCCGGCTCTCGGCGCCGCTGCGCGCGCTCGGCCGCTCGTTCCTCGAGCGCCGTCCCCGCCGCAGCACGCGCGACGCCCGCAACGAGGATGACGGCAACCCGCTCGGGGGCGACCCCGCCGCGGCGATCTGAGCCGTTCCGCGGGCGGGGAAGGGGAAAAGGAGGGGGGAACAGGATGGCCGACACCGCGCGACCGGCGCGCCTGCGCTACACTGCGACGCAGCAGGCGCTGCACTGGGTGACCGCCGCCCTGGTTCTCGCGGTGCTGCCGCTCGCCTGGATCGCCGAGAGCCTCGCCCGCGAGGCGCCGGCCAAGGGCACCATGTTCGTGCTGCACAAGTCGGTCGGTCTGACGATCCTCGCCGTCGTGGTCGCCCGCATCGTCTGGCGGATGATCCACCCCGCACCCCCGCATCCGGGCACGCCTGCCGCCCTGACCCTGCTCGGGCGGGTCAACCACTGGCTCCTCTACGCGATCTTCCTGGTCATGCCGTTGAGCGGCTACCTGCTGAGCGCGCTCGCGGGGCGGGACACGCCGTATTTCTGGCTCTTCACGGCGCCGGGCCTCGCCAGGAACGAGGCGCTGCAGCCGGTCTTCAAGCAGATCCACCTCGTCGGGCAATGGGCGGTGTACGCCCTCGTGGTGCTCCACGTGCTGGCGACGGCCTGGCACGTCGCCATCCGCCGCGACGGCCTGCACGAGCGGATGCTGCCGGCCCAGAGGCCGCAGGTCTAGGGATCCGGGCGTTCGGGGCGAGCGGGCTCCCTCAGGGGCCCTCGATCTTCCGCAGCTGGAAGGTCGTCCCCGTCTCGGGGTCGCGGCGCCACTTGTCCTCGCCGATCCGCACGAGGTTCACGACGTGGCCGCGCCTGGCCACCAGCGTCAGGCGTCCCGAGGCGTAGCGCCACGTCACCGGGTCGAAGATCGCCAGCCCGCTGTCGCGGCAGCCGTCCAGGATGTGCACCGGGGCCGCCGAACCGTCGCCCGGCGCGAGGGAGAGACGGCAGACATCCTGGTCGCGGTACCGGTCGAGGGCGTAGACGCCCGGTGCCGGTCCGGGTTCCTGCGGCGGCGCGGCTGCGGTGCCGCCTGCGGCGGAGGGCGCCGTCTCGGCCGGCTCCGCCGAGGGGGGCTCGGGCGGCCGCATCGCCTGGATCTGCAGCGGCACGAGGCTGTAGGTCTCGCCGCCCTCCGAGGAGGCCAGCAGGCTCCGCTGGTCCGGGCGCCGGGCGAACATCAGGACGGGCCGCAGATTGCGGTCGACGAGGCGCATCGCCCCGTCCGTGAAGAGCCAGCCGGCGATACCGTTCAGGACCGGCAGCGCCTTGCGGCAGCCCGCCGGGAAGAAGAGGCGCCGTCCGGCCTCGCCGCTCTCGGCGGTCAGCGTCATCACGCAGCGCCGCGTGCTTCCGTCGCGGGAGAGGTCCCAGGTGCCCGGCACGCCGGTCGCCGCGTCCGGCAGGCTGGCGACGAAGGGGGGAGGGGGCGCCTCCTGCGCCTGCAGCCCGGCGGGCCAGCCCGCGAGCAGGAGGGCGGCGAGCACGCGCCTCACGGGCGTCCGCTCCAGGGCGTCTCCGGCACCGGCGTGAGAGGACCCTTGCCGGAGAACCACGCGGTGAGATTGTCCACGATCAGCTGCCCCATCGCCGCCCGGGTGTGCACCGAGCCCGAGCCGACATGCGGCAGCAGCACCACGTGGTCCATCGCCATCAGTTCGGGCGGCACGTGCGGCTCGTCGGCGAAGACGTCGAGGCCGGCGCCCAGGATCGTGCCGGCCTGCAGGGCCGCGATCAGGGCGGCCTCGTCGATCAGGCTGCCGCGGGCGACGTTCACCACGATGCCCTGCGCGCCGAGCGCCTCCAGAACCTCGGCGTTCACGACGCCCCGCGTCTCCGGGCCGCCCGGGGCCACGATCATCAGCACGTCGGCGGCGCGGGCCAGATCGAGGAGCGAGGCGTGGTAGGCGTACGGCACCGCCTGCCGGGAGCGCCCGTGATAGGCGATGGCAACGCCGAAGCCCTCGAGCCGGCGGGCGATGGCGCGGCCGATGCGGCCGAGGCCGAGGATGCCGACCGTGCGGTCGCGCAGGGTCGCGGTGAGCGGGAAGGATTTGTCCGGCCAGCGCCCGGCCCGCAGGTAGCGGTCGGCCTGCGGGATCTGGCGGAGCGTTGCGAGGAGGAGGCCGAGCGCCAAATCGGCCACCTCGTCCGAGAGGACGTCCGGCGTGTTGGTCACGACGACGCCGCGGCGGCGCGCCTCGCCCACGTCGATCGTGTCGTAGCCGACGCCGAAGCTCGCCACGATCTCGAGGTTCGGCAGGCGGGAGAGCAGGTCCGCATCGATCGGCGCGTGGGCGTTGACCGCCATGCCGCGGATCCGCGGCCCGACCTCGGCGAGGAGGGCCGCGGGCTCTGCGGCCGCGTCGAGGTGGTGCAGGGTGAAGGCCCGCTCCAGGGCCTCCATGACGAGGGGCTGCATCGGGCGGAGGAGGAGGAGGTCGGGGCGCAACGTCTCAGGTCCCGGGAGCGGATCCGCACGGTGCGGACAGGAGGCCGCCCTTATAGCGGCCGCGCGGCGGCCCGTCAGGCGGCAGAAGCGGGCCGCGCGGGCCGGTTTCCGGCACCATGCGGGCTCATCCGGGCAGCCATCTGCGCCGAGCCGCCTTCCGCCACTTCCGAAACGGGCTCGGCGACACTACTAAAGGGGTCCGATCCGGCAACCGGACGAGATCCACACCAGACGCGACCTGTATCATGAGCGCCCCCCGCACCCTCTACGACAAGATCTGGGACGACCACGTCGTCGATGTCGAGCCGGATGGCACCAGCCTCCTCTACATCGACCGCCACCTCGTGCACGAGGTGACGAGCCCCCAGGCCTTCGAGGGGCTTCGCGTCGCCGGGCGCCGGGTGCGCCACCCGGAGAAGACGCTGGCGGTGGTCGACCACAACGTCCAGACCTCGGACCGCCGCTTCGGCATCGAGGATCCCGAGAGCCGCACGCAGCTCGAGGCGCTGGCCGAGAACGTGCGCGACTTCGGCATCGAGTTCTACGACGCCCTCGACCGGCGCCAGGGCATCGTCCACATCATCGGCCCCGAGCAGGGCTTCACCCTGCCCGGCCAGACCATCGTCTGCGGCGATTCCCACACCTCGACGCACGGTGCCTTCGGCGCGCTCGCCCACGGCATCGGCACCTCGGAGGTCGAGCACGTTCTGGCCACGCAGACGCTCCTGCAGCGCAAGGCGAAGAACATGCGCGTCACCGTGGACGGCACGCTGCCGCCGGGGGTGACGGCCAAGGACATCATCTTGGCGATCATCGGCGAGATCGGCACGGCGGGCGGCACCGGCCACGTCATCGAGTATGCGGGCGAGGCGATCCGCGCCCTCTCGATGGAGGGCCGCATGACGATCTGCAACATGTCGATCGAGGGCGGCGCGCGCGCCGGCATGGTCGCGCCCGACGAGACCACCTACGCCTACGTCAAGGACCGCCCGAAGGCGCCGAAGGGCGAGGCCTTCGACCGGGCGCGCCGCTACTGGGAGAGCCTCCTGACCGACGAAGGCGCCCATTTCGACCGCGAGGTGCGGCTCGATGCGGCCAACCTGCCGCCTCTGGTGAGCTGGGGCACGAGCCCGGAGGACGTTGTCTCAGTGCAGGGCAGCGTGCCCGACCCGTCGGGCATCGCAGACGAGAACAAGCGCCAGTCCAAGGAGAAGGCGCTGGCCTATATGGGCCTCACGCCCGGCACGAAGATCACCGACATCACCCTCGACCGGGTCTTCATCGGCTCCTGCACGAACGGCCGGATCGAGGATCTGCGCACCGTGGCGAAGATCGTGGAGGGGCGCACCATCCATCCCGGCGTCTCGGCGATGGTCGTGCCGGGCTCCGGTCTGGTGAAGGCGCAGGCGGAAGCCGAGGGGATCGATCGCATCCTGAAATCGGCCGGCTTCGACTGGCGCGAGCCCGGCTGCTCCATGTGCCTCGGCATGAACCCGGACAAGCTGCGGCCCGAGGAGCGCTGCGCCTCGACCTCGAACCGCAATTTCGAGGGCCGCCAGGGCCCGCGCGGGCGCACCCATCTCGTCTCCCCCGCCATGGCGGCAGCGGCGGCCGTGGCCGGCCGCTTCGTCGACATCCGCGAGTGGCCGAGCGCCTGAACGTGCGAAGCGGGGCGGAATCCGGATTGACGATCCCGCCTCCGCCCCCTAAACGAACGCCAACGCCGGCCGCACGCGGTCGACGGGCCCAGGTGGCGGAATTGGTAGACGCGCTGGTTTCAGGTACCAGTCTCGCAAGAGGTGAAGGTTCGAGTCCTTTCCTGGGCACCATCAGCCGCCTAAAGCGCTGATCCGCAAAGAAGTTCAGTCAGATTCTGTCGTCGGACTCGCCCGCATGCGCCGTGGCGGTGAGGAACGCATGGGTTTGATGCGCTCCGACGGCGGCATCGTCTCCGGTCGGCCGCCGAGCGTCCACGACCTCCATGCGTGCCTTTGCCGGCCAGCGCTGAAGCGGGGTTAGCCCTCGCTACGCGGCCAATCCCGCACGCGGGTCGAAGGCTTTCGCCGAGGCGGTGCGCGCCAGGGTCGCGAGCAGGTCCGTCTGGGTGATGACCCCGAGGACCGTGCGGTCCTCGGCCGTGACCACGATCGCGTGCGTTCGGCCATCCGTGAGCGTCGGGACCAAGCCGACGGCGGGATCGTTGAGAGCGGCCGTCTTGGTTTCAGAGATCGCCTCCGCGAGGCTGCCGGAGGGACGAAGGGCGAGTTCCCGCAATCCCACCGTGCCCATCACCCGGCCGTCCCCATCGACCACCGGCAGCGTCCTGATGTTGTGCGCGAGCAGCAGTTCCCGGGCCCGTTCGGTGCTGCTGTCCAGCCCGAGGGTCACGACATCCCGCGACATGACCTCGCCGCAGGTGATGTCGCCTTGGGTCCGGACCAGCGCGTTGAGCTCGACCTGCTGAAGGAGGCGGTCGAGATCGCCGCGGTCGATGTCCAAGGTCTCGTCGAGCGCGACCAGCGCCGCGTCCACATCTTCCGGCCTGAAGCCCACGCGGAGCGGTGCAGGCAGGTCCGACGTTCCGTGTGTGTTGACGGGAGCCTTGACGGGAGCGTGCGGGTAGTTGCGGCGCGAGATCTTATGGAACGCAATCCCGAGCGCCACCAAGATCACCGAGTTGATGCAGACCGGAAACAGGGGGAACAGGAACCCGGCGGAGGTCACGGCCGGGCCGCCGATCAGCGCCGTCAAGGCGGCCGCCCCACCTGGCGGGTGCAGGGAGCGCGTGAGCGACATCGCGGCGATGGCCAGCGAGACGCCGACGCCGATCGCCACGACCGGATCCGGAATGAGATAGGCAGCGAGGACGCCCATGAAGGCAGAGATCGTGTTGCCCCCGATGATGGGCCAAGGTTGGGCCAGGGGGCTCGCCGGCACGGCGAACAGCAGGACGGCCGACGCTCCCATCGGCGCCACGATGAGCGGAATGTGCGGGCCCTGTCCGAAGAACCAGCCGCAGATCAGGCCGGTGAGCGTGATACCGGCCAGGGCTCCCAAGCATGCGACAAGGCGCTCCCTCAGCGTTGCCCCGGCGAGAATCGGCCTGAACAGGCGAAAGCCGCGGGCGTGCTCACTGTATCGGGCGGGACCACCGGGCTCGATCATGCGAGAATGCGCCTCAGGCTGAAGTGGGACTTGATCGATCGACAGGGGCGGGAAAAGCCGACGCTCGGCTTGCCGAGTGAGACTTCCCGCATCCTCCGCTTGCGCCCTTTACGGCGGCGACCCTCAGCACCGGCTTACGGGATGCGCAGGTTGGGGCATCGGCGCCTTTTAAAGATACAACCTCGATGTACCTTATAGCTCCGATACCTCGGATTTGCAAATCTGGTATGCAGTATGCCTAACCGACAGGCGCTCTGTGGCCGACATCGGATGCTCACCAATCACACGCAGCAGCGCTTGCCGCTTGAGCTGGCTGTCATTGCCTCCCTTGCGTGCAACTGAGGCAACTCGGACGCAGCCATCCGAGCAGCTGCTTTCCGTCCGATCGTGCATGCCGCGCGCACGACCGCATCGGAAGCATGCAGATTGGTGTTCGATTTCGCGGGTAGGTGCTGACGCGGCATCGGAGGGGAATGCTCCTCCTGACGCGCCTTCGTAACAGCGGCCTCCCAGTCCCGGCTGTTCCCGCTGCCAGCACACGCATGGCACGCGATCGGGACACACTCTTCGCAGTCATGGAGACGGACACACGGCATGGCATGCTCTCTGCATGCAAAACTCGGCCTTTAGCACCTAGGCACGTTCCTCGCGGGATCGACTCAGATACTCGGGGCTGGCAGTCAGCAAGAGAGTGTGATGATGGAAGATCGTGTCCTTGTCGGACTGACGAAATCGTCACCGAGTTCATCGGATAAAATACTCAAGAATGGTCTGCTACTGCTGGCCTCCTATTGGATTGCGGTTCTCGCCGCACAGATGATGATATTTTACAAAGAGGGCCACTATCCGGCTACGGTGTGTGAGCTGCATCGAGGTATTTATGGTAGCGATGCATGCGATCTCTACGTTGAAAATTTAGGGTTCGGGCGTGCGTCCGTGAGCTATGCGCTGACGGAGGCGAGCCTGCTTTCGGCCGGTATTGTCGGGATGGGTCTGCTGATCGGAGCCATCGTCGTCCTCAACGCGGTGGAATACCGGTCGGGTCGCAATCGCGTGGCGTCAGGTCTCCAAACCGCCTGCACGGCTCGACGCTGAGGGAGCGATCCGCGCCTCTCTTTCGCTGGGGTACTCACCGGCGACGTCCGTATCCTAGCCCCGCTCCTGGCTGCGTCCGTCGCGGCCTATGCGGTGACGGTGCTGCTCCTGAAGCGGTCGATCCCGACGGAGAAGATCGCGCGACGCGGGCAGCACATCATGCGCGAGTACGGCGTGGACCCGCACGAACTCACCCGCGTCTCGGAGGTCATGCTCCGCGACGTCAATGCTCGATGCCGGCGCGTCGATCGCCGCCTCCATTCAGGCCAGCGCAGGCGGCCGGGATCACGCGTATCCCGTCGTCGATGGCATGCGCAGGCCTGTGGGGATGGTATTCCGCGCTGACGCGTTGCGGTGGAAGACCGAGAAGTCACGGTAGAGATTGCATCGAGGAGAGGATCTCCGACGCGTCGCTGGCGCGCGTGCATCCGGACGATGTGGTCGCGCGGGCGCCGGACATCATGATGACCACCGGCCAAGGCCGAATCCTGGTGATCGATCCGGCAAGCGGCGCCCTTGTCGGCCTCGTCACGCGCAAGGATCTGCTGCAGATCCGAGCCACGGTCGTGCATTCCGAACGCGAACGTCGGGCTTTTCCCAGCCACCGGGCGATCCGGCGTGCGAGGCAGCGATACGAGGCCGATCCGGCGCAGTCGATCGCTCGGGATGCCGCTGGAGCTTCCGGTCCGGCCTGATCGGTGGGCGAAGGTCTACCGCGATGATGGGCGGGCCCATCTTCGCGGACAGCCGCGTCCCTCGGGAGCGACGACGTCTCGCGCGCGGCAAAGTCCCGCTCCGGCTTCAATGCGAGGCGGGTGAGACGCGGCCTCTCCGCCGTCGCGGCGGGCGCATGGCCCGCCTCCTAGATGCTCCGCCAGTGTGCGGCCTCGTGCGGGGCGCGCTCCAGATGTTCGAGGGCCGCCAGGACCAGGGCCAGGGCGGCGTGGCTTGCCTCGACCCAGGGGCCGGCCCTGCCTTCCTTCTCCAGCCTGACGGCGACGCGGCCATCCGCGCAATGCAGGAGGAAGCCGCATCCCGGAAGCAGGGAGCCGAGCAGCCGGACGGCCTCGTCGTAGGAGGTAATGAACGCGCGCACGTTCATGCTGCAGGCCGTCACGTAGTAATGCAGCTTGAACTCGTCCGAGGCCAGCATGCGCGCATGACCGTTCCGGCCGACGAAGATCGGCGGGCTCTCACCCTTGTCGTTCAGCGCGATCTTCTCGATGCCCAGGCCGTAGCGCGATCCGTTGGCCTGCGTGACGGTGTGGTAGAGGGCGTCGACGAGGTCCGCATTGGCCCGGGTCGCACGCCACTGATACGCGTAAGGATCGGCCAACCGGGCGCTCAGGGCGCGCAGGAGGGTGGGGTCGATGAGCCGGGGGTCCGGCGGCGGGCTCAGAAAGCGCTGGCCGCGAAAATCCCCGATCATGGCATCGATCGCGGCCTGATCGGCCTTGAAGCTCTCGTCCACCACGGCGCACCGCCCTCAACCCTTGCCGGAGAGCCTACACAACGACACATCGATCGCTTCGACGCCAGCGGCGTTCAGGGAGCCGTGCGGAGCGAGATGCGGTTGCCCCCTGGGGGCATCGCGGCCGAATCCCGCTCCGCCGGCGGCGGAGTGTCCCCGTCACAGGATTGGGCGGGGCCGGTATCATAACCCGCCTCGGCGCGGAGCCCGGTGACGTTCCCGTCGAACCGGAGCGGGCCGGCCCTGCCATCATCTGCGCTTCGGTCGTCTGGAGCGGCGGAGAGGCAAGCACCCTGCCGGGACTCGCCTCAGGCGGCCTGCTTCGGCACCTCGACGAGGTCGTCGGCCGGCCCGAAGAACTCGAACCGCACGCGGTCGGCGGGTACACCCTCGCGCAGGAGGCCGTTCACGAGGGCGCGCAGGAAGGGTTTCGGCCCACACAGGTAGTAGGTCGCCCGCTGATGCGGGGTCCGCGCCACGAGCCAGTCAGCCGTGATCAGACCTGACTTGTCATAATGCTCACCCTCTCGGTCCTCCGCCTCCGGCTCCGCGTAGAAGGTCTGCAGGCGCAGGTTCCCGTTGCTGGCCGCGATGGCGCGGGCATGCTCGCGCAACGCGTGCACGCGCCCGTTCAACGCGCCGTGGACGTACCAAGTGGGCCGGTCCGGACTGGTCTCGGCGATGGTCTCCAGCATGCTCATCATCGGTGTGAGCCCGACCCCGCCGCTCACCAGAACCACCGGATCGCGCGTCTCTCGGTCCAAGAAGAACTCACCGGTCGGCGGAGCCACGCTCAGCACGGTGCCGGGCGCAGCGCATTCGTGCAGCCAGGTCGAGACGATGCCGGCGGCCTGATCCGCCTTTCCCTCCCGCTTGACGGTGATGCGGTAGGCGCGATCGTTCGGCGCGCAGGAGATCGAGTAGTTCCGCTTGAGGATGCCGTGCTGCGGCAGGTCGAGGAGGAGGCCGAGATACTGTCCCGGCTCGTGGCGAAGGACGGGTCCGCCATCGGCCGGGACGAGGACGAAGGACCGGATCGTCTCGCTCTCTCGTGTGACGCTCTCGACGGTGAAGGGGCGCCACCCGTTCCAGCCGCCGGGCTTCGTGGCGAGGTCGCGATAGATCGTCGCCTCGCGCCCGATCAGCAACTCGGCGAGAAACCAGTATGCCTCGCCCCAGGCAGCACAGATCTCCGGTGTCGCCGCCTCGCCCAGCACGTCCCGGATCGCACCGAGAAGCGCGTCGGCCACGGAAGCATAATGCTCGGGCAGGATGTTGAGCGCGACGTGCTTCTGGGCGATGCGCTCGACGGCGCCGGCGAGCACGCCGAGGTTGTCGATGTTGCGGGCATAGGCCAGCACCGCCTGGGCGAGGGCCTTCGGCTGCGAGCCGCTCTCGCCATGGTGCGATTGGTTGAAGAGGTCGCGGATCGCGGCGTCCTGGAACAAGCGCTCGTACATGCGCCGGGTGATCGCGAGGCCGTGCGCCTCGAGTGCCGGCACGGTCGCTTTGACGACGGAGATGGTGTTGGCGGACAGGCAGGTCGGCATGTGCAACTCTCAAAGATGCAAATCTCCCGCACCTTTTAGGTCACCTTTGAAAACATGCAAATGAAATATACCTTATGGGTTCCTCCGGAGTCGCCATGCGCCTGACCCGCTACACCGACTACGCCCTGCGCACTCTGATCTATGTCGGCCTTCACGAGCCTCGGCAGAGCTCCATCGCGGAGATTGCGCGCGCCTACGGCATCTCCGAGAACCACCTGACCAAGGTGGTGCATCAGCTTGGACGCCTGGGGTTGATCCGGACGATCCGGGGGCGCGGCGGCGGCCTTCGCCTCGCGAGGCCGCCGGCCGAGATTGTCGTCGGCGCGGTGGTGCGCCAGACCGAGGACGATCTCGCGCTGGTCGAGTGTTTCGCCGGCGGCGCCTGCACCATCACGGCGCCCTGTCGGCTCCGGCGCGCTCTCGGCGAGGCTCTGGCGGCCTTCCTCGCCGTGCTCGACCGATACACGCTCGCTGACCTGCTGGCTGGGACCGATGGGATCGAGATCGCTACCCTGCTGGGCCTTCCCGCAGCCGTCGACGGCGAACCGGGCATCTACGCCCGGCCCGACCTGACCTGAACGTCATCGGGAATGATGCCGTTCGATCCGCCTGTTCGATATGGCGTTCGGCGGGATCAGGGGTTCGGCGACGGCAAATGCGCCACTCCAGCCGGCGGAGCGGGATCGACTTACGAAGTCATTGAGAAGATTGGCGCACCCGACACGATTCGAACGTGTGACCTTTGCCTTCGGAGGGCAACGCTCTATCCAGCTGAGCTACGGGTGCAGGCCGTGGCGGATTCAGTAGCCGATGCGCGGAGCAGGCGCAACGGGGAGAGCGCAGCAAGATCGGCGCTCCGCGACGCCCGCTTCGGCAGACGGCCGGGCGCGGGTTTCGCTAGGCCGATGCGGCGCATTCAGTACCGCGCAGGCTCCGCGCTCACCCGCCAGAGGACCTTGCCGACGTCGTCCGACACGAGGAGGGCGCCGGACCTGTCGAGGATCACTCCCACGGGACGTCCCTGCGCCTTCTCATCCGCGTTGAGGAACCCGGTCAGCGCGTCGACGGGCTGGCCGGCGGGCTTGCCGTCCTTGAACGGCACGTAGATCACCTTGTAGCCGCTCTTCGGGCGGCGGTTCCAGGAGCCGTGCTGGGCGACGAACAATCCGCTCCGCCACGCCTCCGGCAGGTTCGAATCCGTCGAGAAGGCGATGCCGAGGGAGGCCGTGTGCGTGCCGACGGCGTAATCGGGGGCGACCGCCTTGGCGACGAGATCGGGACGGGCTGGCTGCACCCGCGCGTCGACGTGCTGGCCCCAGTAGCTCCAGGGCCATCCGTAGAAGCCGCCATCCTGCACGGAGGTCACGTAGTCGGGCACGAGATCGCTGCCGATCTCGTCGCGCTCGTTCACGGCCGTCCAGAGCTTGCCCGTCGTCGGCTCGAAGGCGAGGCCGTTCGGATTGCGCAGGCCCGTCGCGAAGGGCCGCATCTGCTTCGTCGCGATGGTGTATTCCCAGATCGCGGCGCGGCCCGCTTCCTTGTCGAGGCCGTTCTCGCCGACATTGCTGTTCGAGCCGACCGTCACGAGGAGCGTCCGGCCGTCCCGGCTGGCGATGACGTTCTTCGTCCAGTGATGATTGATGCCCGATGGCAGGTCGACGACCTTCTCGGGGGCCGCCGTGATCTCGGTCTGGCCCGTCTGGTAGGGCACCTTCACCAGCGCGTCGGCATTCGCGACGTAGAGGTCGCCTCCGACAAGCGCCATGCCGAAGGGCGAGTGGAGACCCGTGAGGAAGACGTGACGCTCCTCGGCCACGCCGTCGCCGTCCCTGTCGCGCAGCAAAACGATCCGATCCGGGCTCTTCACGCCTGCCCCGGCAAAGCTCTTGACCTTGTCGGCGACCCAATCGGCGATGCCCGTCGAGGGATCGTCGGTCTGCGGCTTGTTGGCCTCGGCGACCAGAACGTCCCCATTCGGCAGAAGGTAGAGCCAGCGCGGATGATCGAACCCCTCCGCGAAGGCCGAGACCTGAAGCCCGGGCGCGGCCTGCGGCTTGGCGCCGTTCGCCCAGCGCGCGACCCGGGCGATATTCACCGTCGGCATGAGGGTCGGGTTCGGTTCGGGCAATGTCGGGTTCGTGCCGAGCCCGGCCGAGGCATCGAGCGTGGCCTTTTCCGGGTAGACGATGAAGCGCACGAAGGCGGCCCCTCCGAGGAGGAGAACCGCGAGCGCCGCGAGGCCGAGTTTCGATCGGGTTCGCATGGCATCCTGTCCGGCTCGGCGTCCGCTCCGGACGCGCATCGCCACGGTAAGTGTCCAGGATGCCTTTGGCTCCCGCGCGACGGGTCGGCACGGTGCCATAGGTCGTGGCGGGGGAGGGCACCGCACGATCGGTCGGCGGTTCTTAATCCGCAGGTCCGGAACGAAATCATAAGGCCAAGGTTGATCCTGGCCCGAGGTCGTTCCGGCCCGAGGGACAGGGGGCTCCGTCACAGAGCGTCACGATGGATCGATCGCCCGACCGCGCCATCCGCGCAGGGACAAACCCGGTGAGCGTCGACGTACCCGACGAGGCGGAGGCCGGCCGCCCCGCGGCGGACGAGGTCGTGCTCGAGCCCCTCGCGGATTTCCCGACGATCGACCTGCGGGAGAGCGGTGAGCCCTGGGACAGGCGGCGTGCGGCGGGCAAGGATCTGCGCATGGCCGTGCCCCACGCCGCGCACGCGGTCCTGCCAGAGCCCGAGGAGCGCCCCGACCCCGTATCCCTGATCGAGCAGGCGCATGCCGGGCGCCAGGAGGCCCTGCTGCCGCTGCGGGTCGCGCGGATGGCGAGCTCCCCCTTCGCCTTCCTGCGCGGGGCGGCCCACGTCATGGCCTGGGATCTCGCGCAGACGCCGCGCAGCGGCATCATGGTCGTGATGAACGGGGACGCCCACATCTCGAATTTCGGGCTGTTCGGCACCCCCCAGCGGGACATCGTCCTCGATCTCAACGATTTCGACGAGGTCACCGTCGGCCCCTGGGAATGGGACCTGAAGCGGCTCGCCGCGAGCCTCGAGGTCGCGGCGCGGGGCTACGAGGTATCCCCCCGCGAGCGGCGGGACGCGGTTCTCGCGGCCGTCGCCGGCTACCAGCACACCATGACCGAGCTCGCGCCTCAGGGGCCGCTCGACGTCTGGCATCAGGCCGCCCGCGTGGACCAGCTCGACTTCGCCGGCATCGAGATCGACCCGGATTCCCGCAGCGTCGTCGCCAAGGCCGTGGAGAAGGCCCGCAAGCGGAACAACAAGAGCCTGCTGGCGCGGGTCGGGGAGCGCCGCGTCGACGGCGGCTGGCGCTTCCGGGAAGAGCCGCCGATCCTCACCCGCGTCGACGCGGAGACGCACGAGGCGGTGATCGGCGGCCTGGAGCGCTACGCCGAGACGCTGCCGCGCGAGCGGCGCTTCATGCTGAGCCGCTACCACGTGGTCGATGTCGCGCACCGGGTCGTCGGCGTGGGGAGCGTCGGCACCCGCGCCTACGTCGCGCTCCTCTGCGGCAACTCGGATCAGGACGTGCTCTTCCTCCAGGTGAAGGAAGCGGTGAGCCCGGCCCACGCGCCCTATCTCGCCGGCATGCCCGCGCCCTATGCGGCCCACGAGGGCGAGCGCGTGATCTACGGGCAACGGCTGCTCCAGGCGGTCGGCGACCCGCTGCTCGGCTGGACGACCATCGCGGAGCGCCCGTTCTACGTGCGCCAGATGAAGAACATGAAAGGCGACATCCCGGTCAGCTGCATGACCGGGCAGCCCCTCGTCTACTTCTCCTGGGCCTACGGCTCCCTGCTGGCCCGCGCCCATGCCCGCACGGGCGATGCGGCCGCGATCGCCGGCTATTGCGGCCGGGACCGCCAAGCCGGCCTCCGCGAGGCCCTGGCGGACTGGGCGCAGGCCTACGGCGACCGGAACGACGCCGATTACCAGCGGTTTCGCGAGGCCATCGCCCAGGGCCGGCTCGAGGCGGCCGACGATCCCCTCCTGTGACATCCGGCCCGCCCTGCAACCGTTGTAAGTCTCGATGGGCGCAGATGGTTAAGCTGGCCTCGAACGACGGGTCACTCGAAGACGGGCCGTTAACTCCACCGCCGTCTTCGTAGGCGGAGGCGAGGAATTTAAGGATGCGTGCAGGGGCGCGTCTGCACCATGGGCCGGTCGAAATCTGGCTGGTCGAGTGCGATGCTGAAGGTCGTGGGGTGTTTCGTCGGTGCGCACGACCTGTGGCTCGTGGCGCTCGCGGCCGCCATCTGCAGCCTCGCCGCGGTCACCGCCATCGAGCTCCTGCGCCACGCGCGCAAGGCCACGCTGCGCCTGCGGGCGGTCTGGCTCGGCGTGGCCGCCCTGGCCGGCGGCTCGGGCATCTGGGCGACCCATTTCATCGCCATGCTGGCCTTCGAGCCCGGGCTGCCGAGCGGCTACGAGGTCGGCCTGACCGGCCTCTCGCTGGTCTACGCCGTCGCTCTGACGGGTATCGGTCTCGCGGTGTCGCTTCTCGCGGGCCTGCCCTTCGCGGCCGCGATCGGCGGCGCGATCCTGGGCGGCGGCATCGCTTCCATGCACTATACCGGCATGATGGCGTTCGAGGTGGCCGGGCACATCGCCTGGGACCCCGTCCTCGTCGCCGCCTCGCTGATCCTCGGCTGCCTGCTCGGAAGCGCGGCGCTGTCGGTCACCCTCGGCAAGGACAGCGTCCGCGGTCAGATGGCGGGCGCGCTCCTCCTCCTCGCCGCCATCTGCAGCCACCATTTCACGGCGATGGGCGCCGTCACGATCGCGGCGGATCCGACCATCGTGATCCCGGAAACCGCCGTCCCGGCGCGCTGGCTCGCGGTCGGCATCGCCCTCGTGAGCGTGACCATCCTGCTCCTGGCCTGCTCCGCGCTCTCGCTCGATATCCGCGACCGGCGCCAGGCGCTGCGCGAGCGCGAGCGCCTGCACAGCCTCGCCAACGCGGCCGTCGAGGGCCTCGTCGTGTGCCGGGGCGGGGCCATCGTCAGCGCGAATGACAGCTTCGCGCGGCTCGTGGGCATCGCCGCGGCCGATTTGCCGGACAGCCCCCTGGCCCGCTTCCTGCCGGAAGCCGCAACCCATCTCGCGCTCGCCGGCCAGCCGGATCAGGCGATCGAGGCGGAGCTGCGCGACGGGGGGGGGCTCGGCCATCCCGGTCGAGCTCATCCTGCGGCCGGTGACCTACGGCAACCAGCCCCACTACGCCGTGGCGGTGCGCGACCTGCGCGCCCGGCGCCGGGCCGAGGGGCAGATCCAGTTCCTGGCCCACCACGACGCGCTCACGGGGCTTGCGAACCGCACGAGCTTCAACCAGCGCCTGGAGCAGGACCTGAAGCTCGCCGCGGCGACCGGCGGCAAGCTCGCCCTGCTCTGCCTCGACCTCGACCGGTTCAAGGAGGTCAACGACCTGTTCGGTCACGCGGCCGGCGACGCCATGCTGGTCAGCGTCGCCCGCGCCGTGACGGACGTGCTCGACGCGGGGCAGGTGATGGCGCGCCTGGGCGGCGACGAATTCGCGATCCTGATGCCCTGCGAGCATGCGGTGGCGGCGGGCCGCCTGGCCGAGCGGGTCCTCGAGGCCCTGCGCTGCGGGAATGCGGGGGGCAACGGCCCGATCATCGCCACGAGCGTCGGCATCGCGCTCTATCCCGACGACGCATCGGAGCGGGCCACGCTCCTGAGCTACGCGGACACGGCGCTCTACCGGGCGAAGGCCGAGGGGCGGGGCACCTACCGCTTCTTCGAGGCCAAGATGGGCGCGCAGGTGCGCGAGCGCCGCCTCCTCGAGCACGACCTGCGCCACGCCGTCGCCCGGGGCGAGATGCACCTCGTCTACCAGCCCCAGACGGATGTCCGCGCCGGCACGGTGACCGGCTTCGAGGTGCTGCTGCGCTGGCAGCATCCGGAGCGCGGCGCGATCTCGCCGGCCGTGTTCATCCCCATCGCGGAGGAGAGCGGCATCATCCTCCAGGTCGGGGAGTGGGTGCTGCGCGAGGCCTGCCGGGAGGCGGCGAGCTGGCCCGTGCCGCTGACGGTGGCCGTCAACGTCTCGGCCGTGCAGATCCACGGGCCGCATTTCGTGCCCCTGGTCCACGAGTTGCTGTTCGAGACCGGGCTGGCGCCGGGGCGGCTCGAGATCGAGATCACGGAGACGGCCCTGATCCGCGACCCGGCCCGGGCCCAGTCGGCGCTCCGCCAGCTCAAGGCGCTCGGCGTCCAGATCGCGATGGACGATTTCGGCACCGGCTACTCGTCCCTGTCGAATCTGCGGGCCTTTCCCTTCGACAAGATCAAGATCGACGGCTCGTTCATCCGGGCGGTGGATGCCAACGAGCAGACGGCGGCCATCGTCCGCTCGGTGCTCGGCCTCGGGCGGGGGCTCGGCCTGCCCGTCCTGGCGGAGGGGGTGGAGACGGAGGCGGAATTGCGCTTCCTCGAGGCGGAGAAGTGCGAGGCGGTGCAGGGCTTCCTGATGGGCCGGCCGGCCGCGATCGGCCAGTTCGCGCGCCACACCCACGGGCCCGATGCGGCCGAGGAGCACACGATCCTGGCCGCGTGAGCGATCTCGTTTCGAGGCCCCCCCGCGTAGATCGCGATCATGCCGCCCGCGGCGGCGCCGGCGGGGGGCCGAGACGGCGCGCGGTGGCGAGGCCGAGGGCGAGGATCGTGGCGGCGCAGGCGGCCAGGGCCGCGAAGGTGCCGAGCACGGGCAGCGCCGCCCCGAGGATCGCGACGCCGAGCGCCTGACCGCAGAAGAACGAGAAGGCGTGGAGCGCCACCGCCGAGGCGCGGGCGCCCGGCGCCACCTCGGTGACCTGCACCTGGAAGGTGTTGTGCAGCATGTAGAAGCCGAAGCCGAGGGCGAGGAGCGCCGCGGCGTCGAGCTGCCAGCGCCCGGCGAGCCCGACGGCGAGGAGCGCGACCGCGCAGACCGCGCCGCCGACCGCGAGCATCCGCGTCGTCCCGAGCAGGCGCAGCAGCTGCGCGACGAGGAGCGAGTAGGCGAGGCCGCCCGCCGCGAAGCCCGCGAGCGCGAGGCCGGCCTCGCGGGGGCCGCCCTCGCCGCGCGCCTCGATCAGGGGCGCGAGGTGGGGGAAGATGCCGAACACGGCGATCGCCTCGACGAAGACGGCACCGAACAGGATCCGCGCCCGCGGATTGGCGACGATGCCCCGGTAGCGGGTGAGGGCCTCGGCGAAGGCGGGCCTCCGGGCGGGCGGGCCGAGCCCGCGCTCGAAGCCGAGGAGGGCCGCGGCGGCGCCGAGGGCCGCCACCGCGGCGGTGATGGCGAAGACGCCCTGCCAGCCGACCTTCGCCTCGATCAGCCCGGCGAAGGTCGAGCCGGCGAGCTGGCCGAGGATGACCGCGACGAGGAAGCGGCCGATCGCCACCTGCCGCCGCTGCATCGGCACCCGGTCGCCCATCAGGGCGAGGGCGAGCGGCACCACCCCGCCGGCCGCTGCGCCGGCCGCGATCCGCAGGCCGAACAGGAGGCCGAGGTCGCCGCTCAACGCGCAGCCGGCCAGCGCCGCGGTGAGGATTCCGAGGCAGGCCGTCATCACGCGCTCCTTGCCGAGGGCGTCGCCGACGGGGCCGAGCACGGGCTGGATCAGCGCGTAGGGCAGGGCGAAGGCGGTGGAGAGCAGCGCCACGGTATGCGGGTCGCTGCCGAGGTCGCGCGCCAGCACGCCGACGAGGGGCTCCACCGAGCGCCCGGCAAAGGTGCTGGCAAAGCCCGCCACCGAGAGGACGGCGAGGAGGCGCCGGAGCGGGGCGGGCGCGGCGTCGGGTGCGGATGTCATCGGGGTACGGGCGGGGAGGGGGAAGGGGGCGATGGGATACCGGCGGGAACGCTCCATAGCGGTTCCGGGGCATCCGCGGGGAGGGGGGTCGCGCCGGGGGGCGCCGCCCCGCCCGGGAGGGACCGTTCCGATAGGCGCTCCCCGGAGCGCCCCCGGCTCCCTACCGTCCCAGCAGGGCCCGCACCTGCCTGCGGGTGTTGAGCAGGTCCCGCTGGGTCTGCGCCTGCAGCCGCTTCGCCGTCCGGATGACGGCGTCGGCGCGGGCGAGGAGGTCGTCGGCGGCCGGCTCCGGGCGGAGCGTCGTCGTCGGCGCCCGCGGCTTCAGGACGGTGGCGGTGACGTCGGTGACGTGGTGGACCAGCGCCAGCACCGAGCCGGATTCATCGAGCGCCGCCCAGTTCGCCGGGTGCCAGTACCGCACCTCCCAGCACCCGCCTTCCGGCAGGATGTCGTAGCGCTGCAGCGGCATGCCATCGCGCCGTCCCGTCCGGAGCACCCGCTCGAACGAGGTGCAGAGATTGCGGACGCCGTCGGCCTGCGGATCGTGCGGGCTGTCCGGGAAGGCCGCGAACATGTCGAGGCCGGCCAGCGTGTCGCGCCGCCGTCCCGTCGCCGCGAGGTAGGCGTCGTTGGCGTTCACGATCCGGCACTCGGGCGTGAGCACGAGGAGCGGCAGGGGTGCACGGTCGAACAGGTCGCGGTAGAGGCGTTCCGCCCCGTGCATCTGCGCCGCGGCGGAGCGGACATTCGGGGCGTGGGAGGCGTCGGCCATATCCTGTCTCCGGGCTGACGGCTTCCTGGGCCAACGCCTCGCAAGCTCCGCGCGATCCGTCCCGGGCGGCGCCGGCGGCCGCCGCCTACCCGCTTCCCGGCCGATGCGGGTCGCCCGGCGCGCGGCCGCCCCGCGCCGTCACGCCTGCACGAGCCCGCAGCCCCGGTCGCTGACCTCGCGAGCCCGGTCCAGCAGCGCGCGCGTCTCGCGCAGGGTGGCCAGCAAGGCCCGCTCGGTCTCCTGGATGGAGGCCGTCAGGTCCGCGGTCCGTTGCTGCCCCGCCTTCGCCGCGCGCCAATCGGCGCCCGCGGGCCGGGCGGGCGCCGGGTTCGCCCTGGCGATTTCCGTGAAGGGGATCTCCATCAGGATCTGCCCGCCGCGGTCGGTGATCTCGAAGCCGTGGCGCGAGGGATCGACCCGCCGCTGCAGCAGCTCGGCCGCCATGGCCGGGATCGAGCGGCAGGCGTCGAGATAGGCGGCCTCGATCCCGACCAGATCGAGCCCCGTATCGTCCGGGACCAGCCCGTCCGGCGTCCGAAGGTGGAAATAGAAGCGTGGCATCCCATGCTCGCTGCGCGTGTACCCTTTCCGTCAACCCACCCTCATGCCGATTGGATCAACGGCAGGCCCGGAACGGCTCCGCCTGAGGGCTTGGCCGCAGGAGGCGAGTTCTGTCGGAGAGAAAGGTGCCGAGGCCTGAGCCGTCCCGCTTCTGCGACCCCTGGTTGGGGAACCATTTGCACACTCACCCGCTTTCCGGCAGCGCCCGATACGATTGCACACGATCTTCCATCCCGGCGTTCGACTCCCCGCGCGCTCGGGGGCATGGCAAGGAGGCACGCGCGGATGACCACGTCACCGGAGAAGCCGAGCACGGGTGGGCCCCGCACGCCCGTCACCGGCAGCGGCCCCTCCGGCGTCGAGGACCGGCATCACGACATCTTCTTCGCGGCGGTCGAGACGACGCGCATGCCGATGATCGTCACCGACCCGCACCAGGCCGACAACCCGATCATCTTCGTCAACCGCGCCTTCATCCGCATGACCGGCTACAGGCGGGACGAGCTGCTCGGCTCCAATTGCCGCTTCCTGCAGGGTCCGGAGACCGACCGCGCGACCGTCGACGAGGTGCGCGCGGCCATCGCCGAGCGCCGGGAATTCGCCACCGAGATCCTGAACTACCGCAAGGACGGCTCCTCGTTCTGGAACGCCCTGTTCGTCAGCCCGGTCTTCAACCGCGCGGGCGATCTCGTCTACTTCTTCGGCTCGCAGCTCGACGTCTCGCGCCGCCGCGACGCCGAGGAGAGCCTGCACCAGGCGCAGAAGATGGAGAGCCTGGGCCAGCTCACGGGCGGCATCGCGCACGATTTCAACAACCTGCTGCAGGTCATCTCCGGCCACAACGAGATGATGCTGGCGCTCATCGAGCATCCCGACATCGACCTCAGGCGCCTGCGCCGGGCGGGCGAGGCGGTGCGCGATGCCTCCGAGCGGGCCGCCAAGCTGACCCACCAGCTCCTCGCCTTCTCGCGAAAGCAGCGGCTGGAGGGGCGCCTCCTGAATCTCAACGGGCTCGTGCAGAGCATGAGCGAGATGGCCGAGCGGACGCTCGGGGACCACGTCGTGCTGCGCCAGGACCTCGCCCCGAACCTCTGGAACGCGCGCATCGACCCGACCCAGGCTGAGGTCGCGCTGCTCAACGTCCTCCTCAACGCCCGCGACGCGATGCCGGACGGGGGCACCGTGACGGTGAAAACCGAGAACCTCCTGATCGAGGACGAGGACGCCGCCCTCTACCGGTCGGTGAACCCGGGCGCCTACGTGGTCCTCTCGGTGACCGACACGGGCGCCGGCATGCCGCCGGAGATCCTGGCGCGGGTCATGGAGCCGTTCTTCACCACGAAGGCGGACGGCAAGGGGACCGGGCTCGGGCTGGCGATGGTCTACGGCTTCGCCAAGCAATCGGGCGGCGCGGTGAAGATCTACTCCGAGGTGGGCCACGGCTCGACCGTGCGGCTGCTCTTCCCGGCCTCCGACCAGAAGACCGAGGACGAGCGAAGGGTCTCGCACCGGGCCTCGCACCGGGCCTCGGACCGGCACGGGACCGAGGCCGTGCTCGTCGTGGACGACCGGCCGGACGTGGCGGCGACGGCCTGCACCATCCTGGAGGATTTCGGCTACCGGGTCACCGTGGTCGACGGCCCCGCGTCGGCGCTGGAGGTGCTCGACGGCGAGGCCCGCATCGACCTGCTGTTCACCGACCTGATCATGCCGGGCGGCATGAACGGGGTGATGCTGGCGCGGGCCGCGCGCGAGCGGCAACCGAAGATCAGGGTGCTTCTGACGACAGGCTACGCCGAAGCCTCGCTGGAGCGCACGGATGCGGGCGGCACCGAGTTCGAGGTCATCAACAAGCCCTACAAGCGCATGGAGCTCGCCCGCCGGGTGCGCCGCGTCCTCGACGGGCCGACCGGCGTGGGCTGAGGCGTCTCTCGCTCGCCGCATCCCTGCCGCCGGCTTCCGGGTGACCCGACGCGCCCAAGGCCACGTTGCAACGATTCCAACTTCGTGCAGACTGACCCCGAGGGTTCGGCCGGGCGCCAGTGCGCGCCCCGTTCAGGCCCGGGCGAAAACAATAAAACACGACGCCACGTCGGATTGCGGGAGTGAAACATGCTGCAGGACGTCGAGACGAGCCTCGAAGCGCAGGCCGAGCCCACCAAGATCACCCAGACGCTCGGGGCCTGCCCGCACGATTGCCCCGACACGTGCTCGATGATCTACACGGTCGAGGCCGGGCGCCTCGTCAATGTCCGCGGCAATCCCGACCACCCGATGACCCGCGGCGCCCTCTGCGCGAAGGTCAAGGATTTCGACAAGCACCATTACAATCCCGACCGCATCCTCTACCCGATGCGGCGCGCCGGCCCGAAGGGCAGCGGCCTCTTCGAGCGGATCGGCTGGGGCGAGGCGCTGGACGAGATCCACCGGCGCTGGACCGGCATCATCGCGACGCACGGGGCGCAGGCGATCCTGCCCTACAATTACCTCGGCAACGAGGGCACGGTGCAGGGGCTGACGGTCGGCGACGCCTTCTTCAACCGCCTCGGCGCGACGGTGGCCGAGAAGACCTTCTGCGGCTCCGGCTCCTGCACGGCGTGGCTCCTGACGGTCGGGCCGACGAACGGCACCGACCCGCTGAGCTTCGCCCAGTCGCGATACATCGTCATCTGGGGCTGCAACTCGGTCTCGACGAACATCCACCACTGGCACATCGTCAAGGAGGCCCAGCGCAACGGGGCGAAGGTCGTCGTGATCGACCCCTACCGCTCGCGCACCGCCAAGGAGGCCGACTGGCACCTCGCGCCGAAGCCGGGCACCGACGGCGCCCTCGCCATGGCGATGATCCAGGTCATCATCAGCGAGGGGCTGACGGACGACGACTACATCGCGCGGCACACGGTCGGCTTCGACCAGCTCAAGGAGCGGGCCGCGGCCTTCACCCCCGAATACGCCGCCGCGATCTGCGGGATTCCCGCCGACGACATCCGGCAACTCGCGCGCGAATACGCCACCACGCGCAACGCCGCGCTCCGGCCCGGCATCGCGGTCGAGCGGAGTGCCGGCGGCGCGCAGGCGCTGCGGGCGATCTTCTCGCTGCCGGCACTGACCGGCTCGTGGAAGGACCCGGGCGGCGGCGTCTACCAGATGCCGCTCTGGGAATTCCCGGTGCATTGGGACCGGGTCTGCCGGCCGGACCTGATCCCCGAGGGCACGCGCGCGCTCAACGTGCTCAAGCTCGGCGAGATCCTGACCGGAGAGGCGGGAATCGAGCCCGGCATCCACGCCCTGATGGTCTACAACGCGAACCCGGTCTCGAACTCGACCGAGACGGCCAAGATCAAGCGCGGGCTCGCCCGCGAGGACCTGTTCACGGTGGTGAGCGAGCACTTCGTCACCGACACGGCCCGCTACGCCGACATCCTGCTGCCCGCCACCATGGCGGCCGAGCACGACGACATGATGTTCTCGTGGGGGCACTTCTTCTTCACGCTCAACCAGAAATCGATCGAGCCGCCGGGCGAGACGGTCTCGAATGCCGAGCTGTTCCGGCGGCTGGCCCAGCGCTTCGGCTTCACCGAGCCGCAATTCCGGATGAGCGAGACCGAGCTGATGGAGTGGTACCTCGACTGGGACAGCCCCAAGCTCGGCGGCATCACCATGGATTATTTCCGCGAGCACGGCTGGTACCGGCTCGACATCGGCGATCCGGAGACGCGCACGCCGCACGCGGAGGGCAACTTCCCGACGCCGTCCGGCAAGTGCGAGTTCTGGTCCGAGACCGCGGCGACGACAGGCAATTTCGTGGCCCCGCCCTTCCGGCAGATGTACGAGCGGGAGCAGGGCGGCGAGACCCTCGACCCGCTGCCCGGCTACGTGCCGGCCAACGAGCGGCCCGAGACCAACCCGGCCCAGGCCGAGCGCTACCCGCTCAACATCGTCTCGCCGAAGAGCCACGGCTTCCTCAACTCGCAATACGCGAACGAGGCGCACAAGATCCGCGCGCAGGGCGGGCAGGCGATCCTGATGAACCCGGCGGATGCGCGGATGCGGGCCATCACAGAGGGGGCGCTGGTGCGGGTGTTCAACGACCGCGGCACGTTCCACGGCGAGGCCAAGGTGACCGAGGACGTGCCGCCCGGCCTCGTGGTGGCCTCGCTCGGCTACTGGCACTCGCTGAACCGCGACGGGGCCGTCAACGTGATCAGCGCCTCGACCTACGGCGGCATGGGCCACTCGCCGACCTACAGCGACAACCTCGTCCAAGTCGGGCTCGCCCAGTAGCGGGCGGGCTCGCCCAGTCGCGGGCGGGCTCGCCCGGTCGCGGGCGGCTCGGGCGCCGCCCTCAGGCGGCGCTCGGCTGCTCCAGCTTCTCGCGGGCGGCGGTGAAGCGCACGACGCGCTGCGCGGTGGCCACCGAGAGGTCCTGGAAGGCCTGGAAGGCGCTCTGCAGGCCCTCCGCGTCCGGCAGGCCGCCGGGCCGCGTCGCGAGGAAGAGCTTGAGGGTCTTCCAGCCGAAGCGGACGGAGCGCACCAGGAACAGGAGCGGGTCGGTGGTCGGCGCCCCGTGCGCGTTGAGGGCGATGGCCGAGGGCACGCCCGCGAGCCGGGCCAGCGCCACCAGGGCGTAGGTGGTCTCGCCGGAGGTCAGCCAGGTCTGCACCGCGCCCTCGTCGAGGCCGTACTTGGCGTGGCAGGCCACCGCCACCTCGGCGGGGGTCAGGTCGAGGGGCGGCTCCGCGAGCGTCGCGGCGATGGAGAGGGTCGCCTGCGCCGCGGCGTTGTCGCCGAACTCCTCCGCCAGCGCCCGGCGGGCGCGCTCGCGGGCGATGGCGACGAGCTGGGCGCGCTGCGCCTCCGGCACGTCGGCCCGCCGCGTCAGCACCCGCGTGAGCTCCGAATCCTGCTCGGCCCGGCTCGTCAGGATGCGGAAGCCGCCCTCGGAGAACCGCGCCCCCTGGTTGCCCGCGACGCTGCGCACGACCTGCTCGTTGCCGCGGGACACGATGACGTCGGTCACCCGCTCGGCCAGGGTGCTGCGGCGGGAGAGCGCCATCAGGTGCTGCTGCCCGGCGCCGCTCGCGATCTGCACGAGGTCGCTCTCCTCCAGCCGGACCGAGCGCTCGAGGACGGGGCCGGCCACCTCCGCGGCGGGGTCGTAGGCGAGGTTGCGCACCACCCGGCGCGGCGCGTTGGCGAGGTCGGCGAGGCTCGCCGAGAGCTCGGCCCGGGCGCGGGTCTCGATGTCGCGCGAGAGGCGCAGGATCACCTCGTCGAAGGCGCCGACCTGATCCTCGCTGAGGCGCGGCGCCTGGGCCGAGAACAGCCCGGTCATCTGGCGCAGCATGCTCATGCGCTTGGCCTGGTCGCCACTCGCGATGGCGCCCTCGACATCCTGCACGACGGAACTCAGGGCGAGCATGCGGAGGTCCTGACGAAACCTCACCGACTGTCGTGAGCCGGGTTTGCGAATTGCTTAAAACCGCTCACGGCGAGCCCACGATCGACAGAAATCTCGCCTTCCCGGTGCGGTAGCGTGCCGAAGGACCCCGTCCCGCGCCGCGCGAGCGCCGATTCGCGGGGGCCGGGCGCAACGATGCCTTCACCATGAGGCTCGCGGGGGGGATCGGGGGCCTGCGCGGCGTCCCGATCGGGCTGGCGTTCGGCGTCCGCGCGCGGCATGCTGAACCCATGCCCGCGCCCGCTTCCGAGCCGGGGAGCGCCCCGGATTTCTACGTCGCCCTCGGCGCGTCGGGGCCGCAGGGCCTCGACGACATCCAGCGCGTGCTCGCCTGCCTGCCGCGCGGCCTGCCGGCCGCGGTGCTGATCTGCCTGCACCGTCCCTTCGACCGGATGAGCCACCTGCAAGAGATCCTGAACCGGCACTCGCCGCTGCCGATCCACCTCGCGCAGGATGGCGAGCGCCTGCTCAGCGGGCACGGCTATGTCGGGGAGCCGGACGCCCACCTCGCCCTGGCGGCGCAGGGGGCCTGCGCGCTCCTCGCCGATCCCGGCAACCTGCACCGGAACCGCACCATCGACGCCCTGTTCCGGTCGATCGCCGCCCACGCGCCCGGGCGCTTCATCGGCGTCGTCCTGTCGGGGGCGCTCGACGACGGCGCGCGGGGGCTCGCGGCCATCCACGCGGCGGGCGGCGTGACGATGGTGCTGACGCCGCGGCCCGAGGCCGAGCGGGGCATGCCCGAGAACGCGATCCGCCACGACGGCCCGATCGACTTCATCGGGTCGCCCGAGGCGATCGCCGCCGAGATCGTCGAGCGGGTGCGGGCGGCGACATCCGCGATCGGCCAGCCGGGATGAGGCGAAATCCCGCTCAGGCCGCCCGGGCCACGGCCTGGCCGAAGGCCTGGACGAAGCGGGGCTCGATGCGCCCCTGCATCCCCTGCAGGATGGTCATCGCCTCGTCGGACGGGAGCGCCGGCTTGTAGGAGCGCCGCTCGGTCAACGCCGCGTAGATGTCGCAGACGGTGAGGAAGCGCACGACGTCGCTGATCGCGTCGCCGCTGATCCCGTCGGGATAGCCGCTGCCGTCGAGCATCTCGTGGTGGTGGCGCACGGCGTCGAGCATGGCCGGGTCGGCGTGGCGGCTCGCCCGCAGGATCTCGTAGCCGAGGACCGTGTGGGTGCGCATCACGGCGGCCTCGTCGGCATCGAGCGTGCCGCGCTTCAGGAGCAGCGCGCGGGGGATGCGCGCCTTGCCCACATCGTGCACGAGCGCCGCCCGCACGAGGCGCTGCCGCTGCGCCTCCGGGAAGCCGATATGCGTCGCGAATTGCGCGGCGAGGCCCGCCACCACGAGGGAATGCTGGTAGGTGGCGTTGTCGTGGGCGCGGATGGTGTTGAGCCAGCGGGCGAGCCCGCCGTCGCTCAGCGCCAGGAGCAGGGGATCGACGCAGCTGTCGATGGCCTGGAGGTCGACGCGCCCGTCATGGCTCGCGGTGTTGAACAGGCTGGTCAGGGCCGCGCCGGCCCGCTCGGCGCATTGGCGGATCGTGGCGTTGAGCGCGCCCTCGTTCGGGTTGAGGAGATTGAGGAGCGCGGTGACGACGATGTGGGGCTCGGCGTAGAAGGGCAGGCACGCGCTCGCGCCGAGGACGCGGGCCTGCCGGAGCGCCTTGTCGGAGGTCCGCTGCGAGATGCACACGAGCGGCGCCGTCCCGGCCCAGGCTTGCGCCTGCAGGGCGAGGAGGCACTGCATCGCGGCCGGGCGCGCGGCGTCGACATCCGCGACGACGGCGATGGCCGCGGCGCGGGTCGACCAGTCGACATCGAGGCCGACCACCTCGCAGGTCCCGACGCCGCGAAGGGCCTCGGCCAGCAGCGCACTGCGGCCGGGCTGATCGCTCACGAGCACCACCACCCCGGGCAGCAAGGCCGCTCTCCATCGCTTCGTCCGGCCGATTAGGCGCGACCAGCCCTTCAGAGCCGGTTAAGGCGGCGGCGCGGGCCGCGTCCCGCTGCGCACAGGCTTAACAGGTCGTGCCGCCGCCTCACTCAGCCCTGGGGCGGAGTGGGACGGTGCGGCGGCTGGACGCCAGGCGCCAATAGGGTATTCGCGGCGCCCGGCTCTCATCTCATCTGGTTATCTGCCGGGCCGAACCTTGCGTGACGCGTGTCCGTGGGCTTTGATGCAGCTTGGCCGCACAGCCGCAAGCAGGCGCGCGGCGGCCGAGTCAGGCCGGAGGCGCGACGATGACGATGTCCCTCAGGAAAGTCGCGGAGTTCGAGGGCAGCGCCGCCCTCGAAGGCGTCAGCGACAGCGACATCCACTTCTCTCGACTGTCCGGCATGAGCCCGCAGGACATCGAGCACCTGCGCATCTTCACGATCAACGAAGGGTTGCTCGTCGTCATCCGCTGCCCCAAGCGGCCGGCGCGCTTCCATCACGGCAAGTACCAGCCGAAGACGATGGAGACCGGGATCACATACGAGGGCCTGAAATCGGGTGAGGACGGGCTGGTCCGCCGCCCGGACGGGCGCATCCAGGTGTCCGATTACGACCTGATGTGCGTCTACCGGATCGTGGAGCCCGGCAGCTACGAGAAGGTCTTCTTCTCCGGGACGGACCCGACGAACAAGCGCAGCGCCCTGACGCCCGAGGCGACGTCGCTCCTGCGCAAGGTCAATGCCGGCCTCAAGTCGCGCTTCCAGCACGGCGCGCAGGACGATTACCAATCCGCCGCGAACCCGGGCGTGAAGCATTCGGTCGGCGGCAGCCGTCCCGACCGGTTCGCCGCCTTCGACGTGGGCACCGTCTCCTTCCTCTGCGATCCGCGGGCCGCCCAGGAATTCTACGCGAAGCGGGGCCTCGCCTGGCCCTACGGCGACAGCGGGCGCTTCGAGGGGGCGGGCTGATCACTCCGCCGAGCGGGCGAGCCGGCCCGGCGCCCGCTCGCCGAAGACCTGCGCGGCCGGCGCCACGACGACGAGGTTGCCGCAGGGCGCTCGCGCCGTGATCACGGCGCTCGCGACCCCCCAGACGAAGAGCCCGCGCCGGTCCTGCCCCACCACGGGGCCGCCCGAATCCCCGAGGCAGACCCGGGCGCCCTCGGCCCGCGCGATCGTGAGCCCCGTGCTCGAGGCGGCGAGCGGCACCAGCCGGGCCGTGCGCAGCCGCCCGACCCCGCGCTGCGACAGGCCGACCCCCGCCATCCGCAGGGCGGCCGGCACCCGCCGCGGGCTCGAGGCGAGGGGAACGGGGGCGCGGTCGCGCACGGGCGCCGACAGCCGCAGCACCGCGAGGTCGAGGGACAGGTCGGCGAGGGTGATGCCGGCCGCCTCGGCCGAGAGGTCGCCCGGATCCGGGCTGTAGCGGGCGATTGTGCGCGCCGTGTAGACGGGGCTCACCGCCTGGCTGCCCCGGTAGAACACCACGATCGCCCCGACCGGATCGCCGTTCAGGCAATGGGCCGCCGTGAGAACGAGGTCGGCGGCGATCAGCACACCCGAGCAGCGCGTCAGGCGGTAGCGGTCGTCGGGGCGGGTGACGGTGCCGATGCCGACGGTGGCCTGGGCGAGGGCATCCCCGCGGCTCGCCGAGGCGCCCCCGTCGATCGCGCGCGCAGGCGCGGCCGAGAGGCAGGCGCCGAGGGCGAGGAGAATGAGGCGGCCCGCGCGCCGGGGCCGGAACGGTGTCACGCGTGTCTGCACGGCTCGGTCCCCCCTAGGTCGCCGCGGCCCTCGCCGCGGCCGTCATCCGGCCCGGGCGATCGCCCGCAAGCCGAGTAGGATGCGCCCCCGCCCCCGGGAGCAAGTCCGGCGCGAGGACGCACCGGGGCGGAGGCCGGAGATCAGTACGGTTGCTCCGGGGTCGCGGCCGGCGGCCGCAGGGGGAGGGGCTCGTCGGGCGCCTCCCGCTGGCGGGGCCGGGCGAGGTTCGGAGCGCTCCGGGCGGCAGCGGGGCCGCGCGCACCCTGCGGCCCGGGCGGGCCTACCGGCCCGCGCGCGCCAGCCTTTCCGGGCGCTCCGGCGGGTCCGGCCTCGCCCGGCTCGCCG